>NZNW01000021.1 GCA_002695065.1 Salinicola sp. | reverse complement strand
CGTCCGCCCCTCGTACATGTGCAGATCCGAGCCGCAGATGTTCGTCGTCGTCACCCTGACCAGGACATCGGTAGGGCGCTCGATCTTCGCGTCCGGGACGTCCTTCGTGCTGACCTGACGGGGCCCCTCGTACACCACTGCCTTCATGTCCACTCCCATCAGATGTATTGCTCGATGCTTCTTTGACGGGGCCTCGACAACGCCGGCCCTGCGCGAGACAGCAAACGCCCCCCACGGAGCACATGTCAATGGGCTTTCCTGAGGTAGACGTTGTGACTAGCGAGCCGGGAACGCCCACCGAGACCAGGTTCTGATGCGCATTCTCGGCGCGAGCCGTGGGCGCCTATCGCGAGTGCACCGTAAACGATCGTTTTCGGCGCAGCAGCCGTAGACACTGATCCCGGCCGCCGTAACCGTGGGCCATAAGCGTGTTTCGGCAGACGTTATCGGAGCGAGCCAGATCAGGGGTCACCTAACCGTGCAGCAGTCCCGCTTGCCCCTCGTGGAGGGTTCAGCACGGCGGAGGAACCGATGCGAGACATCGTCGTGAAGATCGCGGAACTTGTAGGGACCGTCGCTGAAGAAGAGGCAGCGAGGTCTCAGCGCGCGCAGCCCGTCCGTGAGTGATCCGCTGACGGACACACGAGCCCGACGTTGGGTGAACAAGATCCTTGCTCACCGATGCGGCAAGAGGCTCGTATAGATTTGCGCACCACGACACGGAGGCAGCAGTGCCGGCGGGAACTGAGAGCCGGATGTGATTGGAGATCTGCTGCAGGGTCGAACCTCCAGCGAGGAGACTTCGCACCTGGGTAGGCCGTGGCAGTTTCTGCCACGCAGGTATAGCATCACCCCCGTGATGGAGTGCGAAATCGAGCCGCGAGAGGGCGCGCGCCTTCGCGCATCGGAACAATGCTGCGCACTGTTCATCGCCCGCGGCACCACGGACCTGACGATCACTGAGATCGCGAGCGAGATCGGCATTTCGCAGCGAACGTTCTATCGGTACTTTCCGGTCAAGGCCGAGTCGGTTGGGCCAGTGTTCGACTGGTCCATTCGACGTTTCAACGCGGTGATCGTCGAAACGGATCCAGACATCGCCCTGACGGAGGTGCTGCGCCTCGCGTTCCGGGCAAGCTTGCTGGGCGAATCTGCTGAGCGCACTTTGCAGCTGTATCCCCTCGTGTTCCGCAACTCGGAGATGTGGTCGGTGTTCATGCGAAAGGTTCATGACGGTGAGCTGTCGGTCGCGCCCGTGTTGGCGCCCCGGCTCGGGTTGGCGGCGGACTCTGTCGCCGCCCGCGCGGCTGCCGCAGCCGTGGCGAGTTCGATTCGGATCGCCCTCGAGGACATGGTCACAGCGGGCGCTGATCCGGAGACCGCTTACGTGCGGACCCTCGTGCAATTCACGTCGGGACCTCTCGTTGCCGCCCCGCGCCGCCTCCCCGGGATGGGCAGCCCGCCTCGCCACGTGAACCTGACGTCGATGGGAGGTGCGCCCTGATCGAACAGCACCGACGCTTCTACGAGTTGCACCCTGCGATCGCAGGCGACCGCGAACCACCATCCCGAACAAGGCCTGCTAATGGCCTATCTGTGAACAGAAGAGGACGCACAATATGAAAGCAGCACGATTGAACGAAGTAGGGTCGGATTTCGTCATCGAGGACGTTCCGACTCCAGAACCTGGGCCTGGGGAGGTCCTGATACGAATCGGGGGATCCGGGGCATGCCACTCCGACCTGCACGTCAAGTCCGGCGAGATTCCGGGTGTCGCTTTCCCACACACCCTGGGTCATGAGAATGCAGGCTGGATCGAGTCCTTCGGTCCCGGCGCAGAAGGCAACGGGTTCGAGGTCGGCGACGCGGTCGTCGTGTTCGGCGGCTGGGGCTGCGGTCACTGCCGTTTCTGCCTGGGAGGCAAGGAACAGCTCTGCAACACATTCCTGTGGGGCGGCATGGGCCCAGCAGGCGGGTATGCGGAGTACATGGTCGTGCCGTCCGTGCGGCATTTGCTCCGGGCAGACGGACTCGACCCGGTAGAAGCAGCCGCTCTCACCGATGCAGCCCTTACGCCTTACTCGGCGGTCAAGAAGGCACTGCCCCACCTCGTGCCCGGCACTAGCGCGGTCTTGATCGGCGCTGGAGGGCTCGGCCAGTACGGGGTCCAGTTCCTGAAGCTGCTCTCCCCGGCAAAGGTGATCGTCGTCGACACCGACGAGAAGAAGCGTCAGACCGCACACGAGCTCGGCGCCGACGTCACCGTCGACCCTCGAGATGCTGATGCCGCGGAACAGATTCGCACTGCCGCCGGCCGGGACGGGGTAGCGGCTGTTCTTGACTTTGTCGGAATCGACACGACCATGGCCCTTGGTGCTGGAGCGGTGGACCGGCTCGGTATCTTTGTGCTCGTCGGGCTCGCGGGCGGCAGCTTTCCGTTCTCGTTCTTCCGCTTCGCCGCCGAAGCAGTGATGATGACGAGCAACTGGGGTACCCGGAATGAACTCGAGGAGGTACTCGCGCTAGCCCGCTCTGGGCGCCTGGTATCGGCGATTGAACGACACCCACTTTCGGAAATCAACGAAGTGTTCGAGCGCCTCGCCACCGGTCAGATCCCCGGACGGGCCGTGCTGGTCCCAGGAGCGCCCTCCTCGAACGGCTGAGCGACCCAACGGCCAGGACGATGCCCCTCCCACGAGAGAACAACAGGCTGGGGCATCGTCCTCGCCACCACGATCGGGAATCGTTGACGCAAGCGGAACTGATCGCGGACGTGCACTATATCGCTCGACTTGTCGGGAAATTGAGCCGATTGGCTCCGCTTGCGCGCTCCGCGTCGAGCACGATCCCCAGGATCAGAAGTTGGTCCACATCAACATGAAGCATTTGGACTCGCTCATCTTCGGGGAAGCGCTCGCAACTCTGGATGCAGCGCGGAAGATCCTCGGGAAACCTCCGCTCGACCACACTACGAATTTGGGTCCCGCGCTTCAGGACAGCGTGTCGACGGACTCACAGGCACCCGGCGTGAACGCCCGTCACGAGACCGGAGGAGTCCGCTTTGCGCCCTCCACACGGTGAAGCGAAACGAACGACGACGCGCCCGCAAGCCGGTCGTCATCCGCGCGGGATGGATGGACTTTTCCTCGTCTCCTCCTGAGCATCGACGAGTTCGCATCCGTCGATCCAACGCGCCAACGTGCTGAGAACTGCGAGATGTTCGAGTGCCTGCTGTGTCGAAAGCTCCGTTGTGCCATGAGTGGTCGGGTTGCGGATCGCCATGAAGCAACCCTGGCTGAACTGGAGGAGGCCGGTACGCATCGCTCTCACGGTGAGATTGCTGTCTTCGCCGGGCCAGCGAAGGCGGGGCTTCTCTGGTTCCGGCGCGGAGGGCGAGAATGCTTGCGCCATAAGCGCGCTGTCCGACACATCGTGTCGCCCGGTGAGGTCTTGGACGTGTGCGTTGAGAAAGGTCGCCGCGCGTTGGACCGCCGCGGTCAAGTGACCGTCGTTCCATAGCTTTGAAGCTGCGTCCCAGATCAGGGGGTGGAGCGAGTCGGCCGCCATGGACGGCGCTACTGTGCCCGAGATGTGTCGAGCAGTCTCTTCTGCTGTCTTGAGCTTTCCTAGAGCACGCCGCGCTAGGTCGAGGCCGCTCTGGAGCTCGACGAAGTTGTGCCTGCCGAGCGGGCGGATTAGCGCGTCGACGTTTATCCCGAGTGTGATTCCGATCACGCGACGGGTTTGGAGTTCGCGAGCGAGCATGACGTCGGTCTTAGTGCCCGACCTGCAAAACTCGTGCTCGCGACGCCCGGAGCGCCCGTCCTTGAGGGCTTCGTCGGCGTGCTCGATCCACCACTCGAGTACTTCCTGGGCGAACATCGGGTCCACGGTCTGCGGCATATCTAGCTTCGCGTCCAATCGGCTGCATGGACATCGAACGCTACCGTCCTTCAGCCCATCTCTGCATTCGCATCAATTCGCAGCCAGGAACTGTGCGAAGTCGGTAGCGAACTCGCGATCGATAGCGCCACGGTCAGGCTCGATGGCGAGTGGACTTTCCCCGGCTATCCCCGCCCGGCAGGGGGCCCTGCGGCGGGCAGCCCGTCGTTGCGGCGCGTGGGTTGGGCTACGCGTGCCTCGCGCGTGTCGGCGACGCTCCAATCTGACGCATTAGCGGCGTCGTCTTGGCTTCACCTTGGACCGTCGTCGACAGTTCGAACGTGCGCCTGGCGGTATCGGGCGGAGCGTGTCCCCGGTCCATGGTGAGATTCGTACATGGGGAGCTCGCGCAAGAAGCGGTCGATTGATGATTCCGTCACAGTCGATGTGCACGCGAACGCAATTGCCACATCGCTCGACTCGATGGTCGCAACGCTCTCGACGCTCGATCCGGATCGCGTGGTAGACGGGCTCGATGTCCAGATTCGCGCTGCGATCGCTCGCATGGTTCATCTGGTGGCTGGTTTCCATCCGATCGTCGTCATTGAGCAGGGACGCCTGCGCGCTCTGCCTTGGCATCAAGGCCAACCGACTTATCAAGCCGGAATCGAGAACGGCTTCAGCTTGGTCGAGCTTGTGGCCATCGTTGCCATGAAGGCGTCTCCCTCGCCGGCCAACACCAAGACACCTCCAGCTTCGATCATCGAAGAGTGTCTCGAGCTGGCCGAAGAGCTTCGCCGACTGGGCAGCCTTCGGGCGGTCGCGGCCGTTGACTCTGACGATCCTCTCGGGTGGATAGGCGCGACGTTGCAGATCACAGAGATGTCAATGCGTGGGTCGTCATACGCGGAGTTACTGGAGGAAACGACCCGAGCGCTCTTCACCGAACAGTCGATCGATGGAGTTCTTCGCGAGTCCGCCGGCTTCAGCGCCGCGCAGGCGATCGCAGTGTTGCGAGAGCTCCACGAACTCCAAGTGCGGAACATGAACCGTCGGTTGGAGGCCTCCTTCCGGCGTTACGAACGGGTTGAGCAGAGCTATTCGCTCGGACTCGCGACCGACGAAGAGCGGACCGATGCGTCCCGTCGCATCGACCGTGCGTTACAGCCCGACGAGATTGCGGCGTCGGTCTCAATGACCGAACTCGCTCGATCCACCCAGATGTCAGCAGTGGTGGTGGAAGCGGTCCTCGACGCGTTCACCTGGCATCCCGCTGGGGATGGCAACGTCGAGGATGCCGTTCGCGCGTTCCTCGGTGGAGACAACCCCCTGCGTGTGGCTCCGGTGATTCGAACCGAGTCGGGCCGTGCTCTACTGATCCACCCCGCCCTAACGCAGGCCGCGATTCGGGAGCGACTCGAGATGATCTTGCGCTCGAGCAGTGGTTGGGAGAATTACCAAGGACACCGGGGCCATCACCTGGAACAGCGGACCAGACGTGCGTTCGAGCGTTTGCTGCCAGGGGATAGAGCGCGGCACGCTTTCCAGTACTACGTTCCCGCAAACGATGCGGAGGAGGCCACCGGACCGGACCAGTACACCAAACGCGTCGAGGGTGACCACCTGCTTCTCGTCGGCGATGTCGCTGTTGTTGTCGAGGACAAAGCGGTCGCGCTGAGTTCGCAGTCTCGCTCGGCCGCAAGCTTTCGGTTGCGTAAGGACCTCACAGGGATCATCACGAAAGCCGCCGCTCAGGCAGAGCGGGTCGTCCAGCGCATTCGTAACGACGGAGGTATTCGCGTTCACGGCGAAGGTTGGATTGACCTGCAGCACGTAAGAGAGATTCATACGGTCGCGGTCAGTCTGGAAGATCTCACGTCGACCTCGACTGCAACTGCCGAGCTAGTGAAGGCCGGGCTGATCTCGGCCGACTCCATCCCCTGGACCGTGTCCATTCACGATTTGGACTTGATCGCAGACCTTTCGAGTCATCCCGCGGAGTTCCTCCTTTACCTGCGGCGCCGGCGCCACCCGCTGGCCACTGTTCTCTACACGGCGCCCGATGAGCTCGATCTCTATCTGTACTTTCTCGAGGCGGGCCTGTATGTCGAGGAGGACCCCGAGGTCCTGCGGTCGACCTTCGCATTCCTTCCCGCTGTCAAGCCGTCCGAGCTTCAGCGCTGGCGATCGCAAACCCCGGGAGTAGTTACCAGCCGTACTGATCCTCTCGATGCCTGGTACTTCGAGGACTATTTGCGAACTCGGACCGGCAAGAGAAGATTGCCTACTGCGCCGCCGAAGCCGCGAATGTCACCCAGCCCGCTTTCTCCTCTGATCGATGCGATCGATGGCTGTGAAACCCCAGCTGCGCTGTCGATCGTTGCGACACTGCTGTCCGGCGACGTCAAGACGCAACAGCAGATGGCTCGGCACGGGGCGGACGTGTGTTTGGGGTCTAAGGATGGTTCGGTGGAGCGCACCATCACTGTTCCAATACCAACCCCGGACGACGGTGGGTGGGTACTGGTGTGGGGGACCTGCCCGACAGGACGCGACCGGACTCTATGGGAACGTGGCAGACGCGCCTATCTACGTGCGAAGGGCTACCAGCTCGGGGTGTCGCGATCTGCGATGTTCGCGTACGACGGTGAAACCCGAGAGGTGTTCGGCGTCTTCTACGAGCAGGTCCCAGCCGAGTTGACTGAGTTCGAACTGGCCGTGTCCGCAAGGTTGAAGCCCGTCACCGCTGTGCAGAGTGTTGAGTCTGTGCGGAAGGCAATGCGAGGACAGCGGCCACAACCGCGGCGTAAGCGAAAGCGGCGGTAGCGACCGCGCGACCACCTTTCTTAAGTCGGTCGCGCGTTGATGAGTGAGTGTCGGGTTGGTGCATTGCTACTTGATTGGCGCTGTCCGCAGGCCGGTGGCTGACTGCCGAGCTTCAGCGTTTCCGAAGGGCCGCCTTCCTGACCGCATCCAGGTCAAACCAGTACTCGTTCCCACGGCGTACACACGGGATTTCGCCGCTGCGGGCTTTTCGACGGACAGTCGACCTTGACAGGCCGAGGTGTGCCGCGACGACCAGAGTAGAGACCAAGGAGTCCTCATCAGCCATTCTCGAACCCTATTTCACGTTCGCTTCTCCGCGTCGGCCGATTGCCCCTCTTGCTGACGAAGGGTTAGTCCGCCAGATACCCATGTTTATGCCTAGGCTCGCAAGCCGGTCGTTGAGCGGTCGACCTGCACGCGTTCTGCATTCCGCCGACGGCGCGTCTTGCTCCGCCCCCGCCGAGGAGCCGTAGGTTCGGGTCGTGTCGGAAGAGCTAATGCAGGCGCAGCAGGTCACTGCGGCCGCCCTGACAACCGTCGGACTCGCTGCGCAGATTGTTGGCCTACTCGCGGTAGCAGTTCGAGTCCAAGAGTTCTGGTCGCGGAAGTACAACGACGTAT
>NZNW01000020.1 GCA_002695065.1 Salinicola sp. | reverse complement strand
GGTTGGACGAAGACGGTTTGTCCGAAGGAACGAAGGCGATCGAAGCAGATGAAATCCAGCTGTTCGAAGATCCGGGGGACCTTAACGGCTGGAACGTTTTGGTCACGCACGGCGTGATCGAACGGATGCGGGAGCTTAAAGACGAAAAAGCGCCGAACGAGACCGGCGGATATCTGTATGGCGGTCTCGATGAAGCGTCATCGGAGATTTATGTCGTCGCCGCATCGCCGGAGCCTCCTGGAACGAAAGCAAGTCCGACAAGCCTCGATCTTGGACCTTGCGGTCGAACTCAGTTCGAGAAGGACCTGATACGCAAAACATGTGGGCGCCTGGCTCCGCTTGGGGCTTGGCACTCGCATCCGGGCGGCGCGCCGACGGCGTCGCCGAAGGACTGGTCGACAGTTGAGAAGTTCAAACAGGACGATAAGCGGTACGGCCAGCCGACAATGATAGCGATCACCGGCGCGACTGGCGAAAGGATCTATGTGGCCGCAGACTGAGCGGGCGTCGCCTCATCCCCATCCGCTTTTTTCATTTTCAGATTGAGGTATTCCGCAAAGATTTCCCGGGCGTAGTGGGTTCCAAAGCGCATCATGCGGTAGGTGGCGACGCCGCAGGCGGCGAGCAAAAGCAATACGATGCGCCACTGCGAAAAATCCATGGCGGTGGTGAGGATAGCCGCGACTAGAAACGCAACCGCAATGCCCCGCATAAGACCGTAATTGCGATTGAACTTTTCTATACGGTCGATATTTCCATGCTGCCGAATACAAACGAAGATTTCGCGCATTGGCCCCCGGCCTCCAGACAATGCTGCTCGACCAGTCCCAAAATCTTCTGAAAGCTTTCGGTCTAGACGTTCTAATTGATCACCATTGAGAAGTTGGGTTTTGGTCTTTGCGGCCCAGCTTGTCGGCATGCCGCCAGCTGGCATCCATACCCCTCGCTCATAAATATTTCCGCCAGCTTGTAGTAGATGGCCAGCAACAAAGGACAGCACCAGGATGAGGCCAAGATCGCCAAGGCTCAATGATTTCTCAATCAGCGGCGCAAGGTCAGGAAATAGAAGTGACACGGCCACAACCAGTACCGAGCCGGGTATAATCACGCCGATATATTCATAGGGGTCGAATTTCATACTAGTTTAGCCTCTCGACAGAGCCAACTCCGAGCGATTCCATCTACCACGAAATCATGCTAATAGGCGCGTGCTGGTTGGAGGCAGATGTATAGTCGCCTCAAACGGAAACTGGCTCATGAGACTGTGGACCAGAAATTGGGCAAACCATGGACCAGAAAACGGAGACACCCCGCGCAAGCGATTGAAAGTTAAGGAATTTGACGATGGGTTCAGGCGCGTCACTCGCGCCATTTCTCCGGAAATGGAACCGTCCAGATCCCTTGAAATCATTGAAAATACTGGAGAATCTTCGGGTTCTCCAGGTTCTCTCGCCGGTTTTGCACTACTGTTTGCACCACAAAACGCAAACTTTTTGCACTACAAACGACGATGAAGCATTTCTCACTTGGATCAAAATTTCTAAAGGATCGCGGCGGCTGGTGGCATTATGTCAGGCGTGTTCCAAAAAGATTTGAAGATGTTGACAAGCGTGGGCTGATCCAGGTCGCGCTGCGAACGCAGTCGCAGGAAGTTGCCATGATGCGGCGCAACGGGCTGGCAGAAGCTGATGATGCTCTTTGGTGCAGTCTTGCCTTGCAGGCTGAGGGGGGCGAACGGGCAAAAAACCGGGCGGCGAGCGAACGTCATCGCGCGAGCGTCGCCAGAGCCATGGCTGAAGGGTTTGTCTATCGACCCGTCGAAGAGATCGCCTCCTTGCCGGACATCGAAGAAATCATCGCTCGGCTCAAGGAGGTGGACAGGAGCGGCGCTGCGACGGAAGAAAAAGCGGAAGCCTTGCTTGGCGGGGCGCCGGAAGCCAAGGACCGCACGACAGTCTCTGAAGCCTTCGACCTCTACGTCTCCAAGATCGCATTCGATGACCAATACAACAAGTCCGAAGCCCAGCGATACGCATGGGAGAAAACCAAGCGAACCTCGATCGGTTACTTCATTGAGCGCGAAGGCGACATCCCGCTGATAGATATATCAAGGGATGTCGCGACGCGGTACAGGGATTGGTGGCAATCCCG
This sequence comes from Salinicola sp., assembly GCA_002695065.1. Taxonomy (GTDB): domain Bacteria; phylum Pseudomonadota; class Gammaproteobacteria; order Pseudomonadales; family Halomonadaceae; genus Salinicola. The sequence continues at coordinate 6,211 of NZNW01000020.1, read as the reverse complement.
TATGCTGCCACAGAAAGACGGTTCCAGTCCGATCACGCCGAATACGGCCAACAGGCATGTCGGCAATATCCGTTCGCTCCGCAAGCGCTATTTCAAGTACCGCGGCGTCACAGATATCGAGGATCCGTTCCGCGACTTTTTCTTTGCGGGGAAATCCACGGCAAAGCGTGCCGCTTTCAGCGATGAGTGGGTACGCGATCGCATTCTGGTGCCAGGTTTGTTCAATGGACTACGCATCGAATTGCGGGCGATTATCTACCTGCTCATCGAGACCGGTGCGCGTCCCAGCGAGATCGTGAATCTCCGGCCGGAAGATATCCGTCTCGAGCACGACGTGCCACATATCCTGATCAGACCTGAACAGAACCGTGAATTGAAGACCGGAGACTCCGAGCGCCAGATACCGCTTGTCGGAGTGGCCTTGCCAGCGATGAAGCTGTGTCCCCATGGGTTCGATCATTATTATGATCGAAACACGCTCGTATCCGCCAATCTGCTGAAAGCGTTTAACCAGCGCAAACTCCTGCCAAGCAAGGATCATGTCATCTATTCTTTCCGGCACGCTTTCGAAGACCGAATGCTAGAAGGGGGGCTCGACTATGGGCTGCGCTGCGCCCTGATGGGGCATAAGAACAATCGACCGGAGTACGGTCAGGGCGGATCGTTGGCGTATAGGCGCGACGAGCTCAGGAAGATCGCACATCCTTTTTCGTCGGATCTGTTTGATCGGCCAGCAAGCCTTGGCCTGTAAGCAAAAATTAAATCCAGAATGGTGCAAATAAGCCGAGAAATCTCAGTAGGGGTGAATATGTTCCTGATTTGTCTTGCAATGCCTCCCATACAACATTATTGTTGTATGCAATGATTCCGGATTTAGTCTCGTTGAACGGTTCGCCCTGGAAGGTGCTTCCGGCCGGAATTCACCAGGCAACTCTGGAGGAAGTGAAAGCCATGTACGCCGCAAGCCGATATCGCCGTCAACTATTTGACGGATTGGTCGTCGGGGTGAAGCAGCTAAGCGTTGCTGGTTGTCAGCGCGTTTATGTGGATGGGAGCTTTGTAACATCGAAGCCGAGACCTGGCGATTTCGATGCGTGTTGGGATCCTTCAGGAGTACAGGAGCTTCTTCTCGATCCGATTTTCAAAGATTTTTCGAATGGCCGTGCCGCGCAGAAGGCTGCGTTCAAGGGAGAGTTTTTCCCCTCCTCGCTGATTGAGGGCGGCTGCGGGCGGGCGTTCGTCGACTTCTTTCAGGTCGATCGATTTTCTGGGGACGCAAAAGGCATCCTTCTGATCGATCTCTCGACTGATCCCACATTGGGCCGGAGCGCGGCATGATACTTAGCAACAAACAGCTATCGGTAGCAAAGCGTGAACTGGAACGTCTCCGTGCCGCTCTTGATCAGTGCCAGACGACGACCGACGACCCCAATTCATGGCTTACGAAAATTGAGGCCGATGCTCTCAAGAGCCAGATCGCGGATATCGAGGTAGAAATTCAGGAATACGAGTTGCTTCGGGATCGTCAGATCGCCTTTTCCGAAAGTTATTCTCTGGCAGATTTGCCCAGAATTCTTGTCCAGGCTCGAATTGCAAAAGGATGGAGCCAGACCGCGCTCGCCGCGATGCTAGACATGAAGCAACAGCAAGTTCAACGGTATGAAGCGAACGGTTATCTGGGCGCTTCTCTTTCGAGACTGATTGAGCTCGCGGATGTGCTGGGCGTACAGGTCGCTCAATCCTTTTCTTCCAATGACGAACAATCCGGGGGTGTCTTGACGTGGAGAAGCCTCGACGATGTCGCGTGGGACAAGTTTCCTGTGAAGGAGATGATTCGGCGAGGTTGGTTCAAGCCGGAGCTCGGACAAAGCCTGGTTGCAGGAGCGCGGGCCTATGTGGAGACCGTTGCGGGAGGTGCTATTGCCGGCGCTCACCATAGGAAAAAGCTCCGCGGCAAGAATCTTCCGGACGAAATTGCGTTGCTGGCGTGGCAGGTCAGAGTTCTGGACCTTGCGCGCCAGAAAGCGAATGTGTCGCAGCTACCCGATTTCGATCACAATGAAAATTGGGTGAAGGAACTGGTTGGTCTGTCAGCTGATGATGAGGGCCCGTCAAAAGTAGCAGATATGTTGTGGCGCCACGGGGTTGTTCTTGTAATCGAACCACATCTCCCGGGCTCGTACCTGGATGGGGCAGCGATGCTGTCTCTTTCAGACAATCCTATCGTGGCGCTAACATTGCGTTTCGATCGGCTGGACAATTTTTGGTTCGTTCTTCTTCATGAGCTGGGGCACGTCTTTCGACATTTATTTGACCACACGCATTTTGATTTCTTTGATGAAGAAGGACCAACGGGCGATGACATACTCGAAAAGGAAGCGGACAATTTTGCGCTGGACATGCTCGTTCCACCAGAAAGCTGGGCGGCCTGCCTTTCCCGCTTCGCCTTATCGGCCGATGCTGTCCGGTTGGATGCCGAGCGGCTCAATATTCATCCTAGCATTCTCGCAGGCCGGATACGGCGAGAACGAAATGACTACACCATCCTGACCGACCTGGTCGGACAAGGTGAAGTGCACCGCCAATTCGAGGAGGGCTAAGGTGAAGCTCGATATCCGAGATTATACGCCATCCTTGCGTTGGCGGCAGGCGGAGTATCAATCTTTGCTCTTCCTTCCTGAGCAACGTAAAGATCGAATCTGCCCTCTCGTCACAATTCCCCCGCTCGAATTCGATTTCGAACTGGGTGTTCCGAAAAAGACGCCGCATCAACATGTCCATCCTTTCGCAACGCGCCTCAAAAAGAAATGGGGAACCCGGCCGTGTTGGGTCGACCTTCATCCCACTCTTAGAGAGGCACTTATGGATGATGGTCGTGTCACCTACCAGTACGTCTTTGAGGACCTCCGCGACGATAGGGCGACGGCTATTCCCGTTGCGTCCCTCGATATGTCGTTGACCACGCTAAAAGTGATCGGTGATATCGTCTCCAAAGATCAACTCGGACTTGGATTGCGATTGACGCTCGTGGATCTGATCCACCCTGACAAGGTTGCGCGTTCCTTGGCGGTAATGAATGCTGTCGGATGCGACATCAGTGAGACCGACCTGTTGGTCGATATTGAGGCGCCAAACTACGACCCGCTCGTGCCGTTCGTTAATGCTCTTATCTCCCAATTGCGGGCTTTTCCTATCCTTGAGCAATTCAGGAACTTCGCGCTCATTGGTACAGGTTTTCCTGAGAGTATGGCAGGTATCGCAACAGGGGCGTCGTCGATTCCGAGAAATCACTGGATATTCTATCAGTCGCTAATCGGCTCACTAACGTCTGTTGGGCGCCTGCCGAATTTCGGCGACTACACAATTACCCATCCAGGTTTCGTTGCGATGGATATGCGCATGGTGAAACCCGCAGGAAAAGTCATTTATGCCACTGACAATTACTGGCACGTCGAAAAGGGAGGTTCTTTTCGCGACAACCGTGATCAAATGTATGATCATTGCGATGCAATCGTTCTGCTTTCTGAATTCAAAGGATCTTCATACTCATTCGGAGACCACTACATTACCCAATGCGCGGCGCGCTCGGAGGGCACCAGCAATCTCACGCGCTGGAAACATGTGGGGATAAGTCATCATATGACAGTCGTACTGGACGATCTCGCCAGTTTTCACGCTGGCGCATGGCCATCTTGATTTCGGACAAGATCTCGTTCTTGGAGCACAGATCTGAAATCAAGGTATAAAGCTCCCGGCGAGGGCCGCGTAAATCGGATGCTGGTATCCCTTTTGTTAGGAGCAGCTTTACGGCTTCATCGCGCCAAAGCAAACGAGCAAGAACTTCTCTGTCGAGGTGCGGATTTGAGCTGGCGCGCCGGAGTGTCGAAAAAAGGACTGCCCCGCGTGCGCCGCGTCGCGCTTCCATCACGCCACACCAGTTGGGTGCATGATCGAGCACGGTTTGCACATGCTTTGTCGCGCAAACGAATGTGAGGCGGCCTAGCGCTTGACTATATGTCTGCAATTGCAATTCAAATCGGTCCAGATTGTCGGCTTCGCTCTTTATTTCGTAGCCGTGAAGCGTGCCATTCAAGACGGCTATATCGATACGGCTTCGTGCATGGGATAAGCCGAGTTCATCGATGACAAGGGTATCACGGCATTGCTTGAGGTGGCTCAGCTTCTTCGAATGGAGCGCATTCCGGATGTGATGGTCTTTGTGCATTGCAGTGCTGCCCAAACGGCTGAGTTTGATGGTGCGAATCGATTTTGCCCAAGATTGACGGGTCCCCATCTCCATGGCGTTAACAGGGCGGCTCGCCAGAATAATTTCCAATCTTTGGTTTGCATGGCGGGTAACCCATTGTCGATGCGGCATGAAGCCGGTGCGTCATCGGGCGTTCCGTCAAATGCTAAATGAAAAGCGCTGAAAGTACCGATATAGGTCCTTATTGATAGCGAGATGGCTGCCCGGATTGGTTGGTTTCCGTCATGGCCGGGTTTAGCCTGGCCTGAATCCGCATTTCGCGACTGGTGCGGTTTTCGAGCTCTGCCTCCAAGCGCTCAAAGATTGGCCAATAGCGGTATCCAAAGCGGTCAATGATCCGCGCAGCGATATCGAGGGCGTCCTCGATATCGCCAGTGTCCGCGGGTTTCATGCCGTCCTTCAAGGGCTCAGTTCAGCTTTTGCCGGTTCCAGACCAGCACGCCGCTGCCATCCTCTTCCTTTTCGAAGAAGGCGGCCCGGATCGGCTTGTCGAAGCCCGGATCGTCGAGCTTCACGGCAAGGTAAGGCGTCTCGCCATCCTTGCTCTCCTCGCGCCAGGCGGCGCCGAGTTCTGCGCCGCCTGCAAAGATGCGAAAGGCCGGGCCGTCCTCGACCGGCTCAGCGACAGGCACCATCTGCGCTTTCACATTGATTATCATGGTCCGGATCGTGCCGGTCCACTTGCCTTCCTTCTGGCTGAAGGTTCCGATGGTTGCCATATCAAGCTCCTTTGCTGGCTTTGGCCTGAAGGGCCTTGCGGGCCCGCTTGAACCCGGCATCGCCTGCGAGAAACATTTCCAGCATGGCGGGAACCAGGGTCTCGGGTTTCTCTTCAGCCCCATAGGTGTCGGCATAGATCGCCGCGTAATCCTCGAGGGCCAAAGCAAGATCGGGGTCGACAGAGAGCGTGAGTTTGACCGGTGTGCGGTCTGGTAGCTGGGCGATACGAAGCACCATTAGCGTCCTCCGTCAGAATAGGGTTTCAGGACAAGGTCGCGCGTGACGATTACACGGACCGGCCAACCGGGCCGGATGCGTAGCGTCGGCTGGATACCGAGATTGCGATCAACTACGCGCGAGCCGGCTTCGGAGACACTGTCCCCGAACCCGCGCCGGATGGCCCGCTCAATGTCGTCATCATCCGAGCCAAGCTCCGACCCGATACCCAAAAGGGTCGCAAGACCCGCTGCAGCGAACATGCGGCTCCAATGATGATCGGTTCGGTCGGAGAGACCCGCAAAGCCCTGCTTGTCGGCCGCGGGTTCCGAAATCTGAACAGAACTGCCATCCGGGAAGATGATCCTGTCCCAGACCAGTAGCGCACGTTGCTGACCGAACGAGACTTCCGACTGGTAACGGCCGATGAGCCGAGCCCCCTGCGGGATCAGCAAATATCGCCCACTCACCGTGTCATAGACCGGCTGGGTGACCTGGCCGACCACGGTGCCTGGCAAGTCGGAGTTTAGCCCTGTGACCAGCGAGGCCGGGATGAGTGTGCCGGCCATGACCTGATACGGCGAGAGAGGCGTCTCGAGATCATGCCGGTTGTAGATCGCGCCATCTCGCTCCTCGTCGGCGAACGCAATCTTGCGGGCTTGAAGGTTCTCATCGCTGCCGACACCTATCGGCAAGCCGCCCGCGCCCTGGCCCGCGAGCGCCAGCAGTTCAGAGCCAAGCGAGACTGGAAGTCCGGTAGACGGCAGGGACGCGGGCTCGATGCTCGTGCCCGCGCCTATGTCAAAGAACACGGAGGATTTTCCTGCCGCGTCGTCAAGCTTGGCCGCGACAAGGCGTTCAGCGCGCAGGGCTTCATCTTCAGGCGAGGGCCGAAAATCTTCCGTGGGGGCGACATCCCACTCCGGATCGAGCCCCCATTCGCGTTCCTCCGAAACCACTGTCCCGCCGAGGTCGCCGGCCATGGGTGCGCCAAGCTTTGGCGTTCCG
>NZNW01000002.1 GCA_002695065.1 Salinicola sp. | reverse complement strand
GCAACTCGAAGGAGGTGAAGTAGGAGGACGCGAGGACGTCGGCGCCACACTTGCTCGCGGCGTAGGGGGATTGGGGATTGAGCGGGTGGTCCTCGGCCATGGGGGTGGTCTGGGCCGTCCCCAGCACCTCCGACGTGGATGTGTGGACCAGGCGTCGCAGGGACTTGCCCGGGGCCATACGCAGCGATTCGAGGAGAGTCAGCGTCCCGCCCACGTTGACGTTGACGAACTCCTCGGGGGCCCGGAAGCTGAAGGGGATGGCGATCAGCGCGGCCAGGTGGAAGCCCGCCTCGGCGATGCCGATGACCGGTGCGCGGGTCAGCTCCCGCGCCGCCAGCAGCCCCGGATCGCCGAAGCAGGCGATGACGTAGGCGTCCATGCCCAGCGCTTCGCCGCGCCGAATCTCCTCCAGCACGCCGACGGCGCTGACCGCCTCGTCGAAGTGGCTCTCGATCGATACCGGCCCGCTGTCCGGCTGACTGACGTGGATCTGCGTGTGCTCCGCCGCCACGCGGTTGGCGCAGGCACCGATCTTGTCGGTCATGCTGGCGGTCGTATTGGGGTTGATGACGTGGATCTGCATGGCATGGCACCTTGGCGACTCGGACGAATCGCGATACGGTTATTTTGTCCACAAAAATAACCGAGTTTGAATACAATATCGATGACGTCGGTATCGATGCCGTTGGCGTTGGCAGCGACGGATTCGACGAAGACCATTCCGACGACCGCCATCTCGACAAAAAGGGCACCGCGCATGATCTCTCCCGACTATCCTCGCGACCTGATCGGCTACGGCCGCAACCCGCCCCAGGCCGACTGGCCGGGCCGGGCCCGCGTGGCGGTGCAGTTCGTGCTCAACTACGAGGAGGGCGGCGAGAACAGCGTCCTTCACGGCGATAGCCATTCCGAACAGTTCCTCTCCGAGATCGCCGGGGCGGAGGCGTATCCAGCGCGCCATCTGAGCATGGAGTCGATCTACGAGTACGGCTCCCGGGCCGGCGTGTGGCGGGTGCTGCGGGAGTTCGAACGCCGCGGCCTGCCGCTGACGGTGTTCGGCGTGGCCATGGCGCTGGAGCGCAACCCCGAGGTGGCCCAGGCGTTCAAGGCGCTGGGCCACGAGATCGCCTGTCACGGCTACCGCTGGATTCACTACCAGAACGTGCCGGAAGCGGTCGAGCGCGACCATCTCGAGCGCGCGCTGGCCATCTTCCAGTCGCTCTTTGGTGAGCTGCCGCTGGGCTGGTACACCGGCCGCGACAGCCCCAACACCCGGCGTCTGCTGCTCGACCGGGGCGGCTTTCTCTACGACAGCGACTACTACGGCGACGACCTGCCGTTCTGGATGCCGGCCGAGGACAGTCAGGGCCAGACGCATCAGCATCTTGTCGTGCCCTACACGCTGGATACCAACGACATGCGCTTCGCCTCGCCGACCGGCTTCGATCATGGCGAGCCGTTCTTCCAGTATCTGCGCGACGCGTTCGACGTGCTCTACGAGGAGGGCGCGGAGACGCCCAAGATGCTGTCGATCGGCCTGCACTGCCGCCTGGTCGGTCGCCCCGGCCGCTTTCGCGCGCTGCAACGCTTCCTCGATCATCTCGAGGCCCACGACCGGGTGTGGATAACCCGACGTGTGGATATCGCCCGCCACTGGGCGGCGGTGCATCCGGCCTCGTAGCGGACCGATCGCTTCGCGCTCGAATCCAGAATCGACCCGGCGCCAATCGCGCTCCTTCATGGTGCGAGCGAGCGGTTTCGTGCCTCCGGTTCGATCATCCTTCCCTCAGCCCGGGGCGTCGAGACGATGAACCTGGGCTTCGAGCGTTGGCTAACTCCCTGAAACGGCGGCGCTGACATATGATCTGGCGCCAAGCTTGCTACGTCGTGGTGTGAAACAAACGTTTCTCGCCTGGAAGAGAAGTCGTCAAGCGTTTCTCTGCCGCCATAACAACGTACAAGCACTCCTCGGGAGGTATGGCATGTTCGCTTTCGCCAAGAATCGATTCTCGCGCCAGCTCGTGCTGGCACTCTGCTGCACCGTCGCCGCCGGCCTTGCCGCCGTGTCGGCACAGGCCAGCGATCTGGAAACCATCGAACAGCGCGGCACGCTGCGTGTCGCGGTCCCGCAGGACTTCCCGCCGTTCGGCTCGGTGGGTACCGATCTGCAGCCGCAGGGTTATGACATCGACATGGCGCATTACCTGGCCGACCAGATGGATGTCGACCTGAAACTGGTGACCGTCACCAGTGCCAATCGCATCCCGTTCCTGCAGACCGACAAGGTCGATCTGGTGATCTCGAGCCTGGGCAAGAACCCTGAGCGTGCCGCGGTGATCGACTTCACCGACGCCTACGCGCCGTTCTTCCTCGGCGTGTTCGGTACGCCGGAAGCGGATGCGATCGACGATGCCTCGGGTCTCTCCGGCAAGACCATCGGTGTGACCCGTGGTTCGGTCGAGGACATGGAGCTTTCCGATCTGGCGCCGAGCGATACCACCATCCAGCGCTTCGAGGACAACGCCACCACGATCTCCGCGTTTCTTTCCGGCCAGGTCTCCTATATCGCCACCGGTAACGTGGTCGCGGCGCAGATCGCCGAGCGCAATACCGAGCGGGCGCCGACCATGGTCTTCCAGATCAAGAACTCGCCCTGCTACATCGGGCTGGCGCAGGACAACGGCGCACTGAAGGCGCGCGTCAATGCGCTGATCGAGCAGGCCAAGCAGGATGGCACGCTGGAATCGATGTCGCAGCAGTGGTTCCACACCGCGCTGCCCGACGACCTCTCCTCCTGAGCGGGTAACCGGTCATGACGCTGGATTTCTCCACGCTGCTACCGTACGCGGACGTGATCCTCGAAGGTCTGGTGACGACGCTATGGCTCACCGTCGTCACCACCGCTGCCGGGATTACGCTGGCGATCCTCGTCGCCTATGCCCGAGATGGTTCGCCGACCGGTAGCAGACGCATCGTCAGCCGCCTGCTGGGCGGCTATGTCGAGGTGACGCGCAATACGCCGTTCATCGTGCAGCTGTTCTTTCTCTATTTCGGTCTGCCGGCGCTGGGCGTGCCGATCAGCGCGACCGTCGCCGCGCTGCTGGCGATGATTCTGAATCTCGGCGCCTATACCGCCGAAATCCTGCGCGCCGGAATCGATTCGACGCTGACAGGCCAGCATGAAGCCGCCCGCGCGCTGGGGCTGTCGCGTCTGCAGAGTTTTCGACACGTGGTGCTGGTGCCGGCCTTCTCGCGGGTTTATCCGTCGCTGATCAGCCAGTGCATCATCGTGATGCTGGGCTCGGCGGTGGTGTCCCAGATCTCGGTGTTCGATCTGACCTACGCCGCCAACTTCATTCAGTCGCGCAACTTCCGTGGCTTCGAGGTCTATCTGGTGGTGACGCTGATCTATCTGCTGCTGGCGGTGGGTCTGCGGCTGGCGTTCGAATTCGTCGGGCGACGTCTGTTCGCGTTTCGCCAGGGAGGTTCGGCATGACCGATTTCACGCTGTGGGACATCGTGCGCAACCTGCTGCTGGCGGGGCGCTGGACCGTGGTGCTGTCGCTGATCGCCTTTGCCGGCGGCGCGATCGTCGGGCTGGCACTGACCCTGCTGCGGATGGGCGGGCTGAAGCCGATTCGCTGGCTGATCCGGCTCTATGTCGATCTGTTCCAGGGCACGCCGCTGCTGATGCAGCTGTTCCTGGCCTACTTCGGCGCCGCGGTGCTGGGCTTCGACGTCTCCGCCTGGACCGCGGCCAGCGTGGCGCTGACGCTGTTCACCAGCGCCTTTCTCTGCGACATCTGGCGCGGCTGCGTCGAAGCCGTACCCAGCGGCCAGTGGCAGGCGTCCCGCGTACTGGGGCTGAACTACCTGCAGTCGATGCGCCACGTCATCCTGCCCCAGGCGCTGCGCCTGGCGGTGCCGCCGACCGTGGGTTTCTCGGTCCAGGTCATCAAGGGCACCGCGCTGGCCTCGGTGATCGGCTTCGTCGAACTGACCAAGGCCGGCACCATGCTCAACAATGCGGCGTTTGCCCCTTTCACCATCTTCGCGCTGGTGGCGTTCGGATACTTCATCCTCTGCTATCCGCTGTCCCGCTACGCCCGTCACCTGGAGAAAAAACTCTATGGCGCTGGTATCCGTTAAAGACCTGCACAAGTCCTTCGGTGAGCTGGAGGTGCTCAAGGGCATCGATCTGGAGATCGAGGCCGGCGAGGTGGTGTCGATCATCGGTCGCAGCGGCTCGGGCAAGAGCACGCTTTTGCGCTGCCTCAACCAGCTCGAGCGTCACGACTGGGGCACGATTCATCTGGCCGATCAGCGCCTCGACGGCGGAGCGATGTCGCCGGGCGAGCTGAGCCAGAACGTCGGCATGGTATTCCAGAGCTTCAATCTGTTCCCGCACAAGACGGTGATCGAGAACGTGATGCTGGCGCCGGTGGTGGTCAAGCAGACGCCAAAGGCCGAGGCGCGCCGGATCGCCGAGCAGGTGCTCGACAAGGTCGGGATGTCCGAGAAGGTCGACGCCTATCCGGCCCAGCTCTCCGGCGGTCAGCAGCAGCGCGTGGCGATTGCCCGGGCGCTGGCGATGAATCCCAAGGTGCTGCTGTGCGACGAGGTGACCTCGGCGCTCGACCCCGAGCTGGTCGGCGAGGTGCTGCGCGTGCTGGAGGATCTGGCCCGGGAGGGGATGACGCTGATTCTGGTCACCCACGAGATGACGTTCGCCCGCGACGTTAGTCACCGGGTGGTCTTCATGCATCAGGGCCGCATCCATGAGTCGGGGGACCCGCAGACGCTGTTCACCCAGCCCAGGACGCCGGAGCTGAAACAGTTCATTGCGTCCGTGGTGTGAGCGAAGGGGCGTCGGACTCGCGTGAGCGGCCGATGCCCGGCGCCGGCGGCGGAATCGGTGATAGAGTGGCCTCAGTCAAGATGGGGAACGGATGCATGCAGGGCCATATCGGGCGCCAGCTACAACAACGCTTCAACGAATTGGCACCGCAGGAGCGGCGCGTCGCCAGTTTCATACTCGACCACTTCGAGGATCTCGCCGTCTACAGCGCGGCGGATCTGGCCCGCCTTTCCGGGGTCTCCAAGGCCACGGTGACACGGCTGTTCCGGCGACTGGGCTACGCCGACTTCAAGGCGGTCAAGGCCCACGCCCGCGAGCTGCGCCACTACGGTGTGCCGCTGGCGGCGGCCAGCGACGCCCTCGGCGAGGGAGCCGAGCGCTTTGCCCGGCACCTGGCCCGAGAGCAGGAAAACCTGCATCGCTGCCTGGAGAGAGTGTCGGCGACGGGATTCGATGCCGTGGTCTCGGCGCTCGATGCGGCGCCGCGGCTGGCGGTGGCGGGCTATCGCAACAGTTATCCACTGGCACTGCATTTCCGTCAGCAGCTGCTGCAGGCCCGGTCCGGGGTGGCGCTGTGGCCCGCGCCCAACCAGTCGCTGGCCGAAGAGATCGCGGAACTCGATTCGGCCGACGTCGTGGTACTGTTCGGCTTCCGCCGTCGGCCCCGGGTGTTCGACGCGCTGGTCGATACGCTCGCGGCGCGCGGACAGCGCTGCCTGCTGATCGGCGATGTCACCGCGTCACGTTACGACGACCGAGTGGCCTGGCGACTCGAGTGCCCGCTGGATAGCGTTTCGGCCTTCGATAGCTATGCCGCCCCGATGAGCCTGATCTGCCTGCTGGCCAATGCGCTGCTGCATCGTCGGCTGGCGACGGGGCGGGCACGGATCGACGACGTCACCGCGCTCTACGAATCGCTCGAAGAGCTGGCGCCCTGAACGGTGGTTGGGAAAAGCGCCTCGCCTGGCTCCCGAGTCATCGCCTGACGACTCGGGAGAGGCCCGCGAGCGGTGTCAGCCCTGCCAGCCGGTGGCCTGGGCAAACAGCAGCAGCGCCACGGCGATCGCGACCCAGGCCCCGAACAGCGGCAGGAAGAAGCGCACCCAGCGCTGCCACGGCACGCCGGCCAGGGCCAGGGTGGCCATGAAGTAGCCGGAGGTGGGGTAGAGGATATTGCCGATGCCGTCGCCCAGTTGATAGGCGAGTACCGCGGTCTGCCGGGTCACCCCGAGCAGGTCCGAGAGCGGCGCCATGATCGGCATGGTGACCAGCGCCTGACCGCTGCCGGAGGGCACCACGAAATTGAAGCCCAGCTGTGCGACGTACATGCCGAGGGCCGAGAACAGCGTCGGCAGGCCGCCGACCGCTGCGCCCAGGCCGTGGACCATGGTGTCGAGGACCTGGCCGTCCTCCAGCACCACCGCCACCGCGCGGGCGATACCGGCGATCATGGCGCCGACCATCACGTCGCGGAAGCCATCGTTGAAGCCCTCGCAGATCGTGTCGACCTTCAGGCCGGCGACCAGGCCCACGACAACGCCCATGACGATGAACAGGCCGGCCATCTCGAGCATGAACCAGCCCTGCGCCAGTACGCCGTACACCAGCGCGGCGAAGAAGGCGAGCGCGGTCAGCGTGGCGGCCTTCTGGCGACCGGTGGCGGCGGGTTTATCGGCATCCAGCGCATGCTGGTAGTGGCGCCGCTTGTCGTGTTCGGTGGCGTCGTCTTCGAGCAGACTGGCGCTGCCGTCGTCACGCACGCGGCGGGCGTAGCGCAGCACGAACACGATGGCCACCGCGAGCATGGCGACGAGCGCGATCAGGCGCAGGCCGAAGCCCGAGTAGAGCGGCAGGTTGGAGAGCTGCTGGCCGAGCCCGGTGTTGATCGGGTTGAGCACCCCGGCGGTGAAGCCGGCGGTGGTGGCGCACAGCGCGACCGCGGCGGCGACTACCGAGTCGAAGCGCAGCGCGATCATCAGCGGCAGGATCACCGGCACGTAGACCAGCGACAGCTCCTGGGTGCCGATCAGCGTGGCGATCACGGCGAACAGCGTCATCAGCACCGGAATGACCCACAGGCTGCGGCCGGCGAAGTGGCGGGTCAGGTTATCCACACCCAGTTCGATGATGCCGGTACGCCGCAGCACCGCGAACATGCCGCCGATGATCAGGGTGAAGAACACCACTTCGCCGGCGCTCATCAGGCCCTGGGGAATGGCGAGCAGAAAATCGGTCAGCCCGGTCGGGTTGGCCGCCACGTAGTGGAACGAAGCGGGATCGATGGTGGTGCGCCCGGCGGGCCCCGGCACGCGCTCGTAGACGCCGGCAGGAATCAGGTAGGTCGCCACGGCGGCGAGAACGATGAAGATGAAAAGAATGGCGTATATATGGGGTATATGAAACGATCGTTTCTTGTCGGGGCGAGGGGATCGCCGGGAGTGTGATTGGCTCATGGGCTCTGTGTCTTCTCGTTGGTGTGGCCGCGTCGGTGGTGCCGACGGAGAGAGCGGGTGCCAGCGGCGTCGCGCGCCGCCCCCGGATTTATTGCTGTTATCGTGCCCGATCGTCGGGGCTCGTCGGGCCCGTCCGATAGTTTCACAAACACGATGGTCAGGGGAAGTCTCGTTCCGCTACCGAGCCCCTGCGCTTACCGGGTCGCCATCAGTCGAGGAGAACTCATGCCGCAACGTTCCTACTACGCTCCCCACGGCGGCTTGCCACCGCAGAGCCAGCTGATTCACGGCCGCGCGGTCTTCACCGAGGCCTATGCGGTGATCCCCAAGGGGGTGATGAGCGATATCGTCACCAGTTTCCTGCCGCATTGGGAGAAGACCCGGCTGTGGGTGCTGTCGCGACCGCTCTCCGGCTTCGCCGAGACGTTTTCCCAGTACATCATGGAAGTCTCCCCGGGTGGCGGCAGCGAGCGCCCGGAGCCGGATAACGGCGCCGAGGGCGTGCTGTTCGTGGTCGAGGGCGAGATGGCGCTGACCATCGCGGGCGAGACGCACGCGATGGCGCCGGGCGGCTACGCCTACCTGCCGCCGGGCTGCGACTGGCAGCTGAGCAACGCGAGCGACGCGCCGGTGCGCTTCCACTGGATTCGCAAGGCGTACGAATTCGTCGATGGACTGGAGGCGCCGCCGGCGTTCGTCACCAACGAGCAGACGATCGCGCCCACGCCGATGCCGGATACCGAGGGTCGCTGGACGACCACGCGCTTCGTCGATCCCGCCGATCTGCGCCACGACATGCATGTGACCATCGTCACGTTCCAGCCGGGCGGGGTGATTCCGTTCGACGAGACCCACGTGATGGAGCACGGCCTCTACGTGCTCGAGGGGCGCGCGGTCTATCACCTCAACCAGGACTGGGTCGAGGTCGAGGCCGGCGACTACATGTGGCTGCGCGCGTTCTGCCCGCAATCCTGTTACGCCGCCGGTTCGACGCCGTTCCGCTACCTGCTCTACAAGGACGTCAACCGGCACATGAAGCTCAGCCTCTCCTGACGGCGATCAACGCTGTTCAGCCGAAGCGGGCCAGACGATAGGGCGCCAGCGGCGGCAGGTCGCGCGTCGATGAGGGGCCTGCGCCGCTGTCGGCTGCTGCGGCCAGATCGGCGATCAGCTCGGCGGTGATCGCCGCCTGGGTCAGGCCCAGATGGTGATGTCCGAAGGCCAGCAGCACGCGGCCGTCGCACACCCGGTCGATGATCGGCAGCGAGTCCGGCAGCGACGGGCGGAAGCCCATCCACGGCGTGGCGTCCCCGGCGTCGAGATCGGTCTTGAACAGGCCCCGGCTCAGGCGGTGCAACTGCCATGCCCGGCCCATGTTGGGCGGTGCCTCCAGCCCCGCGAACTCCACGGTGCCGGCCAGTCTCAGCCCGATCTCCATCGGCGTCATGATGAAGCGGCGCTCCAATGAGGTGACCGCGAAGGGCAGGCGCTCGTGCTCGCGGGGCAGCATCAGGTGGTAGCCGCGCTCGGTATCCAGCGGTACGCGCTTGCCGGTGAGCTGGGCGGTCAAAGCCGCCGAGTGGGCGCCACAGGCGATGAGCACCTGGCCGGCCTCGCGTTCGCCGGCATTGGTCGTCACGGCGACGCCTTTCGCCGTCAACCGAGTCGACTGCACGGTTTCCTGCTCGAAACGGACGCCCTGGCGCCGCGCGGCTTCCACCAGCGTCGTGACCACTCGCCACGGATCCAGCACATGGCCCGTGGCGGGAAAGAACAGCCCGCCCAGCAGCGCGTCCGAGAGCTGCGGCGCCGCGCGTTGAATCGCCTCCCTATCCCAAAGCTCGACCGGCACCTGCTGTTCGCGCATGCGCGACTCGAGCGCTTCCAGCCTGGCGTGCGACTCCGGCTTCTCGTAGACCAGCAGCGAGCCGTCCGCCTTGAGCAGGTGGCTGCCGTCGACCGATGCCAGCAGGCGTTGCCACGCCGCCAGGCTGCGTTCGTTGAGGGCGCGGATACCGGCAACGCTTTGGCGGAAAGGCGTCGGGCGCAGGTTCAGCACCAGCCGGGCCAGCCACGGCAGCGCCCGGGGCAGATATTTCCAGTCCAGCCGCAGCGGACCCATCGGGTCCATCAGCATGCCGGGCAGCGACGTCAGAATCGAGGCATCGGCGATCGGAAAGACCTGTTCCGTGGCCATGTGCCCCGCGTTGCCGTAGGAGGCGCCGCGGCCGGGTTCCTGCTTGTCGAGTACCAGTACCTGGTGACCCTGGCGCGCCAGGGCCAGGGCGCTGGTCACGCCGACGAGGCCGGCGCCGACGACGATGATATCGGCATCGGGCGAAGCCGAAGGCGGTGAGTCCGACATGCGCTACCTCATGACCAGAAGAGCAAGTGAATGCGTGGGGAACGCGCCTCGCATCAGGCGCTGCGCAGATTCTTTTCCAGCACCGCCGCGATGCCTTCGGCGGCATCCTTGATATGGCGTTCCAGCAGCCGGCAGGCGTCTTCCACCTTGCCGTTGCGCGCCAGTTCCAGCAGCTCGCGGTGTTCGAGTTCCGCCTTCTCGATCTCGCGGGTATAGACCAGCTGCATGCGGATATAGCGCCCGGACTTGGTGTTCAACTGGCCGATCATCGCCAGCGTCTCGGGCAGCCCGGAAGGCGCGTAGAGCGCGTGGTGAAACGCGAAGTTGTAGTCGCTCCAGTTGTCGATCTGGCTGCCGGAGTCGAGCGCGGCGTCGTACTGGCGCAGGACACTGCCGGCGTGATCGAGATCCGCCGTCGTCAGGTTCGGGATCGCGTAGCGCAGCACGTAGGTCTCGAGCAGCACGCGCAGATCGAACAGTTCGCGAATCGCCGCCACCGAGAGTTCGGTGGTGAAGGCGCCGCGATGGGCGTGAAACTCCACCAGCCCCTCGGACTCCAGGGTCAGCAGCGCCTCCCGAACGGGGATGCGGCTGACGTCGTAGTCCCTGGCCAGCGCATCCTGGCGTAGCTGGGAGCCGCCCTTGAACTCGCCGCCGAGAATGCGTTCGCGCAGATCGTCCGCCACGTACTGCGCTCGGGTCTTGAAAGTCGCCATGAAGTCTCATCGTGTCGCAGAATCTGGATATTGTATGCAATCCCTATGGCTCCCGCCGACTTTTCAGGCCCGTGCTCTGTTCGAGATCAGCGTTGCAAGATCGGTGTGGCAAGGCGGGCTCACGCTACCTCGAGCTGCGTCGACCACTGCGCGTACCATTCGCGAAACAGCGCGTACTGGGTTTCGACGTAGCGGCGCTGCGCCTCGCTCAGGGCATCGCTCGCGTTGAAGTGCAGTTCGTAGGCGCTGTCGCCGTTGAGCACCATCAGTTGCTTGTAATAGAGCACCAGATCCACGCCTTCGTCGAAGGAGGAGAGCACCGCCAGTGCGGACTCTAGCTCCTGGGCCAGGCGCCGGGCTTGGGGATCGCCCTTGGCGGCTTTCTGGCTCAGCGCGACCAGCTGCAGCACCTCTTTCGGCAGCGCGTTGCCGACCCCGGTAATGGCGCCGGTGGCGTTGCAGTTGACGAAACCGTGGAACACCTGGGTATCGACACCCACCATCAGGCTGACCTCGTCATCCTGGGAGGTGATGTGCTCGGCCGCGTAGCGCAGGTCGTCTGCACCGCCGAACTCCTTGAACCCGATCAGGTTGGGATGTTCGCGACGCAGCTCGAAGAACAGGTCCGCGCGGGTGGCGAAGCCGTAATAGGGGCTGTTGTAGATCACCGCCGGCAGCTCGGGTGCGGCTTGCAGGATCGCCGAGAAGTGCGCCTTCTGGGCCGCGGGGGCGGTACCGCGGGAGAGCACGCGGGGGATCACCATCAGCCCCTGGGCGCCGACCTTGGCTGCATGGGCGGCGTGGGAGACCGCCTCCTTCGAGTTGACCGCGCCGGTGCCGACGATGACGGGTACGCCGGCGGCGACCAGACGTGCCACGCCCTCCTGGCGTTCGGCTTCGCTGAGCAGGGGCCAGTCGCCCATCGAGCCGCAGTAGACCACCGCGCGCATACCGAGATCGACCAGTTCGCGCCCCTTGGCGACCAGCGCGTCGTAATCCGGCGTGCGGTCGGCGGTGCAGGGGGTCATCAGAGCGGGGATGCAGCCGGTGAAGATGGAGTCGTTCATGGTTGTCCTCTGGAATTCGTGAATGGCTTTTCAGGAATGGCTTTTCGGGAACGGCTACGACGCGGTGATACCCCAGGCAAACGGGTCGTTCTCGTCGATCAGCAGCGTGGCGTCGGCGGTCATGTAGGCGCTGCCGGTGATGAAAGGACGCACAAGCCTTTGCGCCTCGTCTTCCCATTCATAGCGCCCCTCGAAGCGGCTACCGGTAATGCTGGCCTGGACCCAGGTCTCGCCGGGTGCCAGCTTGCCATCGGCGGCGAGGCAGGCCAGCTTGGCGCTGGTGCCGGTGCCGCAGGGCGAGCGGTCGTAGGCCTTGCCGGGACAGAGCACGAAGTTGCGGCTGTCGGCCGGTTTGCCGGTCCCGGTGTCGTCGGCGGCGAACAGCTCGATATGATCGATGTGGCCGCCGTTCTCGCCGGTGATGTTTTGGGCGTCCAGCGCCTGGCGGATCGCCCAGGTAAAGGCCGTCAGCGCTGCCTCGTTGGCCAGGGTCACCGTCTGGTCATGCTCGTCGACCAGGAAGAACCAGTTGCCGCCCCAGGCGATATCGCCATGCACCACGCCGTAGCCGGGCACCTCCACCGGCACGCGCTGGCGATAGCGGTAGGCGGGCACGTTGCGCACCGTCACCGCGCCGTCCTGGTGCAGCGTGGCGCTGACCGGGCCGACGGTGGTGTCGATCCGGTGGTCGCCGGGCTGGATCATCCCGAGATGATGCAGCGACGCCACCAGGCCGATCGTGCCGTGGCCGCACATGCCCAGGTAGCCTGAGTTGTTGAAGAAGATCACCCCGCAGGTCGCGCCCGGCGTGACGGGCTCGCAGTAGAGCGCACCGACCAGCACATCGTTGCCCCGCGGTTCGAGCAGGCAGGCGCGCCGCCAGTGATCGTGGGATTCCCGCAGCGCATCGCGCTTCTCGAGGAGGGTCGCGCCCGGCAGGGTCGGGAAGCCGTCCATGACCAGTCGCGTCGGCTCTCCCCCGGTGTGGGAATCGATGACATGGATGCGCTTCATGGGGGTTCCTCCGATACGGGCAGGCCGCAGGACGTTGAGCGGCTCGCAACGGCGAGTGTCGCGAATATTGTAGATTTTATACAATCTTCCGGGCGCAATGGGAAGCGTACCCGCGAGAAATGAGGCGCCATCTTTGATGTCGCGCCGCGGCGATCACAAAAAAGCCGGCGCTGGAGGCGCCGGCAACGGGAGAGAACGCACGAGGCGCTCTAAGAGACAGAACGGCCGACTACGAGGCGACGGCTGCCGCGACAGAGGCGCGTCGCATCGCCATGGCGTAGAACGTCGCGCCGAGCGCGCCGCCGATGAACACCGAGAAGTGCCCCAGGTCACCCAGCGGGAGGAAGTTGATCACGATGCCGATCAGCGATGCGGCGACCACCGCCTTCACCGCGGCCGGATTGAAACCGTTGCGGTACCAGTAGGGGCCGCCGGGATCGACGCTGAACAGGGCGTCCACATCGATATGCCCGCGGCGGATGCGGTAGTAGTCCATGATCAGGATGCCGTAGAGCGGGCCGATGGCGGCCGCCAGCAGATCGACGGTGTAGTGGATGATCTCCGGATTGCTGAACAGGTTCCACGGGGTCAGGAAGATCGAGCCGACGGCGGCGATGAAGCCGCCGGTGCGGAAGCTGATCCTGCTCGGCGCCATGTTGGAGAAGTCGAACGCCGGGGCGACGAAGTTGGCGACGATGTTGATGCCGATCGTCGTCGTCACGAAGGTGGCGGCGCCCAGTACGGCGATGAAAGTGTTGTCGAGGCGCGAGACGGTCTCGATCGGATCGTCGATCATTTCGCCGAAGACCGGAAGCGTCGCCGAGACCATCATCACCGTGGTCGCCGAGAACACCAGGAAGTTGACCGGCAGGCCCCAGAAGTTGCCGCGCTTGACGTCGTCGAAGGTGCGCGCATAGCGGGTGAAGTCGCCGAAGTTGAGCGTCGGGCCGGCAAAATAGCCGGCGACGATGGCGGCCGCGATCACCATCTGCCACAGCTGTTCGCCGGGAGAGAGCTGGATATCGCTCAGGGTGAAGCTGATGTTGGCCCAGCCCGCCTGCCACACCAGCCAGGCGGCGAGCGCAAACATCACCACATAAACCGCCGGGCCGCTCCAGTCGATGAAGCGGCGGATCGAATCCATACCGCGCCAGAACACGATCGCCTGCAGGCACCACAGCAGCATGAAGCTGATCCAGCCCAGATAGGAGAGGCCGAGAAAGCTGGGGCCGGCCAGCGATTCCATGCCGGGGAACAGGCGCAGGATCACGATGGTCAGGGCGTTGGAGGCGAGAAACGTCTGGATGCCGTACCACACCACCGCGATCAGGCCGCGAATCATCGCCGGGATATTGGCGCCCAAGACGCCGAACGAGAGCCGACAGATCACCGGGAACGGCACCGCGGCTTTCTGACTCGGTCTGGCCATCAGGTTGGCGAAGATCTGCACGATGCAGATACCCACCAGCAGCGAAATCAGCACCTGCCAGCCCGCCAGGCCGAGCGCGAACAGGCTGGCGGCGACCACGTAGCCGCCGACGCTATGGACGTCGGAGAGCCAGAAAGCGAGGATGTTGTACCAGTTCCAGTTCTGGGTGGTTGGCGCCAGATCGGCGTTATAGAGCCGATCGCTGTAGCCGGAAGGATGTTGCGACATGGCGTGTGCCCTCCGCGGGGCCGTCTTGTGATTGTGATTCCCGTTATTTTGTATACAAGATGCGTGCCATGCCCGCCATCCACGAATAGTCGCAGGCCGTCGCGGCGGGGTGAAAACGGCTGTTGCCGGATAATCCCCTCATCGATCAGGTATCTAGCCCGACACGCTCAGGGCAGACGCGGCCGAACGAACCCCTGACTGGCGGCGGAAGCCTGGCCGCGCTGAGCCGTTCTCTCGCCGGTTGTTGCACGATGGGTGCGCAGATCGGGGATGCCCGGCACTCTTAGGGTGCAATTACCAGGGTGCAGTTACGGTGAAATGGCCAAGTCGAGCAGCCGGCAGATTGAACACGAGTCGTCCTGGTGCCTGCGCTGGACGTTGTTTTTTTGTATACGATAAGCCGGAAATTCGGCAACAAGAATAGGAGAGTGAGCATGCTGGAACTCGAGGCCGCGAAGCTGACCGCAGAGGCCTTCGCCGCGTTCGGCGAGGTGATCGACTCGCGCGGCAGCGAGTCGTTCCCGATCAACAACGGCCGCACCCGACGCCACCACGCGCTGGCCAAGGTCGACATCCGCGACGCCTCGACGCCACCGCTGATCAGCGTGTTCGTCAGTCAACCGGTGCCGCTGCCGCTGGAACTGGAACTGCTCGAGCGCCATCCGCTGGGCAGCCAGGCGTTCATGCCGCTGCACGAGGAGCGCTTCATCGTGGTCGTGGCCCCGCCGGGCGACGCTATCGACCCGAGCGAGGTTCGTGCCTTCGTCACCGACGGCCGCCAGGGTGTCAACTACCGCGCCGGTACCTGGCATGCGATCCATTCGGTGCTGGAAAGAGAGGGAGAGTTTCTGGTCGTCGACCGCGGCGGTGCCGACAACCTCGACGAGCGGCCGATGGCGATTCGGGTGGTGATGCCCTAGCGAGCCGGTAGCGCGAAGAATTGGCGATCCATGTCGGGTCGTTCGATGTCGGAGAGTTCGAAAAGCATCTCCCGCACATGCTCGAGATGTTCGCTCATGCTGCTTTCGGCCAGTGTCGCATCGCGCCGGGAGAGCGCATCGAGAATGCGCCGGTGGTCTGGCACCCAGTAGTTGAGCTGTTGCTTGTTCTCGATATGGGACTGCAGCTTCTGCCACATCGGCGATTTTTCCCGATATTTCCAGAGCTGGTGGACCGTGGCAATCAGTAGACTGTTCTGTGTGGCCTCGGCGACCCCCAGGTGAAACTCGAAATCCCCCCGACCCTGGTAGATGCCTTGCTCGAACTCCTGAGTCTCCAGCGCCAGGGCGGTCTCCAGGCGAGCGATATCGCGTGGACCCGCCGTGCGTGCGGCGAGCCGAGCGATGCTGCTCTCGAGAATCTGGCGCGCCTGCAGCAGTTCGAATGGACCTATGTCGTGGTCGAGCTCTTCGTTGGCATCGCTCCCCTCTACCACGTGAACGCCTGAACCCTTGCGGATCTCGACCTTGCCCTTGACCTCGAGCATGATCAGCGCCTCGCGGATCACGGTACGGCTGACGTCGTAGGCCTCGCACAGGTTCTTTTCCGAAGGCAGCCGGCCGCTGATGGCAAACTCGCCGGCATTCAGACGGGCGAGCAGATGTTCGCCCACCTGTCTGTAGAGGCGCGATCCGCCACCCGCGAAGAAATCGATTCCTGCCATAACCCTTCTTTCATCCACTCGTGCAATTACGCGCAGTGTAGCGTTTTCCGGAGATGTCATACAGGTTTTGGCCGCCCGTCGGGCTAGGTTGTCGATTTTCGATGATTGGTGTTACTCGGACAAAGTTCCAGTGGCGATTGTATTGCTCGTGATGATGTATTATAAATTATTCGAACATGTATTATATGTTGAGTGATTAGAAGACAACATCAATAAAGGCCCTGCCATGTCACGCTCCCTAACCCAACGTGTCCTGTGGTTGCTGATGGCGGTCGTCATCGCCATGACCGCCACGCCGATCGTCATCCTTGCCAACCGCATCACCCCATCGCCTCTGGGTGTTCCGTTCTTCCTGTTGTGGTGTGGGGCGATACCGCTGCTGTTATGGATTCTCATGGTGTTGCATAGCCGCGTGTCCTCCCTGGAAGGGGAGAGCAAATCATGACGGCGTTGATTGGCATTTCCATCGTTCTCATCCTGACGCTGGGGGTCGGTCTCGCGCCCGCCTTCAGCCGCAAGGCGAAACAGGCGCTCAGCGTCAACGAGTACTTTCTCGGCTCACGGGGCATGGGGCCGGTGGTGCTGTTCTTCACGTCGATGGCGACCTGGTACAGTTCGTCGCTGTTTCTCGGTGCGGTGGCGGAGGTCTATGCCAAGGGCATCGGCTGGATCTTCGCGTTCACGTCGACCGCGATTTCCGGTCTCGTCTTCTATTTCATCGCGCCCCGCATGCAGGCGCTGGGGCAGCGCCACCGGTTCGTGACGCAAGCCGATTTCTTCGCGC
Organism: Salinicola sp.; assembly: GCA_002695065.1. Classification (GTDB taxonomy): domain Bacteria; phylum Pseudomonadota; class Gammaproteobacteria; order Pseudomonadales; family Halomonadaceae; genus Salinicola. Next base: position 3,579 of record NZNW01000002.1, on the reverse strand, counting down.
ATCGATTCGACAGCCGGTTGCTGGGACTTCTCGTCGGGCTCGTGGGCACGGTCTGCATGATTCCCTACATCACCATTCAGGTGGTCGGCGTCGGGTTGATCTTCGATATCTTTACCGACGGCCTAGTACCGTTCTGGCTGGGTGCGCTGATCGCCGTGGCGATCTGCGCACTGTTCATCTATTTCGGTGGCATGACTTCCGTCGCCTGGACCGATGTCCTGCTCGGCATCGTCTTCGTGACCAGCATCTGGTTCGTCGTCGGCATGATCCTCTTCGATGCCTTCGGCGGGTTCGGCAGCTTCTTCGAAGCGGCGCGTACGCGTGTTCCCGAATTGTTGACCCTACCTGGACCGAAGAATCTCGAGTGGGGGTACTTCCTGTCCCAGACCTGGGTCATCGGACTCGGCGGATACATGTGGCCGCATCTCTACATGCGTATGGTCGCCGCACGCTCCGCGCGTGACGCCCGTCGCGTCGGTTCGCTGATCACATTGGCCTCGGTGCCCAGCCAGTTACCCGTCGTGCTGGGGGCGCTCGCCGCCGCCATTCTGATTCCCTCCCTGGCGAGCCCCGATACGGCACTGATCTCGCTGATCGGCGACTATGCACCCCTCTGGACCATCGCCATCCTGGGCGCCGGCGGTATCGCCGCATCGCTCTCGACGATCAACAGTCTCGCCCACTCCCAGGGGGTGACAGTGGCGCAGGATCTCTATCTGCGATTGGTCAAGAAGCGTCCATCGGAATCCAGGATCATCGCCGTTTCCCGCGCGTTCGTGCTGATCACCTGCGTGATCGCCTATGCGGCGGCGCTGACCAAGCCGACCTTCCTCTGGACGATTCTGGCGAATACCTACAGCGGTGTGATCCAGTTCTTCCCGCTGATGATCGCCGCCTTGTTCTGGTCGAAGGCGACCAAGCAGGGAGCGATCGCCGCGCTGATCGTCGGACTTGTCACCGCGCTGCTGTTCTCCTATGTCATCGGTACGCCGTGGGGCATCGTCGCCCCCGCCTGGGGCTTCGTCGCCAATGTGTTGACGCTGATCGTCGTCAGCCTGATCACTCAGCCCGCCCGTGACGGGGTCGGGGTGACCACCGTAAGCCGGGAGGCGACATGAGTTCGAACCTGAGAAAACGACTCGATGTCCAGCGGGTGGCCGAACTGACGCGCCGTTTGATCGAGAGGGAAAGCGAGAACCCTCCCGGTAACGAGGCGGGCGTAGGCGATGTCATTGCCAGTTTCTGCGAGCGGCTGGGTCTGGAAGTGACGCGCCAGCCGGTGGCGGGTGACCGGTTCAACGTGATCGCCCGGTTGCCGGGGCGCAACCGGAACCACAGCTTCGCCTACAACGGCCATCTCGACGTGGTGCCGGCTGGCCCTGCCGAACTCTGGACCACGCCAGCGTTTACGCCCGACATCCGCGATGGCCGTCTGTACGGGCGCGGCGCCTGCGACATGAAGGGCTCGGTCGCGGCGTTCATGCACGTGCTCGAGTGCCTGGTCGACCAGGACGAGCCACCGGCGGTGGATATCGTCTTCACGGCGGTAATCGACGAAGAGAAGAGCAACAAGGGCATCAAGGCGTTGCTGGACAGCGGGTTCCATGCCGACTGGTGCGTGGTTGGCGAACCGACCGGTATGGATATCGCGATAGGGCATCGCGGCGTCATCGCGTTCGAGCTGGTCATGGACGGCGTTGCCTGTCATGCGGCGCAGTCGCAGCATGGCGTCAATGCGCTCTACCATGCCGTCGAAGCGGTTCAGGCGATTCGCAACCTGGACAGGCGATGGCAGCAGCAGCGATCCAACGATGTGCTCGGCCAGAGCCGGCTGCAGGTCACCGGATGCCAGAGTGGCGTCAAGGTCAACGTCATCCCGGCCCGGGCGAGCCTGCAGATCGATGGCCGCCTGGCCTGCGGCGAAACCGAGGCCCAGGTGCGCGACGCTCTGGAAGCCGAACTCTCGCGTCTGCAAGCCGCCGGCAGCATCGGGTCCTGGCAGCTGAACCAGACTACCTTCTGTCCGTCCGGCCTGACGCCGGTCGAGGCGGGTATCAGCCGACACTGCGCGGCCGCAGTCGAACGGGCACGCGGTATGGCGCCTCGTCTCTATCCCTTTGAAGCGACTTGTGAGGCTGCCTTTCTGATGGAGGCCGGCATCAAGACACTGATCATCGGTCCGGGCTCTATCGTGCAGGCCCATCAGGCCGATGAATTCGTCGAGCTCGATCAACTCGAGATGGCGGCACTCGGTTATGCCCAGATCATAGATTCCCTCGACGAGGTCATTTTTTCGCATGCCTGATCACCCTACGACTCTCGACGAACTGCTGACCCCGGAAGTCATCGTGCGTCGCGATATCCTGAACGCGACCATCGACCGAATGGAGCGCCGGCTCGCCGATGCCGGCGTTGCGCATCGTCCTCATATCAAGACGCACAAGAGTGCCGATATCGCGCTGCGCCAGCAGCAGGCCGGCGCCCGGGGCATCACCACTTCCAGTATCGGCGAAGCCGAAGTCATGGCGGATCACGGCCTCAAGGACATCCTGATCGCCTACCCGATCATCGGTGAGCGCAATCGTCAGCGCCTGGTTGCCCTGGCCCCACGACTTGACCGACTGATCGTGTCGATCAACTCGCTGGAGGCGTTGGAGAACGTTGCCTCGGCAGCCGCCGAGGCCGGCCGGGTCATCGAACTCTATCTCGAGATCGACGTGGGCATTCACCGCGGCGAGCTGCCACCGGACGAGCGCGTGCTGGCGGTCGCCCGGCGCGCCGTTGATCTGGCATCGGTTCGGATATCCGGGCTGCAGGGCTACGCCGGACAGTGCTACGCGCCCGCGAGTCGCGAGGCGCGCATCGCCGTCGCTCAGGAGGCGCTGGAGACGCTAAAGTCGGTAAGGACGTTGCTGGCGGAGGCGGGAATCGTCGTCGACACCTTGTCCATCGGCTCCTCCATGGAGGCGTTGATGATCGAGGCACTGCCCGGCGCCACCGAGGTCCGGGCCGGCAACTACGTGCTGGGCGATCGCGGCATCCTCGATGTCGGCGAGGTCACCCCGGCGCAGTGCGCCCAGCGTGTGTTGACGACGGTCATTGCGCAGCAGGAGCCGGGCTACGCCATTCTCGATGCTGGCTCCAAGACGTTGACCAGCGACGGTACCAAGCACGGCAAGGGCCATGGCCATGTCGTCTCGATGCCGGATGCGACGATCACCCATCTCAACGAGGAGCATGGTTTCCTGCGCTACGATCCCTCCCTTCATCGACTCGCGATCGGCGATCGGTTCGAGATCATCCCCAACCACTGCTGCGTCGTGCCCAATCTCAAGGATCGCCTGGTGCTGTGCGAGGGCAACGACATCGTCGGCGAGATAACCGTCCACGCTCGCGGCGTCTGCTACTGAGCCTGACCTTGCCGGTCAGGCCTGAACCATCGCGTGATCTCGTCCCGCGAACCCATCAGGAGAACAATCCATGAGCATCAAACGTTATGGCGTCGAGGGCGGCGTCGGCACCGGCGGCCAGAAACTGCCCTTCGCCCGCGCCACCGAAGCGGCCGGCTGGCTGTTCGTC
>NZNW01000019.1 GCA_002695065.1 Salinicola sp. | reverse complement strand
ATAGCGACGTTGTCTCATAGAATGTGAAGGCCGGTAACACGGCTTCATGATGAAAGAAAGGGAGTACTTATCATGACCAAGACCAAACTGTTTTCCGCAATGGTAGTTGCCGCCGCTTGCGCATTCGGAACTCAAGCCGCATTCGCCTACGGCGCTGGCGACTTCTACGGCCGCCTGGGCGTTGCCAAGACCGACGTTGACACCGGTTATACCGATGACAATGACAAAGGCGCCTATCTGGGCCTGGGTTACATGGTTCACGACAAGATCGGCGTCGAGCTGAGCTCCATGACCGAGACCAAGGTCCACGCCGAAGGCGGCACCTTCAAGCAGGTTCCGATCAACCTGATGGCGCAGTACTATCCGCTGGGTGGTCTCGATTCCCGCGTTCAGCCTTACGCCGGCGTCGGTGTCAACTACACCACGTTCTCCGACGAGAGCGGTGTCGGTAGCGTCGACGACTCCTGGGGCGCAGCAGGCCAGCTGGGTGTCGATCTGAACGTGACCGACAACTTCGGCTTCAACGCCTTCGCCCAGTACACCGATGTCAGCGCCGACATCAGTGGCGGTCGCGACATCGACCTCGACCCGGTCACCGTCGGTGCCGGTGTCACCGCCCGCTTCTAAGCGAACGGCGGTTGGTATCGAAAACCGGGCCCTCGGGCCCGGTTTTTTGTGCTTCGGATTCGGCGAACGGCACTCGACCGTGACCGGTCACGCCAGGGTGACGATACGATCGACAGCGGCAAGTTCACGGACCACCGGATCTCTTCTCGCCGCGGGCTCGTCCTTGAGCCAGACCTCCATTGCCGGCGCCACGGCGCAGGTCGCGGGCAGGGTGGCACGGGCATCGACCAGAGCCTGGAGACGAGCGATGAAGACATAACGCAGCCATTGCGGCATCGACATGGTATCGACACAAAATGGCTGCTGGCTCTCGAACGCCGACGGTTGCGGTCGCGATGCCTCCCACAGGCCGACCTCCATCAACGTCGCTTCCAATTCACGCAAGGCGTGAGCCAATCTGTCGTGCGAGGTCATTCTTCCTCCTGTCATGGTGGGTGTGGAAACTTTTCCGGTTGCTCACAAAAAACCTGAAGGAGCCTGTGGATAAACTTGGGACACCTACCCCGACGTGGCGTAATACATGTCTCTGAGCCGGCTGATCAATTTTTGGCCAGGACCTATCCAGCGCCATCGCGGCAAGTTACAGTGCGCGCCTCGATGGAGACGGCGACCTTTATCATGCAAACGCTCAGCGATTTCTTCTCGGGCAGCGGCGCGGAGGTCGTGTTATCGACCCTGGGCCGTCGCGTCAACCCCATGCCGCAGGCCTCATTCGCCGCATTCGAACGGGAGCAGGCGCCCTGGCCGCTACCCTGGAACGGCCGTGCCCAGGTAGCTTGTGCGTTGCGCTGGCCCGAACTCGAGACGGATCCGGCGATCTGGTTCCTCGCTCTCCCCTTGGACGAGCAGGGCCAACTGGTGCCCGCCCCGCGCGACGAGTTCCTCGATCGCCTGCTGCAGACCCTGAGCGCACGAGCGGCGTCTGCCAACGGCGAGCCGGCGCCAGACAACCTGATGCAGGACAACCCGCTGGCCTTCGAACCGGAGCTACACCAGAGGGCGCTGCTGCATGCTCGCCTGTCTCGTCATTTCGGGCAACCTCCCTCGGCCTTCTCCGACATGACACGCCGCTATCTCGTCGGCGACGAGTCGCTCGACTGGCAGATGCTGGGTCTCCAGGGGCTGGCCGACCAGGTCGTCGCCGAGGACCCGGCGGTAACCAGCGCGCTGGTCGAGAGATTCGACACCATGCCGCGGGAGGTGATTCTAGCGCTGTGCTACCTGCTGGAACATGGCGACACCCCGGACGAGTTGCTGCCCACGCTGTGGAGCATGCTCGAGAGCGCTCGCGAGAGGCGGGACATCGAAGCCTTCTGCGCCCTGTTGAGAGCCCTGCTGGGCAGCGAGGATGCCAGAGTCGGCGGCTGGCTGGATCGCATCCTCGACGACGACGCCCTGATGGCCGCCGACTGCCTCGCCGCGATTGCCGCCCGCGGCTGGCACCATCTCGAGCACGAAGCCCGCCTGGAACGGTTTCTGGAGCGTCTGGCGGAGAGCCAGGAGGCCGACTTTCGTCCCGTCGTGCGTGATTTGGCATTGATCCCTCGCCTGCGGCTGCCCATATTGATGATGCTACGTCAGGCGCCGATGGACTCCTCCCTAGGCCGGTTCGTCAGACAATGGAACGCATGATTTCATGAAAGCAATGCCCTATCAGGCCCAGGCGATCATCGGCCGCCGCGAGATGGTCACGCTTCCCGACCTGCAGATGACACTCTGCTGCAAGGCGGACACCGGCGCCCGCACCTCGGCGTTGCATGCCGAGCAGATCGAGCCCTACGAGGAGAATGGACATCCCTGGGTCCGATTCATCACCCGGTCGAGCGGGCAACCCATCGCGCACCACGAATGCCAGCTGCCGCTGCACGACCGACGGAGAGTCAGAAGCTCCAACGGCCAGCAAGAGTGGCGCTACGTCATCCGCACCCGCCTCGTCCTGGGTAGCCTGGACTTCCCCATCGAACTGACCCTGACCGATCGCAGCAACATGCGTCACCCCATGCTGCTCGGAAGACGCGCCATGCGCCGGCTTCTGGTTGCTCCGGGCGCCGCGTTCCTTCACGGTGAGCCCTGACGTCTCTCTCGCTGCCGCCATCACAACCCACGCCCCGGAGCCTTTCGCGCATGCATATCGGCATCTTGTCACGCAATCGCAACCTCTACTCGACGCGCCGCCTGATCGAGGCCGCCGAGCAGCGTGGCCACAGTGTCAGAGTCGTCGACACGCTGCGCTGCTACATGAACATCGCGTCGCATCGCCCCTCGATTCACTACAAGGGGGCGGAACTCGAATCCTTCGACGCCATCGTGCCGCGCATCGGCGCGTCGGTGACCTTCTACGGCTGCGCCGTACTGCGCCAGTTCGAGATGATGAGTACCTACGTCCTCAACGACTCGGTCTCCATCACACGCTCCCGCGACAAGCTGCGCTCGCTGCAGCTGCTGTCGCGCAAGGGACTGGGGCTCCCGGTGACCGGATTCGCCCACTCACCCGACGACATTCCCGACCTGATCACCATGGCCAAGGGCGCCCCGCTGGTGATCAAGCTGCTGGAGGGAACTCAGGGGATCGGCGTGGTCCTGGCGGAAACCAATCAGGCCGCGGAATCGGTCATCCAGGCCTTCATGGGGATGAAGGCGAACATCATGGTGCAGGAGTACATCAAGGAGGCCAAGGGCGCCGATATCCGCTGCTTCGTCATCGGCGAAAAAGTCGTGGCGTCGATGAAGCGCCAGGCCGCCGATGGCGAGTTTCGCTCCAACCTGCATCGTGGCGGCACTGCCAGCGTCATTCGGATCACTCCGGAGGAACGCTCCACCGCCATTCGGGCCGCCAAGGCCATGGGGCTGGCCGTGGCGGGTGTCGACCTGCTGCGCTCCAACCACGGCCCGGTGATCATGGAGGTGAACTCCTCTCCCGGCTTGCAGGGTATCGAGACGGCGACCGGCAAGGATATCGCGGGGCTGATCGTCGAGCATCTGGAGAAAAATGCCAGCACGCCGCGCAAGGCGCCGCCGAAGCCCAAGGGCTGAATGAGAAGAAATCCGACAAATAGCCGGAAATGCTAAATTTTTCTGCCCCCAGGGGTAGCAAAACAGTGTTTCCGGCCGCACAATTTGTGTCACCTCAGGAGGTGGCCGCACATGTTTCTCGACAATCGCCAAGTGGCGATGGACAGCGTGCTCGAAGCGCTGGCCGATAGTCTCGACTATTTTCAGGACAATCTCGATCGCCTGCGCCCGGCGCTGCGTAATGCCCTGAAACCCCATTACGAGGAACGTGGGGCTGCCATGCGCGAGCTACAGCAACTGGTGCGCGAGCATCTCGACATCCTGCCACGGGACGCCGACGTCGAGCGCGACGATTACCTCTGGCTCTGGAGTCGCATCAAGAGCTTCGTCGGCAACGACAGCGCCGTGCTGCTGGGGGAACTGCTCGAGCAGGAGCGCGTTCTGATGCAGGCGCTGGGCACGGCCTTCACCCACCCCCTGCCGGAAGCCCTCGAACCGACGCTGGAACGCTGCTGGAAAAATTGCCGCGCGCTGATCCGGGAAATCAACAAGCTTCAGCAGCGCCAGCGCTAGGCGCGGGTGAACGGCGGCCCCGCCGCATTCATGACGACAGCCGGATCGGCTCGAAGGGCCCGAGGAAGTACGGTTCGCGCCCCCACAGATAGAGATCCCCGAACGTCGCCGCACGCGCCAGCCACTCTCTCAGGCGCAGCCGCCACTCCCCCTTGATGCCGTCGTCGGGCACGGCGCATCCGGTGGACTCGATGCCCAGCGCGTCGGCGATGAAAAGCGCGCGTGGTAGATGCCAATCCTGTGAAATCAGCATCAACCGGTCGGCGCCGAAGACCTCCTTGGCCCGAACGACGCTGTCGAACGTGCTGAAGCCGGCATAGTCGAGGGTCATGTTGGCATCGTCGACGTTACGGTGCCGCAGGGAGCGCCACATGCTGATCGGTTCGTTGTAGTAGCGCGTGCGATTGTCGCCGGAGAGAAGCAGGTGCTGGACGCGGTGCAGCCGCAGTAGCTCCGCCGAGGTCTCCACTCTGGCCTGATAGTAGGGGTTGGAACCACCCTGGCGTAGCCACTGCGCGGTACCGAAGACCAGGCCGACGGGCTGCACCGCGCACAGCGGCACCTCATGCTCGATGCGGGCGTGGGTTTTCTGCAGTATCCAGAGATTGATCACCACGATACTGACGGCCAGCAACGACAGGCTGGCCAGCAGCGCCTTGAGCAGGCCCTTCAGCAGCCAGAACATGGGGAAGAGCAAGGTCGGTGGACGGGAAGTGGCCACTGAAGGCCCCTCTCGGAAATCCGGTGGCGCGTTGAGATGTCGATCAGCATATCGCGTTCGTTGCTCTGCCAGAAACCGGCTGTGCAAGCCGGGAACGTTCGTCAGGCTCCGTCTGTAAAGTCCCTAGAACATTCCCAGTTCAAGACGCGCCTCTTCACTCATCATCTCACGGCTCCAGGGGGGATCGAAAACGATTTCCACGTGGACCTTGGAGAACTGCGGCGCACCCAGAATCTTGCGGCGGGCGTCTTCGGCGATGACATCGCCCATCCCGCAACCCGGCGCGGTCAGCGTCATGCGGATGGTCACCATGCACTCGCCGGTGAGCAGGCGTTCGATGCGACAGCCGTAGACCAGCCCCAGATCGACGATGTTGACCGGTATCTCCGGATCGAAACAGGTCCGCAGTTGCGCCCAGACGAAAGCTTCCATCTCCTCTTCGCTGGCGCCCGGGTCCAGCGTGGGACGCTCGAGCGCCTCGAGACCCAGCGCATCGAGGTCATGCCCTTCGATCAGATAGAGACGCCCTTCGTGGCTGACGCTGACCGAGCTGCCCTTGGCTTGCATCACCACGACCGAGCTGTCCTCGACCAGCGTGACCGTCTTGCCGAACGGAATCGAGATGGCATCGACATCACGCTGCAGCGGCATCTCCTGGCCCTTGTAGACCTGGCTTAGGGGATCCATCGTCACTCCTGACAGAATTGCCGGCCCGAACAGGCCGGGAGCCAGAGCCGGCTCACCGCAGCATACCCAGCACGCGCTGCAACGCCTCGACGAAGGCATCGACCTCTTCCGGCGTGTTGTAGACCGCCAGAGAGGCCCGACAGGTCGCCTCGACACCGAAATGATTCAACACCGGCTGGGCACAATGGTGCCCGGTGCGAATCGCCACGCCCAATTGGTCGATCAACAGCCCGATGTCCTGCGCATGCGCGCCATCGACCACGAACGAGATCACGCCCGCTTTTCGCGGCGCGGTGCCGATGATTGTCAAGCCGTCGATCCGTTCGAGCTTCTGGGTGGCGTGATCCAGCAGCCACTGTTCCCAGGCCGCCAGACGTTCGATACCGAGCGCGCTGACCCAGTCGAGGGCCGCGCCCATGGCGATCACGTCGGCCACCGACGGCGTACCGGCCTCGAAGCGATGCGGGACGGCGGCGAACTCGGTACCGCGCTCGAAGGAGACGCGCGAAATCATCTCCCCGCCACCCTGCCAGGGAGGCATGGACTCGAGAATGGACGCCTTGCCATAGAGCGCGCCGGCCCCCATGGGCCCGTACACCTTGTGTCCCGAGAAAGCGTAGAAGTCGGCATCCAGGGCCTGCACGTCGACGGCCTGATGCGGCACCGCCTGGGCGCCATCGACCAGAATCAGGGCACCGTGGGCGTGGGCGTCACGCGCCATCTCGGCGATGGGGTTGATCGTGCCCAGCGCGTTGGAGACATGGTTGACGCAGACCAGCCTGGTCCGCTCGCCCAGCAGCTCGCGATAGGCCTCCTGATCGAGCACGCCTCGTGCATCGACCGGGATGACCCTGATCACGATACCCAACTCGCGCTCGAGCAGTTGCCAGGGCACGATATTGGAGTGGTGCTCCATCAGCGACACCACGACCTCGTCGCCGGCACGCAGATTGGCCCGCCCCCAGCTGTTGGCCACCAGATTGATCGCTTCGGTGGTCCCGCGGGTGAAGACGATCTCGCGCGGCTCGAAGGCGTTGAGGTGCCGCTGTACCGTCGCGCGCACGCCTTCGAAGGCGGCGGTCGCCTCGTCGGCCAGGGTGTGCAGGCCGCGGTGGATATTGGCATTGTAGCGACGGTAATAGTCGCCAAGACTGTCGATGACCGCCACCGGCGTCTGGCTGGTCGCGGCGTTGTCGAGATAGATCAGGGGCTTGCCGTGGACCTCCCGCTCGAGAATCGGAAAGTCCCGGCGTACCGCCGCCAGATCCAGCGTCAGATCGGTGATCGACGTCATGTCACGCCTCCTGAATCGCCTCGGCGGTTTCGACCAGATCCGCCAGATTGAAGCGCTCCGGCAAGCGGCCGGCAACGGCCCGCTCGACGCGCTCGGCGATGACGTTGAGCCGCACCTTGTCCATCACCTCGCCCACGAAGGCAAGGGTCAGCAGCGCCCGCGCCATCGGTTCGTCGATACCGCGACTGCGCAGGGCATAGACGGCATCCTCGTCGAGCTGACCGGTCGTGGCGCCGTGGGAACACTTGACGTCGTCGGCGTAGATGACCAGTTCCGGCTTGGTGTCGATCTCGGCGCGGTCGGACAGCAGCAGGTTGGCGTTGTTCTGGTACGCCTCGATCTGCTGCGCGTCCTGCTTGACGAAAACCTTGCCGTTGAACACGCCATGGGCCCGGTCATCGAGAACGCCCTTGTAGTTCTCGTTGGAGAATGTCCGCGGCGAGTTGTGATTGACCAGGGTGTGATTGTCGACGTGCTGGCGTCCCTGGACGAAGAACAGCCCATTGTAGGCGGCTTCGGCACCCTCGCCATTGAGATCGGTCACCAGGTCGGTGCGTACCAGCGCCCCGCCGAGGTTGAGGTTGTACGAGTTGAAGCGGCTGTCGCGACTCTGGTCGACGTGAATGCTGGCCACGTGCAGATCCGTCAGTGCGGCTTCCTGGAGCTTGTAGTGATTGATGATGGCTCCGCGATCGAGCAGCACCTCGGTCACCACGTTGGTGAAGTTGGCGGCTTCGGGTTCACCCGAGTAGTGCTCGATGACCGTCGCTTCACTGCGGGCGCCCGCCTCGATCAGCACCCGGGGGTGGCTCATCACCGCCTGCCCGCCGGCACGGGACAGCAGCAGCACGTAGATCGGCTTGTCGACCACCACGCCGGGGGCGAGGCGCACGATGGCACCTTCGTCGGCAAAGGCGGTGTTCAATGCGGTAAACGGGGAAAAATCGACGCCGGCCAGACGCCCGAGAGCGCCCCCCACCGCTTCATGATTGGCGGAGACGGCCTGCGATAGCGCTTCCACCTGGACGCCATCGGGCAGACCCTCGAGCTCGGAGAGTTCCGCGCTGAACAGGCCGTCGACCAGCACCAGCCGGTAGGCATCGATATCCAGACGCTGCGCCTCGAAGTGGGCGCCATCGAATGTGGCGTCGGTCGCCAGCGCGAAGTCGCCTTCGGCGATACGGCGCACGTCCGTATACTTCCACGCTTCATCACGCCGCGTGGGGAAGCCCATCGCCTCGAATCGCGCAGCGCCGGCCTGACGACGTGCCGCGACCCAGCTCGGGTCGTCCGCACGACGCTGGGTCAGACGCTCGAGAAAGCGTTCCGGTGCACTCATGCAGCAGACTCCTCCAGCACCCAATCGTAACCACGGGCTTCGAGCTCCAGCGCCAGCTCCTTGTCGCCGCTCTTGACGATGCGGCCATCGACCAGGACATGGACGCGATCCGGCTCGATATGATTGAGCAGGCGCTGGTAGTGGGTCACCAGCAGGATGGCGCGATCGGCGCTACGCAGCGAATTGACCCCGCTGGCCACGACCTTCATGGCGTCGATGTCGAGACCGGAATCGATTTCATCGAGCATCGCCAGTTTCGGTTGCAGCACCAGCATCTGAAGGATTTCGTTGCGCTTCTTCTCGCCGCCGGAGAAACCTTCGTTGACCGCACGCTGCAGGAAGCTCGGGTCCAGCTTCATCTCGGCGCTCTTCTCGCGCACCAGCTTCATGAACTCCGGCGCCGGAATCTCGCCCTCGCCCCGTGCGGCACGCTGCGCATTGAGCGCGGCCTTGAGCAGATAGATGTTCTTGACCCCGGGAATCTCGATCGGGTACTGAAAGCCCAGCAGCAACCCGGCACGAGCACGTTCCTCGATCTCCATCTCGAGGACGTCCTGGCCCTCGAAGAGAATGGTGCCCTGGGTCACTTCATAGCCGTCCTTGCCGGCGATCACGGCCGACAGCGTCGACTTGCCCGCACCGTTGGGCCCCATGATGGCGTGAATCTCGCCGGCGTTGATGGTCAGGTTGAGGCCCTTGAGGATCGCTTTGTCCTCGACCGTGACATGAAGATCTTTGACTTCGAGCATGTGAAACCCTTGATACGAGAGAGGCCGTCGACGCAGCCTCCCGAAATTGGATGACTTGGGCGATGGGTCGCGAATCAGCCCACCGACCCTTCCAGCGTGACATTGAGCAGTGCTTCGGCCTCGACGGCGAACTCCATCGGCAACTCCTGGAAGACGTCCTTGCAGAAGCCGTTGACGATCATGCTGACGGCATCCTCCTCGTCGATCCCACGGGCGCGACAGTAGAACAGCTGATCGTCGGCAATCTTGGAGGTGGTCGCCTCATGCTCCACGGTCGCGGTGCTGTTGCCGATCTCCTGGTAGGGGAAGGTGTGCGCACCGCACCGGTCGCCGATCAGCAGCGAATCACACTGGGTGTAGTTGCGCGCGCCCTTGGCCCGCGGCCCGATCTTGACCAGCCCGCGATAGGCCTGATCGCTGCGACCGGCGGCGATCCCCTTGGCGACGATCGTCGAACGGGTGTTCTCGCCGATATGGATCATCTTGGTGCCGGTGTCCGCCTGCTGGCGGCCGTTGGTCACCGCCACCGAGTAGAACTCGCCGATGCTCTCCTTGCCGCGCAGCATGCAGGAGGGATATTTCCAGGTGATCGCGGAGCCGGTCTCGACCTGGGTCCAGCTGATCCGGGAGCGATCGCCGCGGCAGTCGCCACGCTTGGTGACGAAGTTGTAGATGCCGCCCTTGCCGTCCTCGTCCCCCGGATACCAGTTCTGAACGGTGGAGTACTTGATGTAGGCGTCTTCCAGCGCCACCAGCTCGACCACCGCCGCGTGCAACTGGTTCTCGTCGCGCATCGGCGCGGTGCAGCCCTCGAGGTAGGAGACCTGGGCCTGCTTGTCGCAGATGATCAACGTCCGTTCGAACTGCCCCGTATTGGCGGCATTGATCCGGAAATAGGTGGAGAGCTCCATCGGGCACTTCACGCCTTCCGGCACGTAGACGAAGGAGCCGTCGGTGAACACCGCGGAGTTCAATGCCGCGAAGTAGTTGTCCGCCTGCGGCACCACGGTGCCCAGGTATTGACGGACCAGTTCCGGATACTCGCGAATCGCCTCGGAAATGGAGCAGAAGATCACGCCCGCTTCGTGGAGCTTTTCCTTGAACGTCGTGGTCACGGACACGGAGTCGAACACCGCATCGACCGCGACCCCCGCCAGCGCCGCCCGTTCATGCAGCGGGATCCCCAGCTTTTCGTAGGTCTCCAGCAGCTTGGGATCCACCTCGTCCAGGCTCTGCGGGCGATCTTCCGGCTTCTTGGGCGCGCTGAAGTAGGAGATCGCCTGATAGTCGATCGGCGGGTACTCCAGGTGTGCCCAGGAGGGAGGCGTCATCTTGAGCCACTGATGGTAAGCCTCGAGGCGCCACTCCAGCATCCACTGCGGCTCGCCCTTTTTCTGGGATATGAAGGCGATCGTGCTTTCATCCAGGCCGGGCGGCACGGTATCGCTTTCGATGTCGGTCACGAATCCCTGCTTGTATTCGCGACGGACCAACTGCTCCATCTCTTCGCTAGCCATGGTCTTCTCTCCT
>NZNW01000018.1 GCA_002695065.1 Salinicola sp. | reverse complement strand
TCCGGTGGTCGCCGGCGTGCTGCTGACCGCCATTCTCGCCGCAGTGATGTCCACCGCGGACTCCCAGTTGCTGATCTGCTCCTCGACCATCGCCGACGATCTCTACAAGGCGATGTTCCGCCAGCATGCCTCGCAGCGCGAACTGCTGCGGGTCGGGCGGCTCGCCGTGCTCGGCGTTTCCGCCATCGCCCTGCTGCTGGCTCTCGCCCCCGACTCCAACGTACTGGGGCTGGTCTCCTACGCCTGGGCCGGATTCGGTGCCAGCTTCGGCCCCACGCTGCTGCTGGCGCTCTACTGGAAGCGCATGAATCAGTGGGGCGCGCTGGCCGGAATCATCGTCGGTGGGGTGACCGTGATCGTGTGGTCGGCGCTCCACGGCGGCCTCTTCGATCTCTACGAGATCCTGCCCGGGTTCCTGTTCTCGCTGATCGCCATCGTCGTCGTCTCGCTGGCCACGGCGGCCCCCCACGACGCCGTGGCGCGCCAGTTCGAGACGATGGAGGCGGAGCTGGCCCGACCCGAGCCGGCCATTGCCCGTTGAGGCGCGGGCGTCGCTGCGAGTTCGGACTAAGCGAAGACGATCGCGATCAGGCGGGCTCAGGGGTCTTCTTGTTGTCGCCGAGGGTCACCCCGGGCAGATCCCCGGTCATGGTCTCCTGCGGCTGGTAGTGGATCACCGAGCGGATCGCATCGCCGCGATGGAGCAGGTCGAACGCCGTATTGATGCGATCGTGCGTCATGTTGTGGGTGATGTAGGGGTCGACATCGAAGCGCCCCGAGAGCCACTCGTCGACCATGCCCGGCAGCTCCGAACGGCCCAGCACGCCACCGAAGGCGCTGCCGCGCCAGACCCGCCCGGTGACCAGCTGGAACGGCCGCGTGGCGATCTCCTCGCCGGCGCCGGCGACGCCGATGATGATGCTCTCGCCCCAGCCCTTGTGGCAGCACTCCAGCGCCGCGCGCATCAGGCGCACGTTGCCGACACACTCGAAGGAGAAGTCGACGCCGCCGTTGGTCATGTCGATGACCACCTCGTGCAGCGGCTCGGGGTGCTCGTTCGGGTCGAGGCACTCGGTGGCGCCCAGCGACTCGGCCAGGGCGAACTTGGCCGAGTTGATGTCGATACCGATGATCCGACCCGCCCCCTGCAGCTTGGCACCCTGGATCACCGCCATGCCCACCGCGCCGAGGCCGAACACGGCGACGGTATCCCCCGGCTGCACCTTGGCGGTGTTGCGCACCGCGCCGATACCGGTGGGCACCGCGCAGCCCATCACGCACGCCTTGGACAGCGGCGCCTCCGGGTTGATCTTGGCCACCGCGATCTCCGGCAGCACGGTGTACTCGCTGAAGGTGCTGGTGCCCATGTAGTGGCGCAGCATCTTGCCCTTGTAGGAGAAGCGGCTGGTGCCATCCGGCATCAACCCCTGCCCCTGGGTCTTGCGGATCGTCTGGCACAGGTTGGTCTTGCCGGACTGGATGTAGGGGCAGTCGGGATCTTCCGGGGTATAGAGCGGGATGATGTGATCGCCCGGCTTGACCGAGGTCACGCCCTTGCCGATCTCCTCGACAATCCCCACGCCCTCGTGCCCCAGCACGCAGGGGAATAGCCCTTCGGGATCGCGCCCCGAGAGCGTGAACATATCGGTGTGGCAGAGGCTGGTAGTGACGATTCGAACCAGCACCTCGCCCGACTTCGGCCCCTCGAGGTCGATCTCTTCGATCTCCAGCGGGCGATTCGGCTCCCAGGCAATGGCGGCGCGCGTTTTCATGAGGACCTCCGACAACGGAAAAGTGAGGCAAGGTCGCGGTGACCCTGAGTCGTGACTTTGAATAGCGACGTTGAGTCGAGACTTTGCGTCGTGACCTTGAAGGCGTCACGCCGGCGGGCCGACACGCTACACTCGTGACGATACCGACACGACTGATTTAAAGTACGTTATAACATAACAATTAAAACGCACTATCGGTTTCCGACAGAAAGCTTTCCACCGACGACACTCACCTGACCCCTGGTCCGCCTGCCATGCCCAAGACCGCGACGACCCCCATCCCCGTCACCCTGCTGACCGGATTTCTCGGCAGCGGCAAGACCACGCTGCTCAATCGTCTGGTGCGCCAGCCCGACATGGACCGCACCCTGGTGATCATCAACGAGTTCGGCGAGATCGGGCTCGATCACCGCCTGTTCAGCGCCACCGACGAGACCGAGGTGGTGGCGCTGGAGAGCGGCTGCCTGTGCTGCACCATTCGCGGCGACCTCGCCCGCACGCTGCGCGATGCGCCCTGGCGCTATGCCCGGGAGGGCCGGCGCCAGTTCGACCGCGTGGTGATCGAGACCACCGGTCTGGCCGATCCGGCGCCGATTCTGCACACCCTGATGACCGAGCCCAGGCTGGTCGGCCAGTACCGGCTCGATGGCATCGTCACCACCGTCGATGCCGTCCACGGCAGCGCCACCCTCGACCAGCACGCGGAAGCGATCAAGCAGGCCGCCGTGGCCGACCGCCTGCTGCTGACCAAGGCCGACCTGGTACCTCTAGAGGCGCTGGCGGCACTCGCCCGGCGCCTGGGCGAGATCAATCCGGGGGCCGGCCAGCGCCATATCGTCCAGGGTGAGATCGAAGCCGCCGCCTTGACCGGGCTGGGGCTGATGGGAGGAGACGGCACCCGCCCCGATCTCGCCCGCTGGATCGATGCCTACGCCCAGCCGCCGAGCCTGGCCGGGCTGGCCTTCAGCACGGGCCCCGCGGGTGCCGGGCCACTGCTCACGCCGGCAGGCAGCGACGCATCCGATCCCACGCGCGATCCCAACCGCCACGACGACCGCATTCGCGCCCACTGCTTCACCCTGGAAGCCCCGATCGAACTCGGCCGCTTCGAAGCCTGGCTCGAGCTGATGACGGCACTGATGGGCGAGAACATGCTGCGTATCAAGGGCATCCTCAACCTCGCCGGGCGCGAGCGCCCCACCGTGATTCACGGCGTACAGCACATCTTCCACCCGCCGTTGGAGCTCGACGCCTGGCCCGACGCCGACCGCCGCTCGCGACTGGTGTTCATCACCCGCGATATCCCGCGCGAGTCGCTGGAGAGCGTACTGGTGGCAGTGAGCTAAAGACGCCTCGCGGTATCGATATCGTCTCGATGCCGGAGGTGTTCTCGTCTCACGCCTGTCGCCAGCCAATACCCGAGGAATGGTTAACCATTAGTCTCAGCCTGGCCGCATTCGGTTATTCAGATCAGCCCCCGACACGAGCTTACCGTGGGATGCCAGGCGACTCCCACCGCCTCCATAATCTCTTGATAGAAAGCGTATTTTTCAGCCACTAGACAAGTTTTTCTCCTATTTCGATCTTGGGTAAGTCTAGTGGCTAGCGCTCTGTGATTGCGTTTCTGCGACCAAAGTCGGTCTTCTTTTCCCTTCATGCTCTCATTACCGTTAATTGGTCAACCAATTTATGGAACACTGTCTATGCAACCGGCTACCCCCCGCGTGATCGCCCCCGCCGATATCACCGCCCTTCGGCGACACGCCTATCGGATCCGTCGCCATGCACTGCTCATGGGGGAAGTGCAGGGCCAGGGTTACGTGGGCCAGGCCCTGGGCATCGCCGACGTCCTTGCGGTCGCCTACTTCCGTGCCATGAATCTGCGCGCCGACGACCCCCAGTGGGAAGAGCGCGATCGCTTCCTGTTGTCGATCGGTCACTACGCCATCGCCCTCTATGCCGCGTTGATCGAGGCGGGTGTCATCAGCGAGAGCGAAATCGAGAACTACGGCAGCGACGACAGCATGCTGCCGATGTCGGGGATGGCGGCCTATACCCCCGGTATGGAGATCACCGGCGGATCCCTGGGCCACGGGCTGGGGATCGGTGTCGGCATGGCGCTCGGCCTGAAGCGCAAGCGGAGCCGTTCGCGCATCTTCAACCTGCTCTCCGACGGCGAGCTCAACGAGGGCTCGACCTGGGAGGCCGCGGCCTCGGCCGCCCACTGGAAGCTCGACAACCTGGTCGCCATCGTCGATGTCAACGATCAGCAGGCCGACGACAAGTCGTCGAGCGTGCTCGGCTACGAGCCCATCGCCGACAAGTGGATCGCCTTCGGCTGGACCGCCCTGCGGGTGGACGGCAACGACATCGCCGCGCTGGTCGATGCCTTCGATACCGCACTGGACAGCGCCGACGGCAAACCCTGCGTCATCATCTGCGACACCCTGATGGGCCGCGGCGTGCCGCTGCTCGAGAACCGCGACAAGACCCACTTCATACGCGTCGACGAAGACGAATGGCGCGTTGCCCTGAAGCAACTCGACGATACCTACGCCAATCCATCCGACGCCGCAGGGAGCGAGCACTCATGACTACTCAACCGCGACTCAAGACATCGGCGATGATCGCGTCGCTGGCGGCGGAAGGTCAGCCGACCACCTCGGCGCCTTTCGGTCATGCCCTGGTCGAGGCGGCCGCGGCCGACGAGCGTATCGTCGGCATGACCGCGGATCTGGGCAAGTACACCGATCTGCATGTCTTCGCCCAGGCCTATCCCGAGCGCCACTATCAGATGGGGATGGCCGAGCAGTTGCTGATGAGTGCCGGTGCCGGCATGGCACGCGAGGGTTTCATACCGTTCGTGACCACCTATGGCGTGTTCGCGTCGCGCCGGGCCTACGACTTCATCTGCATGGCGATCGCCGAGGAGAGACTCAACGTCAAGATCGTCTGCGCACTGCCCGGCCTCACCACCGGTTACGGGCCGAGCCACCAGGCGACCGAGGACATGGCGATCTTCCGCGGCATGCCGAACCTCACCATCGTCGATCCCTGTGATGCGGTGGATATCGAGCAGGCCACCCACGCCATGGCCGCCCACGATGGGCCAGTCTACCTGCGGCTTCTGCGCGGCAAGGTGCCCCGCGTGCTCGATCGGTTCCCGGACTACCGCTTCGAGATCGGCAGGGCGCGCAGACTCATGGAGGGCGAGGATGCCCTGATCATCTCCTCCGGGCTGATGACCATGCGTGCCATCGAAGCGGCCGATCTCCTCGCCGAGCGCGGCATGCACGTGGGTGTGCTTCACTCGCCCACCATCAAGCCGCTGGATGCGCAGACGATTCTCGAGGAGATCCAGCGTCATCCCCAGCGCCCCGTCTACGTGGCGGAAAATCACTCCGTCATCGGCGGGCTGGGCGAGAGCGTGGCCGCACTATTGATGAATGCCGGCGTACATCCGGAGTTCCACCAGATCGGGCTGCCGGACGCCTTTCTCGACGCCGGTGCACTGCCCACTTTGCATGACCGCTATGGCATCTCGACCCAGGCAATGGTGAAGACCCTGGCGTCCCGGATCTCGCTCACGCACGCCAGCTGAGCCGAAACGCGCCACAGCGAGGACTTCACCACGTCACGTCAGCAACTCCACGTCCCGTCAGCAACCATGAGCGCAACGACAATGATTAAAGCGATTCTGAAAGCGATCCCGACAGCGACCCTGAAAGCGATTCCAAAAGCCACGGCCCTGGCTGCCGCCCTCGCCGTCGCCCTCGCCGCCACCACGCCGGCGCTGGCAGCGCAGACCCTGCAACTGGCCCACAACGCCGCCGAGGGCAATCCCAAATGGGAAGCCTCCGAGCGCTTCGCCAAGCTCGTCGAGGAGGGCACCCACGGCGAGATCCACGTCGACGTGGGCGGCAACGCCCAGTACGGCGACGACATGGAAGCACTGACCCTGATGCGCATGGGCAGCCTGGCGTTCAGCGCCAACAGCCAGGGCCCGGTGGCGAGCATCGTCCCGCAGTTCTCCGTGCTGGGGCTGCCATTTCTGTTCGATTCGTTGCCCACCGCCTGGAAGGTGATGGATGGCGAGGTCGGCGACGAACTCAAGCGCTTGGCGCAGGAGCAGGGGCTGGTCCTGCTGGCGATGTGGGACAACGGCATCCGTCACGTCAGCAACAACGTCCGCCCGATCGAGAAGCCCGCCGATCTGAAGGGGCTGAAGATCCGCACGCCACCGGACGAGATGACCGTCGATATCTTCGACGCGCTGGGGGCGACGCCAACCCCGATGAACTTCTCCGAACTCTATATCGCGCTGCAGCAGGGCGTGGTGGATGGCCAGGAGAACCCGCTGATGAATATCTATTCGTCGAAGCTCTATGAAGTGCAGAAGTACATCTCCCTCACCGGCCACAAGTACGAGTCCACGCCGCTGCTGATGAGCAAGATCGTCTGGGACGGTCTCTCCCCCGATGAACAGCAGGTCATCCAGAACGCCGCCATCGAAGCCGGAAAATACAACCGGCAGGCTTCGCTGGCGGCCGACAAGGAACTGCGCGCGAAGATGGAGCAGGCGGGGGTGGCGTTCAACGAGGTGGATCAGGCGCCTTTCATCGAGGCCACGCGCGGCGTCTACGATGCCTGGCGGCAGAAGTACCCGAAGATGGTCGACATGGTCGTCGAAGCCGCGCAAGCCGCGTCACAGTAAACGGGAGCGTTCGCCATGTCTGATGTCATTGCTGGTCGGCATGGCGAGCCGGGGCATCCCGGTTCGCCCCCGCTACGCCTGAAAACCGCGATTCATCACCTGTTCAAGTGGCTCGGCATTCTCTCGCTGCTGGTGATGTTCGCCACGCTGCTGGCGGCCGTGTTCGTGCGCTACGTGTGGGAGACGAACCTCGACTGGACGTCGGAAGTCCCCAACATCCTGTTCCCGTGGCTCACCATGTGCGCCATCGTCGCGACCGCGGCCAAGAACGAGCATATCGGGATCGAGGCGGTGGTCGAACGGCTGCCGCGGCCGCTGCGACGCGTGGTCAGTCTCGCGACCAACCTACTGGCGGCCGTCGCCTTCGCGCTCATTGCCTGGCACGGGCTGGAAGTGGTCGCGATCGCGGGTAGCCAGCGCCTGCCCATTACCGGCATCGCCATGTCGTGGTCCTACTGGTCGGTCGTCGTCGGCTTCGCCGGCCTGGCGCTCGTTTCCCTGATCAACGTTCTCGTCGCGCTCGACCGCCGGGTGCCGGTCGACGAGTCGCTGGCGACCCACGGGGAGGAAGCCCTATGACGGTCAACATGTTGATCTCCTTCATCCTGCTCATGCTGATGGCGATGCCGGTGGGCTATTCGCTGGTGATCAGCGGCTGGACGGCCCTGTCGGTGTTCGGCTCCATGCCCTCGAGCATGGTGGTGATGAAGATATTCCAGCCGACCCAGAGCTTTCCGCTGCTGGCGATCCCGTTCTTCGTGCTCTCCGGCAGCCTGATGATGTCCGGCAAGCTGGGGCAGCGCCTGGTGGCGCTCGCCTCGATGCTGGTTGGCAAGTACCCCGGCGGGCTCGGCCAGGTCAACGTGGTCGGTTCGACGATCTTCGGCGGTGTCTCCGGCTCCGCCGTCGCCGAGGCGTCGGCGCTGGGTTCGATGCTCATCCCCTGGCAGAAGAGAGAGGGCTACCCTGGCGCCTTCGGCGCCGCGGTCACCGCTTCGTCGTCGGTCATCGCCGGTCTGATGCCGCCGTCGATTCCGCTGATCCTGTTCGCCACGGTGTCCAATGTCTCCATCGCGGCGCTGTTCATTGCCGGCGTGCTGCCGGCGCTGATGCTGGCGATCGGGATGATGACCGCATGCTACGTGACCGGAAAGCGCCGCAACTTCCCCAGACTCACGTTGAAGTACACCGCACAGGAGGTCAGGAGCACCCTGATCACCGCGCTGCCCGCCCTGCTGATGCCGGTGATCATTCTGGTGCTGCTGCGCACCGGTATCGCCACGCCCACGGAGGTCAGCATCATCGCCGTGGCCTACGCGCTGGTGGTCAGCGCACTGATCTACCGTGACCTGACGATCGCCCGCGTGGTGGCCGCACTCTCGGGCACGGTGGTGACGACAGGCATGGTCATGCTGATCATCGCCGCCGCCAATATCATCGCCTATATCCTCACCAGCGGTGGTGTTCCCCAGGCGGTCGCCCAGTGGGCGGTGGGCACCCTCGGCAACCCGATCCTGGTCATTCTGGCGATCAACCTGCTGCTGCTGTTCATCGGCATGTTCCTCGATCTGCCGGCGGCGATCCTGCTGCTGGGGCCGACCCTGGTCTCCATCGCCAACGCCATCGGCCTGGACCTGGTCCAGCTCGGCATCATCATGTGCGTGAACCTGAGCATCGGACTGTTCACGCCCCCCATCGGCACCACCCTGTTCGTCGCCTCGGCCATCGCGCGGGAGCGCATCGGCGCCGTCGTGCGCGAACTCATCCCGTTCTATCTCGTCGCGATCGCCGTGCTGCTGCTCGTCTCGTACGTGCCCGCACTGATCCTTTACTGAGGAACCAAGATGAAGAGAGTCGCTGTTGCAGGATTGGGCGCCATGGGCTGGCCCATGGCCGAAAACCTCGTCCAGGCCGGGCTCGACGTACTCGGTCTGGATGCACTGAGCGAGCGCGCCGACGCCTTTCACCGCCAGGCGTCCGGCCGAGACGACGGCATCGAAAGCGTCGAGGCGCTGGTGATCATGGTGGTCAACGCCGAGCAGATTCGCTCGCTGCTGTTCTCGGATGCCCTCGTCGCCGGCGGGCTGGTATCACGTCTGCCCGCGGACGCCTGCATCGTGCAGATGTCCACCGTCGCGCCGGCCGATGCCGCAGCGCTGGCCGCCGAGGTCGCGGCAGGGCGGCCGGATCTTCACTACGTGGACGCCCCGGTGTCGGGCGGGGTCGTGGGGGCAAAAGCCGGCACGCTCAGCATCATGGCCGCCGGCGATGCGCCATCGCTCGCGCGCTGTCGTGCGCTGTTCGACATCCTCGGCCAGGCGATCTTCGAGGTCGGCGATCGCCCCGGGCAGGGCGCGGCCATGAAGGCGGTCAATCAGCTGCTGTGCGGGGTGCATATCGCGGCGGCGGCGGAAGCGCTGGCGCTGGCCGAGAAGAGCGGCATCGACCGGCAGGTCGCGCTGCAGCTGGTCCAGGGCTCGGCGGCCTCGAGCTGGATGCTGCGCGACCGTGGCCCGCGAATGGTCGCGCCGCCGGGAGACGTCACCAGCGCCATCGACATCTTCTGCAAGGACCTGGGCATCGTCTGCGACGCCGCCGGTTCGTCGCGGGCCTACACCCCCCTCGCCCACAGCGCGCATCAGCTCTTCGTGGCCACGGCCGAGGGTAGCGAAGGCCGCCTGGACGACAGCCAGTTGATCCGCACCTATCGCCGGCTCAACGGCTGCGACCCCGACGGAGGCGGCCAGGCATGAACCCACTCTCGTTTTCCGTCAGCACGGCGGCCTACGACGGCTACGACTTCGACCACATTCTGGCTTCCCTGGCCCGTTGCGGCGTGCGACTCGTCGAATTCGCCTTCATCGACGGTTACGTGGAGGCGTTCACCGATGCCGATCTGACCCTGGCGCTGGCCAACGATCTATGTCGCGAGATGCGCGGTCTCGATCAGCACTGCCGCTACTTCTCCGGCCATATCGATCTCGGCCTCGACAACGCCCCGGAGCGACTCGAAGCGCGCTGCCGATTCGCCGCGGCACTCGGCGCCAAGTTCGTCATCACCAATGCCGCGACCCTCGGCAACCGGGCGCGATTTCTCGCCCACGCCGAACGGATCGGCCATATCGCGCGCCACCATGGCGTGCGCATCCTGCTCGAGAACCCCGGTAACGGCGAACCCAACATGCTCGATCACGCCGGCGACATCCCGGCGCTGATGGCCACCCTCGATGACGATACCTTCGGCATCAACTACGACTGCGGCAACCTGCTCTCGCACCGGCCGGACCGCCATCCCGAGTCGGACATCGAGCAGGCCCTGCCGCTGGCGGATCACTTCCATATCAAGCCCTGCCGTCGCACGGCTGCCGGGTACGACTTCACCGAACTCGGCGACAGCGATATCGACGAGGCTCGCGTGCTTCGCGCCCTCGTGGCCGCCGAGCGGCCGTTCTCGCTGGAACTTCCCTTCCGGCTCCATCGGGACCGCCAGGCGCAACCCTGGCGGGACGACAATCCACTGCCTCTCGATCTGATCGAGGAAAAACTCGGCCGTTCCCTCGAATGGCTCGACAACCTTCAATGATGCCTGGAGATACCCTCATGCTTCTCGACAACAAGGTCTGCCTCATCACTGGCGCCGCCGGTGCCCGTGGCATCGGTTTGAAGACCGCTCGCCTGTTCTACGAACACGGGGCGAACATCGTCATCTCCGATATCGACGAATCGGCCTGCGATGCGGTACGCCAGGCGTTCGACCCCGCTCGCTGCCTGGTGGTGGTGGCCAATGTCACCCGTCGCGACGAATGCCGCGATGTGGTCGAGCGTGCGCTCGAGCAGTTCGGCAAGATCGATGTACTCATCAACAACGCCGGTATCACCCAGCCGGTGAAGTTCGAGGAGATCGACCCCGAGGGCTACGACCGCATCCTCGACGTCAACCTGCGCGGTATGCTGTACATGTCCCAGGCCGTGGTGCCGCACATGAAAGCGGCGGGCGGCGGCTCGATCGCCAACACCTCCTCGGTTTCCGCCCAACGCGGCGGCGGCATTTTCGGCGGGCCCCACTACAGTGCCGCCAAGGCCGGCATGCTGGGTCTGGGCAAGGCGATGGCCCGTGAGCTGGGGCCCTTTGGCATCCGTGTCAATTCGGTGACGCCCGGACTGATCGATACCGACATCACCGCCGGCAAGTTGACCGAGGAGATGAAGGTCCCGATCCTCGAGGGGATTCCGCTCAAACGGCTCGGCCTGCCCGACGATGTCGCCAATGCATTCCTGTTCCTGGCCAGCGAGCTGTCGAGCTACATCACCGGCGCCACGATCGACGTGAACGGCGGTATGCACATTCATTGACATGCTAAGCTGCCGCCGACCTCTTTCGACCGACGGCAGCGACTGGAACGCCCATGAGCGAGATTGACTCCGGCCTCCTGGCCAAATTGCACGACTTCGTTTCGGTATCGGAACTATCCCGCGATGGGCGTCTGAAACTGCCACCGGAAAGAACGCTGTGCGAGCGATTCTCGATGCATCGCTCATCGGTCAGGAACCTGCTGTCGGTGCTCCAGAGCCTGGGATTCATCGAACGCCGGCAGGGTTCGGGCACGTTCCTCAAAATGCCCGAACCCGTCTTCATCCAGCTCTACTTCGAACTGGCCCTGAAGTTGAACTACATCTCCGTCGATCACATGGAAACGGCGCGGGAGATGTTCGAGCGCGAGATCATCCAGGCCGCGGCGACGCATCACACCCCCCAGGAGCTGGAGAAACTGGAGCGGCTCTGCGAGCGCATCGTCACCACCACCGATATCAACGACGGCATCCAGGCCGACTACGAGTTCCACGAACAGCTGGCGATCATGGCCGGCAACCCCGCCATTCTGATCATCTTCCAGGGACTCTCGTCGGTGCTCAAGAAAGTGCTCCACCATCGCCGCGTGCTCGCGCGCCAATCCCCCCAGTCGCTGAAGAAGACCAACGAAACCCATATCGCCATCGTCGCGGCGATCAAGGCGAGGGACCCCGACCTGGCCCGCCAGGCCATGTTCGACCACTTCGAGACCTGGAACCAGCAGACGATGCGCTCGTATGCGGGTAGCTGAGATCAGTACAGAAGAGATGGCCTTCCAGCCCTAATCATGAATCGCCGATACTAGAGGCCACATGCCATCTCGCCGCAGAACCTAGTTGCGTAGTAGACCTAGGAGAAGAAAGGCGCGTGCCATTCAACGATTGAACGATCACCACCGTAACACCCTCGACCACCAGCCTTTCTTCGTTTCAGTCTCTGGCCTGGCTGGATGGGTACTGGGGCCATTCGGACGCAGCAGGTCACCGGGGTAGTGGTCGTGCCCCAGGCAAAGGGCATCGTCCAGGCCGAAGGCCTTGACGGCCGCCACTGCCTCCAGGCACCAGCGCCCGAAGTAGCTGCCCATCTCCAGTGGATGCTTCTCGGGGTCACCGAAGATGTACCACCACAGCTCTTCGTTCCCCTTGCGCTTCAGCTCGGGATACCAGTGCTCGACGAAGTCGCGCAACGTTTCCGCCTGTTGCTCCGGGGGCGCGTCGACGGCTGCGAGCAGACGGGCATAGGGCTTGGGATGCAACAGCGTGGTGCCGACCGGTCTCTCCAGCTGACGGCTGGCGATCACCCGGTCGAGCAGTTCGTCCTCCCCCTCGCCGCCAATCAATGCCAGCAGACGTTGCCACTGGTCATCGGGAACCTCAAGCGAGAGCGCCAGCCCCACCAGCCAGAAACAGAAGTTGTAGTGGTTGAGATTCGACAGCTCGAAGACCCAGGCACGCGGATCCGAATGGCCACGCGCGTCCTCGGTCAATCGTGGACCGGAGAACACGCGACGATGATCCCACTTCTGCCCAGGCTCCAACTGCGCGTTAAGCTCATAGGCCAATTTGTTCGACAATTCCCAGGCGTCGAGTAGGCCGGGAAAGTGCTGGCCTAACTCAAGGATATCGTCGCCACGAGAGTAACGACGCAGAATAAACTCTAGGTAGTAACTTTTAGCCAAATCCCATACAAACTGAGGTTCGTACTCAACGTTCTCGGGCACCTTCTTTAGTTCTGCTTCTTTCTTATCAATAGTTTTTTCGTCAAAAGACACCCATCGATTCCAGAAATCCTCATCCCCCATTGGCGCTCTAATCATGCCCCACCCTCGATTTTTAATGCACTCAAAATTTTCGATGCATCGATCGCTTTAGGCTTACCGTTGGCATCCAATACTTGCACTTCCGTGGCACCATCCGGCCGCGTAGCAATCACCCAAGCTTCCGCCCTTTTATTTCGGAAAGCTCTTTCTACTTCCGGGACTAGGGATCTACCCAATGCTTTTTCCGCCTATCAGATCCCATAATCCAGCTCTCACTGCCCTGACGGCCATCCCCTGTCTTGCCCAAGCCCGAGGCCCCCGTCTTGCTCTCAATGCCCACGAACTTGTACTCGATCACCACATAGTCGACATCGGGGCGGTTCACCTGATAGAGATCTTCTAGGCCCTGCTCGCTGGCACTGTGCATACGCGCGAAATTCCGGCCATCGGAGTAGTCTTTTTTACCAGCTATTTATGCCATATTTTTTAGCAGCCGCAATCAACCAAAGACCACCTACATTGCTCTAATTTCGGCAATCAACTCTAAAAACTCCGCTTCACTCATCTCAAATTCAGGTCCCTCATCCATCGCCATCAATTCCAATAGCTTGCGGTCCATGTACTCACATAGATCAAGACCATGAGACTGATAAATATCAAACGCAATTTTTGATATTTTAGAGATGTCATAGCCTTCAGCACACCCTTTCTCAAGTTCCGCCGCCGCATCTTCTGCCGAGTACGTCATTTCCAACTCTCCAATTCAGCCCTGGTTGGTGGATAGTGCTGAGCACTAACTGGCTGTCCATTAATGCTTTTCGGATGAACGCGAATAACTTTGCCAGAATGATCATAACTTTCCATCCATTGCCTAGTTTTACCGGTTTGGGGGTTATACTCCGTCACAAATGATGCGCCGCGCGTTGGCCCATCAGTTCGAGCAGGGACCTCTTGCGTATAATAACGCACACGTCCATCTGGTAAATCTTTCGCAACAACTGCGGTTTCCTGAGCTTTTTGTAAGCCAGAAATCTTCGCTCTCAAAGCGTCTTGAGCGTTAGGGCTTTTTGCATTATTTCCTCCTCGCCTAGCTATACCTCCCATAGTAGCCATGGCCGCAGCCGAGATAATGGAAGCCTCCTCATCGTCCAAGCCGTACCGGTCTTTTAATGACTGAGCAAAGCCCTCCTGCGAGACAACGGATTCAGCCTCCATATACTGACCCAGCAACGGACCGGCATCCAGGCTGATCTGCAACGGCAGGTCACTCCCACCGAGCTTATCCAACTCCTCCCTAAAGCGTTGGCTATCCTCGACCAATGGCTGATAACGGGCCGCTCATCCCTGGCGATCACCAGCACAGGCTTCGATGAGTTCATCTTGCTGGTCCAG
This sequence comes from Salinicola sp., assembly GCA_002695065.1. Classification (GTDB taxonomy): domain Bacteria; phylum Pseudomonadota; class Gammaproteobacteria; order Pseudomonadales; family Halomonadaceae; genus Salinicola. Next base: position 81 of record NZNW01000018.1, on the reverse strand, counting down.
GCTGAGCTGTCGATACTTTTCCTGGACCTGATCGCAATCTCCACGCGCTTCGCAGTCTTTTGCTTCCTCGACATATTTCGC
>NZNW01000017.1 GCA_002695065.1 Salinicola sp. | reverse complement strand
TAGACCCGGCCGGTAATCAGCGGGCGGTCGGCATCGCCTTCGAGGAAGTCGACCAGCACTTCCTGGCCGATGCGCGGCACGAATACCCCGCCCCAGCCGGCGCCGGCGTTGGGCTGGGAGACCCGCAGCCAGACGCTGGCGTTTTCATCGTTTTGCCCCTGGCGGTCCCAGTGGAACTGGACGCGCACGCGGTTGAGGTGATCGGTATGGATCTCTTCATTGGCCGGGCCAACCACGGTGGCGGTCTGGGGCCCGCCGATCACCGGGCGGCGATGGGTCAGCGGATGGCGATAGGGCTGGGTGCGGCGTTGAGCCTCGAGATCGACCAGGAAGTGGCCGGTACCGCCGGTGGCATAATCCGACAGACGCTCGCCGGTGGGGTCTGCGGTATCAGCTTCCAGCCCGTGCGCCTTCTTGGCGGCGTCGAGCTGGGGCTGCAGGCTGCCGGGCAATGCCTGGAGCTGGGTCGAGACCGGTAGCGCGTTCTCTGCGTGGACGGTGACGCCCAGCAGCAGGAATTGGCGCTCTTCCTCACCGCCCAGATCGTGCAGCGGGTGCTGGGCGAGCTCGAACCAGCGCCCGGCCTGGAGCTGGCGCGCGCCACCGCTGCCACGAAAACGCTTGGCGCGGGATTCGTGGGACTCGAGACGGTCCTCGGTGAGGCGTTCGCCGCGCTCGTAGCCGTGGTAGTAGTACTCGCCGGCGTAATCATAGAGCTCGCTCTGCGGCAGGTTGCCCTGGTCGCTGAGGGTATCCAGCCCGGTGCGCTTGGTGAGCGAGGGCTGCTTGTAGTCGAAGGTGCCGACGCTGACCCGGGTGGGCTGCTGGCGGCGCACGCCGCCCCACTGGGTCAGCGCATCCTCGCGCTCGGTGGCATCCTGGCGGTGAAAGCGGATCGCCTGGGGGCTGACCGGCTGGGTGGTGTCGACGTCGTCGGTGATGACCAGACGATGACCGTCGAAGGTCCGACGTTCGCCCTCGGCGCCGCCCTCGGCGCCGCCGTCAGCGCCGTCGTTGTCGTCGCCATATTCGAAGTAATACCAAAGCCCTTCTTCCTGCATAAGACGACTGACGAAGTTCAGATCGCTTTCGCGATACTGCACGCAGTAGCTGCGGGCGGGATAGTCGCGGCGCAGGTCGAAGCGGTAGCGGCCCTTGGCCAGTTCATGGCCGTCGAACACGGCGGTGAGGACATCGACGACGCTGCGGTCCTGGAAGATCCGGCTGTCGCGGCCCAGCTCGAGCATCTTGAGCCACGGCACCAGGGTGAGCTGGTAGTAGGTGACGCCACCGTCCTCGCCCAGCAGCGCCGCCTCGCTGACCAGCCCGTGCAGCGGGCGGTAGCTGCCGTCGGCCTGCAGGATCGAGAGCCGGGCCGGCTGGGCCATCAGCGTCTTGAGCTCGATGTCGCCCTGCTGGGAGATGCAGTCGAGGGTGTAGGTGAACGGCTCGCTGACGCGCTCCTCGCCCACCAGCCGGTGGGGCACGAAGGCGGTGCCGGCGATGTCGAGGGTCAGCAGTCGCTGCGACTGCGACAGGTCGATGTCGAAGGTGTCGAGGAGTCTATTCAGTATCGAGTCGGCCATGACCTTTTCCCGTAATGTCACTGTTATTCATCGAGACTCAACTCAGCGCGTAAGCGAACTCCCCCTGATCGTCGAGGCTGACCGTCAGTTTCTCTATCGCCTCTCCATTGGCCATCTTGTCCAGCACCTGGGCGGCGACGGTCGGCATCAGGCTGCCGGAGAGGATGTTGTCGATGTTGCGGGCGCCGCTGTCGCTGTCGGTGCAGCGCTCGGCGACGGCTTCGATGATCGCCGGGTCGTACTCGAACTCGGCGCGATGGTTGTATTCGAAGCGGTGCTTGATGCGGTCGAGCTTGAGCCGAACGATGTTGTGCAGAATCTCTTTCTGCACCGGGTAGTAGGGAATGATGTTCAACCGGCCCAGGAACGCTGGCTTGAATACGGCGTTGAGCTGATCGCGCAGGCTCTCGACGATCGCATCCGGCGCGGGCAGGGACTCGACGCCCAGGCACTGCTGCATGATGTCGTCGGTGCCGACGTTGGAGGTGAGCAGGATCACGGTGTTGCGGAAGTTGATCTCGCGGCCTTCGCCATCGTCCAGCACGCCCTTGTCGAACACCTGGAAGAACAGCTCCAGCACGTCCGGGTGGGCTTTCTCGACTTCGTCCAGCAGCACCACGCTATAGGGCTTGCGGCGCACCGCTTCGGTCAGCACGCCGCCCTCGCCGTAGCCGACGTAGCCGGGGGGCGAGCCCTTGAGGCTGGAGACGGTGTGCGCTTCCTGATACTCGGACATGTTGATGGTGATGACGTTGCGCTCACCACCGTAGAGGGTGTCGGCCAGCGATAGCGCGGTTTCAGTCTTGCCGACGCCGCTGGGGCCGAGCAGCAGGAAGACCCCGATCGGCTTGTTGGGGTCCTCCATCCGCGCGCGTGAAATGGCGATGCGCTTGCCGATCTCGGCCAGCGCATGATCCTGGCCCAGCACGCGCTCGCCGAGCAGTTCGGGCAGGCGCTGCACGGTGGCGATCTCGTCACGCATCATCTTGCCGAGTGGAATGCCGGTCCAGTTGGAGATCACCTCGGCGATCACGTTGCCGTCGACATGACCGTGCACCAGCGAGTGCTCGCCCTGAATCGCGGCCAGTTCGCGCCGGACCTCGCCGATCTGCCGGCTCAGCGCGTCGCCATCGCCATCCTGCTGGCCGGCCTCGATGGATTCGCGCTCCGCTTCCAACCCCTTGAGGCGCGTCACGATCTCCTGCTCGCGTTCCCAGCGTGCGCTGAGATCGTCGATCTCGCTGCGGGTCGCGGTGAGCTGTTCGTCGAGCGCGGCCAACGTTTCCGCATGATCGCTGCCTTCACGCTGTTCGCGCTGGAGAACGGCGATCTCGCTGTTGAGGTTGTCGACGCGACGATGGGCGTCCTCCAGCGCCGCCGGCTGCGAGGATTGCGCCAGGGCGACCCGGGCGCAGGCGGTGTCGAGCACGCTGACGGCCTTGTCCGGCAGTTGGCGGCCGGTGATGTAGCGGTGCGACAGGCGAACGGCCTGGACGATGGCGTCGTCGAGAATGGTCACCTTGTGGTGATCCTGCATGCGCTCGTTGAGGCCGCGCAACATGTTGATGGCCACTGGTTCGGCCGGCTCCTCGACCTTGACCACCTGAAAGCGGCGGGCCAGCGCCGCGTCCTTCTCGAAGTACTTCTTGTACTCCGCCCAGGTGGTGGCGGCGATGGTGCGCAGTTCGCCGCGCGCCAGCGCCGGCTTGAGCAGGTTGGCGGCATCGCCCTGGCCGGCCTGTCCGCCGCTGCCGATCAGGGTATGGGCCTCGTCGATGAACAGGATGATCGGATGCAGACTGCGCTTGGTCTCCTCGATCACGTTCTTGAGTCGGCTCTCGAACTCGCCCTTGACCCCGGCGCCCGCTTGCAGCAGGCCCAGGTCGAGGGTTCGCAGCTCGACGTTCTTGAGCGGCGGTGGTACATCGCCATTGACGATGCGCAGCGCCAGACCTTCCACCACGGCGGTCTTGCCGACACCCGCTTCGCCGGTGAGGATCGGGTTGTTCTGGCGGCGCCGGGTGAGGATGTCCACCATCTGGCGCACTTCCTCCTCGCGGCCGAGCACCGGGTCGATGCGGCCGGCGCGGGCATTGCCGGTCAGGTCGATGGTGTACTGGTCCAGCGCCGGGGTCTTGCTCTTGCCGGGGCGGCCGCCACCGGGCTTGGTGTCCGATGGCTGGCCAGCGCTCTGGCTCTGGCCACTGGCGTTCGTTCCCTCGCCGAGCGGGCGCACGTGCTGATCTTCGCTGCTGCCGCCGATCAGGTCGTCGAGATGCGCCTGCAGGTCGTCGACGTTGATCCGCTCGAGCTCACGGGCGCCATCCAGCAATACCCGGCGCAGTTCGTCGTCCTTGAGCAGCGCCAGCAGCAGGTGGCCGCCGCGAATCTGGGCTTCGCCGTGGTCGATCGAGGCGATCACCCAGGCGCGCTCGATCAGCCGGGTGATGCGTGGCGACAGGGCGGGCGTTCGGGTATTGCCGGTCTTGAAGGTGGAGACCGTCTCCTCGAGCTGCGTCGCCAGGCGATCGAGCGACACGTCGTAGTGCCGGGCGATGCGCAGGAAGTCGTTGTCGTCGCTGTCGAGCAGCTTGAGCAGCAGGTGCTCGATATCGACGTCGTACTGGCGCTCGGCCAGGCACAACGCCGCTGCGCCTTCGGTGGCTTCGCGGCAGGGATCGTTGAGCTTGTCGAAAAGGGATTTGAGACTCACGCCGTGGCTCCGTCGTAGGGAATGTCGAAGAGTGCATGGCCGTGGGAGGCGGCCGGTCGGTCGGAGGGTTGGAGCCAACCCAGCCGCCCCAGGTTGATACTGCCGCCCGCACCCAGTTGGGGGGCGGGAATGCTGTGCCTGTCGAGAATCAACTCGATTTCGAAGTCGAGTTCGATGCCGGCGTAGAAACGCACCAGCTTGACGAGCTTCCGGTGCGCTTCGGTGTCCGGCAGTAGCGAGCGGTAGGCGCTCAGGCTCAGCGGCCCGAACGAGACGCGAAAGGCGGATTGATAGTCACGCACCCGGGTGCCGGCCACGGCGCTCTCTCCGAGCCTGGCGTTGGCCTGGCCGAGGCGGGTGTACTGGTCCGGATCGAGGCGTATCCAGCGACCAGCGAACGAATCGACCCGGCAGGGCAGCTGGAAGGTGTACTCCAGGATCGACTGCAGGTTGCTCGGATTGCGCGGCCGCTGCGACCACAGCCCGGAAAACCAGCTGAACAGGTCACGGCGCAGCGAGCCGGGCGCGTCGTCGCGGGCGAGCGTCTTCTCCAGCGTGGTGGGCGTGAAGCCAACCAGGTGCAGCAGCCAGTCTTCGAAGTCCGCGCTGCCCTTGCGTTCGTATTCGATATGGAAGCGATACTTCTGCCACGCCTCGTAGAACAGCGCCGTCATGCGGTGCGAGAAGAAATCCATGAACGCGTGGGCGGCATCGTCGCGCTTCTCGATATGCCGGTTGATCAGCAGTTCGGTGTAGGGGCGCGGCAGCACGCCGGACGGCCCCACCAGCCCCATGAACGTGACCTGGATCTCGCTCAGTGGATCGCCGCTGGCGGAACGGACCTTGTCGCTCTCGAAGGAGAGGTCGCTGATCTCGCTGGGCGGGAAGTTCAGCGAGAGCAGCGAGCGAAATCGCAGCGGATCCTGATGGGGGCGGTTTTCGGGATCGATACGCCCGGTGCGGCTGTAGTGCAGCCGCAGCAGGCGCACGAGCTGGAAGAACCCGAATCGCCAGGGCTCGGCGCGGGCCTGGTCGATCAGACCAGGGGCTGAGTACCGGTTCTCGGCTTCCATTGGGCGACTCGCTGTTCGCGCTGACGAGAGCGCAGGGTGAGTTGGGTGAAGCTGTTGAGGCTGCAGTACTGGCCGAAGAAGTGGTCCAGCACCATGCCGAACAGGTAGATGCCGCTGCCGGTGAACTGGCTTTCGTCGAGCTCCAGCGTGATGCCGGTGCCGCGCACGAAGGCGGGGCGCGGATGACCGATGCGCGTCATCACCGGTTCGCTCGCGATCGAGGAGATGCCGTTGATCTGCTTGCGGATCGCCGACGCCTGACGATAGTTGTAGAGCGTCAGCAGCTCCATCAGCGCCTCGCGGCCGTCGGAGACCAGCGAAAGATGGTTGAGCGACAGGTGCGAGACCAGGCGCCAGATCAGGCCCTTGCCCATGGGCGGGCGTACCGGAGCCGTCGGCTTGCGCAGGCAGCGGATCTGCTGCACCACCTGCTCGCGTTCGAGGGTGAAATCCCCCTGGGGATGGCCGAAGGTCATCAACTGCGGGAGGTCGCGGTTGCTGCAGGTGAGCTTGAGGCTCAGGGTGTCGCTGCTGGCGTCGAGCATCTCCAGCTCGCGATCGACCACCCGCAGGCGCATCTCGGTGCCCGGGTCGCGGGCGTTTTCCGAAGCGACCCGTCGCGCGATCCAGTAGCTCTGGCGTGCCTGCTTTTCACTGTCCCGCGGTTCGAAGAAGGGCAGGCAGGGGGCAACCTCGTCCTGCATCGCGGTGCGAATCACCCGCGTGACCTCGTCGATCGAGACGATCTCGGTGGACCGTGAATGTCGTACGTCCGGCACCACCGGATATTCATGGCGCGTGTGGCTGAGCTTGATCGGCTCGGCCTGCTGCGGGAACAGGTTGACCACCGGGGTGCAGCCGAGACGGAAATTGTGGCGCCCCACGGTCTGCGCGAGACGGGCCAGCCGTTCGTGCTGGTCGTAGTCGCGGAACAGAAAATGGATCTGAATCTGTGTGACCGACTTGCCCGCGAGTGGCTTCGCCAGCCCGTTCAGGTCGAAGAACAGGAACTTCTCGGGGAAAGTGAAGTACTCGTGCAGCAGTCGGTAACCGAGAAACGAGCGCTCGGAGTAGTCGATCAGCCCTTCGTCGTGGTCGAAGCCGACCGGGGCGATGGCATCCGGCGCCAGCCCGATTTCACGCTGCTGGCCGGCATCGACGAAACTGACCGAGATTCGCGCCACGTTGTTGAACAACAGCTCGTAGAGCGGGTGCATGAGGGTGCCTTCCCCGTCGAGGAAGAATCTCAGGCGATCCATGCCCAGCTTGCCAAAATCGGTGTTGCCGAGGCTCTCGAGCGACAAGGTCAGCTTGGCGACGTTGTCGTTGCCGTGGGCATTGAATGACGAGCGCTCCAGCCGGGTCAGTTCGGCGCCGCTCACCGCCACCGGCCAGACATCCACCGGGTAGCAGGTGCGGAAGCGGCAGAAGGAGTCCTCCACCGGGCGCGAGTGCAGCGCCGTGTGCCGGGGCAGGTGATAAGCGCCGGTCAGGGAAGTCTTTGCGCCCGGGTCGAACTCGACGATCGACAGTGCCGGGGTCGGACGCAGGTAGTGGGGGTAGAGAACGTCGAGAAACGCCTCGACGATCTCGGGAAAGTCGTCGTCGAGCTTCTTGTGCACCCGGGCGCTGAGGAAGGCGAAAGACTCGATCATCCGCTCGGCGTGGGGATCCTCGCAGTAGTCCCCCTCGAGCAGCAGTCGCGAGGCGATTTTCGGATACCGTTGAGCGAACTCCTGACCCAGAAAACGCAGGTGGGAGAGTTCCTTCTCGTAGTAGGGCAGCAGGTCGTCGAGCATCAGATCAGGTTCTGCACCTTGTATTGGCGAGTGTTGACTTGCAGTACGGCATCGAAGGCCACGCGCTGGCTCGCTTCACTCAGCGACAGCACGGCTTCGATGCGGAACTGGAGAATACGGTCGTGACTATCCTGGTTGAGCAGTTGTACGCGCACGCTGCTGAAGCGCTTGTCGCCCTGTTCGATGGTCCGTTCGAGCTGACGCTGGATCAGACGCCGATCCTCGGTGCTGCGGACGCCACGGCTGATGAAGTCCGGCAGGCCGTAGTCGAGAAGGGTGCCCTGCAGTGACGGCCAGCCATCCAGCCCGTCGGCCACCAGTTCCCGCCGGGTGTTGACCAGCAGTTCGAGATCGCGCACGACCGAGCTCTTGTAGTCGGCCAGCGAACAGCGATGGCCGGGTTGCGCTTCTGTCGAGCGCTGCGGTTCATCGTCGAGTAGACGGTCGAGCAGCGTCGGAACCATCTGCAGGGGTTCGCTCATCTCATCCTCATCTCACGATGGATCTTGGTGGCGCTGGAAGAGGCGCCGAGTTCTCTGGCCATCGCCGCCAGATTCGCGAGCGGGCATCGGCACCCGGCCGATGCCCGCTCTCCGTACTGCGTATCAGGAGCCGCGAGTGGATTGCGGCAGCTCTGACACCAGGCGCAGCGACGCGGTCAGCTCATCGAGCTGATAGTGCGGGCGCAGGAAGGTAACCGCCTTGTAGGCGCCGGGCTTGCCGGGGACCTCGGCGACTTCCACGCGCGCTTCGCGCAGCGGGTACTTGGCCTTGGCTTCCTGGCCGGCATTGTCGTCCAGCAGCACGTACTGCGAGAGCCATTCGTTGAGGTAGTCCTCCACGTTCTGACGCGAGGCGAAGCTGCCGACCTTGTCGCGCATGATCGCTTTCATGAAGTGGGCGATGCGCGAGGTCGCGAAGATGTACTGCAGCTGCGAGGAGAGGCGCGCGTTGGCGTTGGCCACGTCGGTGTTGTACTGCTTGGGCAACTGGGCGGACTGGGTGCCGAAGAACGCGGCGTAGTCAGTGCCCTTGCAGTGCACCAGCGGGATGAAGCCCAGGTCGGACAACTCCTTCTCGCGACGGTCGGTGATGGAGATCTCGGTGGGGCACTTCAATGCCACTTCGC
>NZNW01000016.1 GCA_002695065.1 Salinicola sp. | reverse complement strand
GTTGGTAGAGCAACTGACTTGTAATCAGTAGGTCCCGGGTTCGACTCCTGGTGTCGGCACCAGAGCTTAGAGATTGATTTGAAAGGCTTTTTGGCCTTGCAGAAAACCGCCCCTTGAGGCGGTTTTTTTGTGTCTGTACATTGGACCTGCCATCTGTTTCCAAAGCTGGAAATTGTCAACGCTTCATCAGCCTTTACCGTCTATGCGAGCGGAGGACAAGCTTAGCTCGCTGTCCAGATCAGTTGACCACGACACATTGTCAAATGCCTTGGAAGGTAGAGTCACCCATGGCAAAAGCGGCTCCTTCAATGTGATAGACCTGGGGTTCTCCCGAGAAGTATGCCTGCAGTCCCATCATGAACAGCCGATGGTCTTCACTCGTTTCGAAACCTGGCGTGTGATCCTCGAGTGATTGCCAACGCACGATCAGGTTGAATTGCTGCGGTATTTCGATCCCTTGGGCCAGCATGTGTCCGCGGTAGCCTTTTGCGCGGCAGAGCAAATGAGCGACCTCGGCAAATGCATGCCTGAAGTTATCGATGTGTTCCCTGTGGACGGGCAGTATCGCGATCTCATAAATCATGGGATTCCCCTGAAGTGAGCTCAGTGCTTGCGAGATTAGACGACGGCAATCGCGATTTTTCCTTGAAGGCCGTTGTTAGGGCTCTCCAGCCGCGCGTGGGCGAGCGGAAGGTCGGCCAATGGATAGACTGCGCCAACATGCGGGCGCAGCTGGCCGCGCGCTATCAATGCACTTAGCTCATCCAGCTTGCCGCGATTCTGTCTGGTAAAAACGAAGTGATAACTCGCGTTTTTACCCCAGGCCTCAATGAGATTTTGTGGCTGGACTATGTCCACTATGGAGACGACTCGTCCGAGTTGCGCCAGGGCATCGGGGCTACGGGATAATGTGTCGCCGCCGATGGTGTCAAATACTACATCGACTCCGTGCCCATCCGTTTCCCGATTGATGATCTCGACATAATCCTCCTTTTGATAATCGATGATGACATCGGCACCCATGCTTTGTGCGAATTCAAAATTCGCTTCACGCACGGTCGTGAAAACTCGCGCTCCAATGGCCTTTGCCAACTGGATCGCCACATGACCCACGCCTCCCGCGCCCCCGTGTACCAGAATGCTTTCGCCCACCTTTAGCTCGGCTCGCACGGTCAAAGCTTCCCACACCGTTCCGCCGACCAGGCTTAGACTTGCTGCCTCGAGATGGCTCAGCGAAGCAGGCTTCTTCCCGACAATGCTTTGCTCCGCCACGTGGTACTCGGCATAACTTCCCTGGCCGTCAAATATTTGCGGGGTGTACCAGACTTCGTCACCGGGAGCGAAGGTCGTCACACCTGCCCCGACGTCTTCGATAACGCCAGATACGTCATGACCGGTAATCGTCGGAAGCGGCACCAGGTCAGGATAATCGCCGCGCCGGACCTGATAGTCCAAAGGGTTGATGGAGGTGGCATGTACCTGGACCAAGACTTGTCCAGAGCCGGGCACTGGCTTGGGAACGTCGCTGAGCTCGAACGATTCCGGGCCTCCGAAGGACTTGAGTATCATAGCTTTCATCGCGAACCTCATTTCTGTAAAAAGGGATATCGGGAATTGTCGATGTGAAGAAGCGAAAAGTCGATCCGCGAGCCTTGGATCATTACTGAGCCTCATTTCGATCACACGGAATATCCGATAGAACGGAATATAAACTACAGCTCTGTTCCTATGATCTCGGCAAGCGCCTTGATGGCTGCTTCGTTGCGCTTGTAGTAAGTCCACTGACCAATACGTCTGGCTTCGACCAACCCTGCTCGTTGCAGGGTTGCAAGATAGTCGGATACCGTCGACTGAGACAGTCCGACGCCTTCTTGAATGCTACTGACGCATACGCCAACCGTGAGCACGTCGCCCTCATCTTGCGGAGGGAAACTTTTCACCGGATCCTTCAAGCCCTTCAGAATTTCAAGGCGAGTACGGTTTGACAGCGCTTTGAACACTTCGAGTAATTCCATAGGTCGATAATATCGGGTTTTCCCGATATGTCAATGCCCGATCAGGTCGCAATCCTCGTGGGTGGCCTACCACTGAATTTTCATCCAGCCTCTATATTTGAGTCCAACTGGCTTTCGAGTTCGTCCTGGCGGTAGACGTGAGCGGATCGGCGTGCGCTCTCGTTATCCAGGGGAGGTCGCCGAGCGTTGACCCCAGGCATGGAGAAAGTCCCTCAGCTGAGGTGCCAAGCTCAGTGACTGCTCGGCAGCAGCGCTGATGGCGCCTGATTGCCTGCGGCGAGTCAGGCGATCCTCAAGGCGTTGGATGACGCACGGTTCTATGAGGCAGGACTTGTTCGCAGATTTCAAAAGTGAAGAGGGAGGGTAGCGAATAAGGTTGGCGGCAAGTAGGTGTAGCGATATAAGCCCCCCAAAAGCACCATCATTGCTGGGGCTGACCGACTTTTCATGGTGTGGCAAACGACCTAAAGATGTAACACTGTCCCATGACTCGGCGTAGTGGTTATCGCCCCCCGAGACACCGGCGCATCTTTTGTGGCATCCCCCACGGACGCTGCTTGCCCCTTGAAGCAACGGACACATTTGCCTCGCAAGGCCATGACCCAGGAAAAGAACATGAGTGAAAACCATGAGGTCCTCATCGTCGGAGCGGGTATCTCCGGGTTAGCCTTGGCTCGCGCATTGTACCGGCGTGGCATCAGCGCGCTCGTCCTCGAACAACGCGAGAGCGACGGGGACGCGGGTCTTGCGATCAACCTTCCTGGTAACGCCATCGCCGCCCTGGCACAGCTCGGTCTTGGAGACGCAATCCGATCCTACGGCAGGCCAGTTGAGCGTCGAGAGTATCGCTCGGCCAGGGACAATCTGCTTTTTGCCGTCGACGAGAAACGATTCTGGGGCGATGAGAACACGCCGCGATGTGTAAGGCGCTCCGACTTGGTAGCTTTGCTGGCGGCGGATCTCCCCGCCGAGACCGTGCGGCGGGGCGTCAAGATTGTCGCGGTCGAAGGGGGCATGGGCGATATCGCGGTCCACACCAGCGACGGAGCCGAGTTTCGCTGCAAGGTCTTGATGGGCGCCGATGGCGTCCATTCCGCCGTTCGGAAGTTACGGTTCGAGTCCGGTTTTCCGGCATCAGCCCGCCTGGCATCGGCGAGCTGGCGGTTCATGGCTCCCAACCCGGGTGTTGAAGCCTGGACGGTATGGGCGCACGCGGATGCGATGGCGCTTCTCATTCCGGTCGATCATGGCGAAGTCTACGGCTGGGCGGCGGCGACCGGACAGCATCAGCGAAGTGAGTTAGCTGATCTCAGACACGTTTTACGCAGCTTTCCGGACCACGTACGTGCTTCGGTCGATTGGGCGCTCTCGGACGAAGCGCGAATGCACTATTCGCCGCTCGAGGAGGTTCGGCTTTCCAGGTGGAGCCGGGACGGAGCGATCCTTATTGGTGATGCTGCCCATGCCACCGCTCCGGTCTGGGCTCAGGGAGCGGCCCTGGCCATGGAAGATGCCATTGTGCTTTCGGGCCTTTTGGCATCGCGTAGCGACTGGAGCAGTGTGGGTGAAGACTACGAGCGGCTGCGCCGGGACCGCGTCGAGCACGTCCAGACGATGACGGACCGCATGGCGAAGGCCGCTCGGCTGCCTATGCTTCTCCGCCAGCGTCTCATGCCCTTTCTCGGCCCGCGAAGCTACAGGGCGACCTTCGAGCCCCTGAAGATACCTGTCGCCGATCCGGTGAACGCATAGCCGGGAGCTCTATTCACGGTTCGTCGCTACACTCGGCGCCGCGCGACCTGTCTGTCGACGCTCACGTTCAGCCTTATTGCTCGACAAGGTGGCGTGTCCGGCGAGCCGCTGGCCAGTGCCCGGCGAAGCCGGAGTGAGACATAAAGGAGAAAGACCATGAAAGTCGCCATCATGGGGGCCGGCGCGGTCGGCTGCTACTACGGCGCCATGCTGGCGCTGGCCGGGCACCAGGTCGTGCTGGTGGGACGTGCCGCCTTCGTCGAGGCGGCGTCCCGCAACGGCCTGATCTTGGAGAAGCACGACGAGCGACGGGTCGCCTCGGTGGAGGCCAGCAGCGACCCGGCGGCGATCGCGGGGGCCGAACTGGCGATGGTTTGCGTGAAGTCCGGCGACACCGAGCGCGCCGGGCGGGAGATGGCGCCGCATCTGGGCTCGTCCTGCATCGTGCTCAGCCTGCAGAACGGTGTCTCCAATGCCGGAACGCTGGAGGCCCTTCTCGGCCGGCCGGTGATGCCGGTGGTGGTCTACGTGGCCAGCCGCATGAGCGCGGCTGGCGTAGTGCGCCACGAAGGGCGCGGGGAACTGGAGCTGTCCGGAGAGCGGGCGGACGAGGTGGCGGAGGTTCTCAATGCGGCCGGCGTCGAGACCCAGGTCGGCGAAGACGCCATGGCGTCTCTGTGGGCCAAGCTGGTGGTGAACTGCGCCATCAATCCGCTCTCGGCAGTCACCCGCCTGCCCTACGGCAGGATGGTGGAGCAGGACGGCATACCGCAACTGATGGAAGAGATTGCCGGCGAGGCGATCGCCGTCGCCCGGGCGGAGGGCATCGCCGTGCCGGACGGGGTGTTCGAGACCCTTCGCGCCATTCCCGCGTCGATGGCCGGGCAGTACTCGTCGACGGCCCAGGACCTGATGAACGGCAAGCCCACGGAGATCGATTTCCTCAACGGGGAGATCGTCGCGCGCGCTGTCCGGCATGACATTGCCGCCCCCCTAAACCGCACCCTGACGCTATTGGTCAAGAGTGCGGAGCGGTTCGGCGTCAACGACCTGACAGGAAACGTGGAACGATGAGGCGACAGCATGACGCCAGCCAGGAAGGCACCCATCGCCATCGACAGACCCACGGCGTCCATCAGCAACGCCGCCCCAGCACCTGAACCAGCACGCACCTACGGTAAGCATCTCACGCGTTCGCGGTAGAAGCGCAAAGAAAGCACTAACCATGGGTAACGACGCATTGAACATCGAGGTGCGTCGAAGCGCGTTGAACGGCTAGGCGCTTTTCAGATCCGAGGCTGGGACTGGCTCGTCACGGCGCCTGTAGCGTTCCGTTTTCAGCAACACGGTTAGGCAGTCTCCAGTACTAGCCTTGAGAGGTCCCTGGGCGCTAAATTGACGCTTGATGGCAGCGGGTTCGACCTCGCACCTGCCGCGCCTGCCGAGGAGAAGAGAGACCCATGAGCTGGAATCCCGCATTCGAGCCCGGCTGCCCCAACGATGTGGGTATCGACGCGATCGAGACATTGATCATTCCGCGCGCCCGTGACTTGGGCGGCTTCGAAGTTCGACGCGCACTACCGGCACCCAAGCGGCAGATGGTCGGGCCGTTCATCTTCTTCGATCAGGCCGGGCCGGCGGAGCTTTTGACCGGCCAAGGCATCGATGTACGCCCACACCCGCACATCGGTCTCGGCACGGTGACCTATCTTTTCCGCGGGGATTTCCATCACCGCGACAGCACCGGGGCCGACCAGGTGATTCAGCCCGGCGCACTGAACTGGATGGTCGCTGGGCGCGGCGTTACCCACTCCGAGCGCACGACGAGCGCTGCTCGAAATGCCGCCAACGGCCTGTTCGGGATTCAAACCTGGCTGGCGCTCCCCGAAAGCCACGAAGAGATCGCTCCTTCGTTCGAGCACCACGGCAAGGCAACGCTGCCGGTCATTGAAGATGGCGGTACCCATGTTCGGCTGATCCTCGGTAGCGCCTACGGCAAAACCGCTCCCGCCACGATGTTCTCCGAGACCTTCTACGCTGACGTGACGCTCGAAGCGGGAAGCCTGCTGCCGCTACCGGACGACCACGAGGATAGAGGCATCTATATCGTCGAGGGCTCGATCTCGATCGCCGGCCAGGATTACGCGGCACCTCAGATGATGGTCTTCCGACCCGGCGACCGCATTACCGTCGCCGCCGGTGCTCACGGTGCGCGACTGATGATCCTGGGTGGCGCCACGCTCGGCGGCCCTCGCTACATCTGGTGGAACTTCGTCGCCTCTTCCCGCGAGCGCATCGAGGAGGCCAAGGCCGAATGGCGTGCCGAAGACTGGGGCAACGGGCGCTTCGATCTCCCGATCGACGACCGGGCGGAACATATACCGCTGCCGGATTGATTGGCGCCAAACGAGGAATATCGACTGGTGCGCCCGAATGATCGGGAACGAAATCAACGACGGCGCGCAGCGGGGATAGATCGCAGCGTTGCCGTGAAGACGCGGTCGACTTTGGGGATGAACCAGTCATCCCTATCTTGGTGGCCGGCTACAGGCTGGCCATCGCGTTCATGGGGCGAAGCTGGAGCCGATTTTCAATGAGGTGCCAGACGATGGGCTGGGCCGTTTTCGCCCCCCAGTCCTTGTAGAAGAGGTTGATGCCATCCTGCGCCGTGATCGTCGCCATCGGGATAGTCCCTTGTTCAGCGTGGGTTCGGTATCGTTACTGCGCAGGGGCGGGTGACGGGCCCGAACAGGTCGCGTCCGGGGCCCGCCGCGCCCTATCAGGTCAGCCCGCGTTGCCGGGCACCGGCGTATTGAGCAGTTGCTGTTCCCATAGGAACGCGATTCCGCTGCCACCGGCATGATGCTTGAGTATGTCCGATAGCTCCGCGGCATGTTCGGTTCGGGCCCAGTCGCGCTGCCACTCGGCCGCAACAGCGAGCCAGGTCATCATGTTGCCGCCGGCCGCGATCATGCGCTGAATGGCTACTTCGTGAGCCTCCACCGAGACGGCTCCCGAGGCGTCGGTGACGACCGTCACGTCCCAGCCCTCGCCAAGAGCCTGAATTGCCGGCATGGCAACGCAGATCTCGGTCCACAGCCCGGCGATGATCAGCTGCTTGCGACCGGTCGCCTTGACTGCATCCACCACCTTCTGATCCTCCCAGGTATTGATGAACGTTCGGTCGATCACCTCCTGTTCCGGAAAGACATCGGTGATCTGGGGGAATAGCAGACCGCCACGCTCCGCGATGACGCTGGTGAGAACGGTCGGGACGCCGAAGGCTTTGGCGGCTTTGGTCAGCGCCGTCGCATTGTTGACCACCATCTGCGGCTCGTGACTGTTCACGTTCGCGAGCTGGTAAGGCTGATGGTCGATCAGAACGAGTACCGAGTCTTCGGGACGGAGGAGCGATTCAAGGCCGTTACGAAAGGTCATGGCTATTCTCTATGTCTGTCATGATGGGTGGCGTTATCGTGCCGGGAGGCTGCGCCGCTCGCGACGCCGCCTGGATGGACATTGCCGCGCCTGAAACGGATTCGGTAGTGATCGTCCGTGTCGAGCTGTGTCGCGGAATGGGGAACGTGGAATGGATATCGAAGAACTGCAGACATTCGTGGAAATCGCCGACGCGGGAGGCATCTCACCCGCCGCACGCCGGCTCGGTGTCTCCAAGTCGATCGTCAGCCGGCGGCTGTCGCGGCTCGAATCGGAGCTGGGTATCCAGCTTCTGGCACGAACCACCCGCGGCGCGGCGCTTACCGAGGCCGGAGCCACGTTTCGTGACTATGCAGCGAGAGTCTGCGCCGAGATCGATGTGGCCAGGGAAACGATCCTCCCCGCCGGCGACCTTCGCGGCCGCTTGCGTGTTGCCGCTCCGCTTTCCTTCGGCCCGACGCATTTCGCTCCCGTGCTGGCGGAAATGGCGCGACGTCACCCGCGGCTTCACATCCATACCAGTTACAGCGACCGCTTCGTGGACCTGATCGCGGAGGGCTACGATTGCGCGATACGGGTTGGCTACCTGCAGGACTCGGACCTGGTCGCAAGACGTGTCGGCCCGATCTCCGGGAAGCTCGTCGCCAGCCCGAGCTATGTCGAGGCGCACGGCGCGCCCGCAACGCCGGACGAGCTCGTCGAACATCAGGCCCTCATGCAAGGCACCGAGACCTGGAAACTCCTGGATGGCGACAAGACCATCACGGTTCGCCCACAGGGCAGCTTCAAGGCCGACAACGGTCTGGCCCTGGTCGCCGCGGCCGTCGCCGGGCTCGGGATCGGCTACCTGCCTGATTGCCTCACCCATGAGCACGTGGCTGCCGGCGCGCTGGTACCGGTAATGACGGACCATCCGCCCCCGCCGGCAGGAGCCTACGTCGTCCGGCCGCCAGGCCAGTATCCCTCCCGCAAGATCCGCGCCCTCACCGAACTGCTGATCGAGAGCTTCGAACAGACCCCGCAGCGCTGGGGCTTGGGTATCGACGCATGATCGGTTCGATACCTCGTCCCGGCCAGGCCTTGGCCGGCATGGCCGTGGACGCGGCTCGACCCGTCGTGGTCATGGTCGATCACTTCGACCTTGTCCTGCTCACGTCGCAAGGGCTCCATGGGCGATTGGTCGACGGGAGCTGCGTCGTTACAAGTTGATCGGCCCGGTGCTGCCCTCGACGCCGCTCTTGTCCCAGTGTTTCAGCAGCGTTTCGACGAAGCGTTCCGCGGCCGGGGAGAGCGCGCTGTCCCGGCGTCGCACCATGCCCAGGGTCCGTTTCACCAGCGGCTCGACCAGGGGGCGCTGGACCAGCAGCGGGTGCTCCTGATCGGGCATCGACAAGCGGGGGACCGCCGCCACGCCCAGTCCGGCCTCGACCATGCCGAGCGAGGTCGACAGGTGCTGGACCTCGTAGAACCAGGTCGGTCGCTGGGTCAGCGACGAGAGTTCATGGTCCAGCAGCATCCGGTTGCCGCTCATCTTTCCCACCCCGATCAGCTTGTGCGTGCTGAGCTCGCTCCAGGTGACGCTGCCATGCGCCGCCAGCGGATGGTCGTGCCGGCACACCAGCACGAACGGCTCGACGACCAGGGGGGTAAAGACGATATCGGGGTGATGCCCGCTGAGCATGTTGATGCCGAATTCCGCCTCGCCGCTGAGCACGGCACCGAGTCCGTCGTTTGCGCTCAGGTCGAGAAGGCGAATTCGGATATTGGGATAGCGGGCGTTGTACTCCCGAATGACCGCCGGCAGGAAATAGAACGCGGCGGTGGGAATGCAGGCCAGCGTGATCTGGCCGATCCGGTTCTCGGCCAGGGCGCGAATGTTGAACAGCGCATGGTCGAACTCATCCACCAGTCGTTTGGCCTGGGGGAAGAAGTCCCGCCCCACGGTGGTGAGCGACACGCTGCGAGTCGTGCGCGCCAATAGCGGCGTACCCAGGATGGATTCCAGCTTCTTGATGCGCCGGCTCAGGGCGGGCTGGGAGAGATTGAGCGACTGCGCCGCCGCCTGGAAGCTCTCCAGTTCCGCGACCTTGAGGAACGCCTGGATCTGCTGCAGCTCATAGTTCATGACTTAAAACCCATGGTTCATGGCTCAAAACTTATAGTTCATTGGTCTAATGCCGCCTCGGCAGACGTCTCTGTAAATTGCAGCGCCTGAAGCATTTTTCTCTTCAATATCAATTGGTTGTATTTGTCCTGCCCATTGATGTGTCTAGTGCATCAATGCCCACGATAATTGCATTGGATCGCTTGATACAAGCATGCGAGTTTGCCCTCCACCAGTGGCCGCGGGTCGGCCGAAACGTGGAAGGAACGATCTATGCAAGCCATTCCCTGCGTGCTGATGCGCGGTGGTACATCGAAGGGCCCGGTATTTCTGGGTAGCGATCTGCCCCGGGATCCTGCCCGGCGCGACGAGATGCTGCTGGCGCTGATGGGGTCGGGCAACGAGCTGGAGGTGGACGGCATCGGCGGCGGTTATCCGCAGACCAGCAAGGTCGCCATCGTGTCGCCCTCGTCGGAGCCCGGTATCGATGTGGATTACCTGTTCGTCCAGGTCATGGTCGAACAGCGGCGCGTGGATACCTCCCCCAACTGCGGCAACATGCTGAGCGCGGTCGGCCCCTTCGCCATCGAGCAGGGGCTGGTGGCGGCCCGGGGCGATGTCACGCGGGTCACGATCCGCAACGTCAACACCCAGAGCGTCATCGACGCCGATATCCAGACGCCGGACGGACGGGTCACTTACGTCGGCGAGACGCGTATCGATGGTGTCCCCGGCACGGCCGCGCCGGTGTTGCTGGAGTTTCGCAACGCCGTGGGAGCGAAGACCGGCGAGCTCTATCCCACCGGCCATCCACGGGACGTCATCGACGGCCTCGAGGTGACCTGTCTCGACGCCGCCATGCCCATGGTTCTGATGCGGGCGGCGGACTTCGGCAAGCGGGGTGACGAGTCGCCGGCCGAACTCGACGGGGATCGCGAGCTGATGGCCAGGCTGGAGTCGATCCGGCGACAGGCCGGGGCCGCCATGGGGCTGGGCGATGTCGCCGACAAGGTGATCCCGAAACCCGTCCTGATCAGCGCGCCGCAAGCGGGCGGTACTCTGCAGGTGCGCTATTTCATGCCGCATCGTTGTCATCGCGCGCTTGCCATCACCGGTGCGGTGGGGCTTGCCGTGTCATGCGCCGATGCACGCGGGATCACCGACGGTCTCGCCAGCTTGCCGGACGACAGCGGACTGATGGAGTTCGAGCATCCGAGCGGGCGGTTGGGCGTCGTCAGCCATTGGCCCGCGGGGCAGCAGTGGCCGCGCTGCTCGCTGGTGCGTACCGCTCGTCGGCTGTTCAGCGGTTCGGTATTCGTCCCGGAAACGCTGGAGCTGGATGCCGCCGGCTGAGGACGTCGGACACGCCATCCAACATAAAACCAAGAGAAGGAGAGGATATGCACGCCAAGCCGAAACTCTCGCGAATGCCTTGCCGGCGCTGGTGGATCGCCTGTGCGTTGGCGCTGTTACCGCTATTCGCCGAAGCCGACGATGCCCAGCCCACGCCCGACACGCTGACCTGGACCGTGCCGTTCGGGGTCGGCGGGGGCACCGATGTCTGGGCGCGCTTCATGTCGCACTGGATGGCGCAGTCGCTGCCCTCGCATCCCGCCATCGTCATCGACAACGTACCCGGGGGCGGTTCGATCACCGGCACCAATCTCTTCTATACCCGCGCTCAGCCCAATGGCGAGGAGATGCTGGTCACCTCGGCCTCCACGCAGTTCCCGGCCATGCTCAAGGATCCGCGGGTCCGCTTCGATTACGCCAAGTGGACGCCGATCATTGCCGCGCCCACCGGTGGCGTGGTCTACGTCCAGCCGCGTTTCGGCCAGGAGACCGGCGAGATCCTCGCCAATCTGCGCGAGGAGCCGACGAAGTTCGCGATGCAGACGCCGACCGGGCTCGAGATGCCGGTGATGCTGGCATTCGACATGCTGGGCCTGGCGGTCGAGCCGGTCTTCGGCATGCGCAGTCGTGGCGAGGGGCGCCTGGCGTTCGAGCGCGGAGAGGCCGGGGTCGATTTCCAGACCACCTCTGCCTACTTCAGCAGCGTCGCGCCGCTGGTCGAATCCGGACAGGCCGTGCCGCTCTTTTCGCTGGGCGTGATGAACGAAGAGGGCGTGATCGTGCGTGACCCCGCCTTCCCCGATCTGCCCACGTTCTCGGAACTCTATCTGGCCCAGCCCGGCGCCAGCCGAGACGACGTCGCCTACGAGGTCTTCCACAAGTTCTTCGCCTCCGGCTACGCCCTGCAGAAGCTGCTGCTGGTGCCCAGGCAGGTCGACGCCAAGCTGCTGGCGGGCTATCGCGCCGGTGCCAAGGCGCTGACGACGAACGCGGACTTTCTGGCCGCCGCACGTCAGCAGGTCGGGCCATACGAGCCGGTCGTGGGAGAGGTCGCCGCCAGGCAGCTGGCGTCCGCGATGGAACTCAGCGATGCCCGTCGTCAATGGGTCGTCGACTGGCTCAAGGATCGTTACGGCGTGCGGGTCGTGACGCGTTAACTGATTCGTCGTCGCCGAGACGGTATGAGGAGACAACACAATGATAGATGCCTTGGTCGCGAGTTTAGGTGAGGTATTCAGTGCCTCGCATCTGGTCTACATGGGTCTGGGGGTGATGATCGGTCTGCTGGTCGGCATCATTCCCGGGTTGGGGGGTATCGCCGGCATGGCGCTGCTGCTGCCGTTTCTCTACGGCATGGAGCCGGGGTTGGCGCTGGGCATGCTGATGGGCATGGTCGCGGTGATCCCCACGGGAGACACGTTCACCTCGGTGCTGATGGGAATCCCCGGCTCGAGCGCCTCCCAGGCCACCGTGATGGACGGCTTCCCGCTGGCCAAGAAGGGGCAGGCGGCGCGGGCCCTGGCCAGCGCCTTCCTGTCATCGCTGTGCGGCGGCGTCATCGGCGCCATCGTGCTGACCGGGTTCATCCTGGTCGCGCGGCCGCTGGTGCTGGCGTTCTCGTCGGCGGAGCTGTTCGTGCTGACGCTGCTGGGACTGGCCATGGTCGCGGTGCTCTCCGGCGACAGCCTGTTCAAGGGCATGGCCGCCTGCGGTCTGGGGTTGCTGGCCGGGGCGATCGGGACGGCGCCGGCGACCGGCGAGTTTCGCCTCAACCTGGGCGTCGAGTAT
The DNA here is from genome assembly GCA_002695065.1 of Salinicola sp. GTDB lineage: Bacteria > Pseudomonadota > Gammaproteobacteria > Pseudomonadales > Halomonadaceae > Salinicola. The sequence goes on along the minus strand of NZNW01000016.1, from coordinate 31,859 downwards.
CTGTTCGACGGCATCCCGCTGATCGTCGTGGGGCTGGCGATCTTCGCGTTGCCGGAGATCGTCGATCTGCTCATCCGGCGCGGCAGCATCGCCCGGGAGCAGACCTCGCTGGGGCACGGATGGCGCCAGGGCATTCGCGACGTCGTCGACAATCGCGGCCTGGTCGCCAAGTGCGCCGGCATGGGGAGCCTCATCGGCACCATCCCCGGGCTCGCCGGCTCGGTCGTCGACTGGCTCACCTATGCGTTCGCATCGAAGACGGCCAAGGGCGAGAAACATTTTGGCCAGGGCGACATTCGCGGGGTCATCGCGCCGGAATCGGCCAACAACGCCTGTGCCTGCGGAGCCATGGTGCCGACGCTGCTGTTCGGCGTGCCGGGTTCGGGCACGGCGGCGATTTTCCTGGGCGGACTGCTGCTGCTGGGACTCGAGCCCGGGGTGAGCATGATCACCACCCATCTGGATCTGACTTACACCATCATCTGGTCGCTGGCGCTGGCCAATATCCTCGGTGCCGCGCTGTGCCTGATGCTGGCGCGTCCGGTCGCCCAGCTCACGCGAATCCCCTTCGTGCTGCTGGCACCGGTGATCACCACGCTGATTCTGTTCGCCGCCTTCCAGGCCACCCGTTCGCTGGGAGACTGGTACACGCTGGTCGCCGTCGGCGCCATCGGGCTGCTGTTCAAGCAGGCCGGCTGGTCCCGTCCCGCTTTCCTGATCGGCTTCGTGCTCGCACCGGGTGCCGAGACCTACTTCTACCAGAGCGTTCAGTTCCACGGCATGGCGGCGTTTCTTCGCCCCGGCGTCATCATCATTTTGGCATTGATCGCGCTGGCGTTTGCCTTCCCGCTGATCAAGCGGCTGGTCCTGCGCCGGCAGCCGCCGCTGGCGGTGGGTGCCGACGTTAACCGCCAGACGGCCGACACGCCGGCGCCGACCTTCGGCAAGATCGATCTGGTACTGGTCGTGGGCATGCTCGCACTGGCGGCTGGTGCCTGGTACGACGTCAGCGGCATGTCGATGATCGGCGGCATCTTCCCGATGCTGGCCATCGCGATCATGGCCGTCGGCGCCTTGCTGGCCGGCGCCCAGGCGTGGAAGGGGCAGGCGACCTGGGTCAGCCAGCCCATCGGCCAGCCGCTGGTCTGGCTCGGCGGGCTGCTGGCCCTGATCGTCGTCGCCTCGCTACTCGGCTTCATCAGCACCGCGGTCCTCATGACGCTGGGCTTCATCCGGTTCGTTGCCAGGGCACGCTGGTCGGCGGCACTGCTGGTCGCCATCGGCATCGGCGCCTTCCTGCTGGGCATGCAGGCGCTGCTGAACCTGCACTATCCCATGGGCTGGCTGGACGCGATGCTGTTCTAGCTTCCCGCGCGTCTGGACCTCACGTGCCTCAGGAAAAGAACGCTGGAACCAGGACGGCACCGGTGACACCGGTGCCGTTTTTTTCGGCCTCGAGAGCGACTGTGCCCCGGAGGTATGACCGCAGGCGCCAAACCGGTCTTGGAGTTTAAAATCGATATAACGTTATAACCATTCAGGCGTTACTCTAGGGTATGCTTTCCCAAGGAGCCGTCATGAATACCTTCGCTCTCTCCCGAGGTGATACGCATGGGGGGCGACCCGACGTCGCCGGTTTTTTCGATCCCCGCACCTTCAGCATCCAGTACGTCGTCAGCGACCCCGCCACGCGCCGTTGCGCGATCATCGATCCGGTGCTCGATTACGATGAGAAGTCCGGCGCCACGGCGACGTTCCAGGCCGATGAGCTCTTGGCCTACATCGAGCGGGAGGGGCTCGCGGTCGACTGGATTCTGGATACCCATCCCCACGCGGATCACTTTTCCGCCGCGCGCTATCTGCATGACAAGACCGGTGCGCCCACCGCCATCGGCCGGCCGGTCACGCAGGTGCAGGCGCTCTGGAAGGCGATCTACAACTGGCCGGACCTGCAGGACGACGGCAGCCAGTGGGACCATCTGTTCGGCGAGGGGGACATCTTCAAGCTGGGCGAGATCGATTGCCGCGTGATGCACTCGCCGGGCCATACGCTGGCCTCGATCACCTACGTGATCGGCGATGCGGCCTTCGTTCACGACACCCTGTTCCAGCCCGATTTCGGCACCGCCCGCGCCGACTTTCCTGGCGGGAGCGCGCACCAGCTGTGGCACTCGATCCAGGCGATCCTGGCGCTGCCCGACGAGACGCGCCTGTTCACCGGCCACGACTACATGCCCGACGACCGCGAACCGCAGTGGGAAAGCACCGTGCGCGAGCAGCGCGAGACCAACAAGCATCGCCTGAATGAGAGCAGCGAGGCCGAGTACGTCGAGCTGCGCAACCGTCGTGACAGCGAATTGCCGATGCCGAAGCTGATCCTGCACGCGCTGCAGGTCAACATCCTCGGCGGACGACTGCCCGAGCCGGAGAGCAACGGCAAACGCTATCTGAAGATTCCGCTCGACGCCCTGGAAGGCGCGGCGTGGGAGTGAGAGGGCGCCAATCTGCGCATCAATAGGGCAGCGTGGCGTACCGGGACCGCCAGTGGCGCGGCCGGCGCGTTCGGTGCTAAGGTCTTGCCGTGGGAGATGGCATTCCTCCCGAGCGGCTTTCCCGATCGCTCGAACCACCGTCTATCGGTTAATGATGCCTGCGAGGCGCTTCGGTCGAGGCGTGTCAGCAGGTGTCCGTCTTTCCTTCCTGGCTGGCTCGTCTCCTCGAGCGGATCATTTTACGAAATGGATTTATCGAGGAGGTCTGGTATGTGGTTGTCCGTATTGTCGATCGGCGCCGGTGCCGCGATCGGCGCGAACCTGCGGTGGCTGTTGGGTGTCTGGCTCAACGCCCTGTTTCCGGCGATTCCGCCCGGCACCCTGGTGGCGAACCTGCTGGGGGCGTGGCTGATCGGTATCGGCATCGCGTTTTTCGCGCAACTGCCCTCGTTGTCGCCGGAGCTCCGGCTGTTCGTGATCACCGGTTTCCTGGGCGCGCTGACCACGTTTTCCACCTTCTCCGCCGAGATGTTCGGCAACATCCAGGCGGGGCGCTACGGCATGGCGCTGCTGGGCATCGGCATTCACGTGGTGGGCTCGCTCGCCATGACCGGACTGGGCTTTTTGACCTACGGCGTCATCCAGAACCTGCTGGGAGGATCGCAACAATGAATCGGCTCAAGAGCGGTTACGAGGTGATATTCATCGTGCCCGAATCACGCCGCCACGACGGCAAGCGTGTCTACGACTGGATCGTCGAGACGGCGAAGGGCCTGGGCATCGGTCGGATGACCCAGCGCGGCGACGTCGAGGGGACCGGGGCGGATGGCAAGCTGCACTCCGCCCATTTCTTCGACCTGGCCGACCAGCCCATCGAGCTGATGTACGCGATGGACGAGGAGACGGCGGAGCGCTTCGTGACGGCCGTCGAGGCAACGGGGGCGCCGGTCTTCTGCATCTGCCGGCCCGTCCACTTCGGTCAGTTGAACGACAATAGCGGCTGAGATCGGCGCAACCGGCGGCTCCTGAGGGAGCCAATTCCGTTGGATCTTCCTCCAATGCCATTGCCAGGGTTCAATATGTCTTATATTCTGGACATATGGACATAAATTGCGTCACTCAAAGCTTTGCCGCCCTGTCCCAGGAGACGCGGCTCGAAGCCTACCGGCTGCTCGTGCGCCACGAGCCCGAGGGGCTGCCCGCCGGCGAGGTCGCGCGTCAGCTCGACGTGCCGCACAACACCATGTCGGCCCATCTTTCGGTGCTGGCGCGGGCGGGGTGGGTCGTCTCCCGGCGGCAGAGCCGGTCGATCATCTATCGCGCCGATCTTTCCCACATGAGAGAGACGATCCAGTTCCTGGTGCGTGACTGCTGCGCCGGGCATCCGGAGGTCTGTGAACCGTTCCTGTCTGCGCTGGGTGGCTGCGCCGCTGAAGACGAGCAGGGCGGCGAACGGAACCTCGAAGACAAACCTTGAGGGCGTCATGAAACCGTTGATCTATCACAACCCCGCCTGTGGCACGTCGCGCAACACGCTGGCGATGATCGAGGCCTCCGGCGAGACGCCGGACGTGATCGAATACCTGAACACGCCGCCCACGCGCGAGCGCCTGGTCGAGCTGATCTCGATGATGGGCATCACGCCGCGAGAGCTGCTGCGCCGCAAGGGTACGCCGTTCGAGGAACTCGGCCTGGACGATCCGGCCCTGAGCGATGACCGGTTGATCGACGCGATGATGGCGCATCCGATCCTGATCAACCGGCCGATCGTGGTCACCGACAAGGGGGCCCGGCTGTGCCGACCTTCGGAGCGCGTGCTGGCGCTGCTGGCCAACCCGGTGGCGACGTTCACCAAGGAAGACGGCGAGGTCGTGCGGGCCGATGAGGCCGGGCATGAGTGATAAAGACCTGAGTGCGATGAGCGATTCGGTCGACGCCGACGATCTGCCCAATATCGATCCGGAGAAGCTGCAGCCGATCGATATCGAGGCGCTGATGGGAACCGACGCGCCGCGTCATCCGCCGAGGATTCTGGTGCTCTACGGCTCCCTGCGCGAGCGCTCCTTCTCGCGGCTCGCCTCCGAGGAAGCGGGCCGACTGCTGCGCTGGTACGGCTGCGAGGTGCGTACCTTCGATCCTTCGGGCTTGCCGCTGCCGGACGACGCCGAGGCGGAACACCCCAAAGTGCAGGAGCTGCGGGCTCTCGCCGAGTGGTCCGACGGCATGCTGTGGGTCAGCCCGGAGCGTCACGGCGCCATGACCGGGGTCATGAAGGCCCAGATCGACTGGATCCCGCTGTCGCTGGGGGGCGTGCGCCCGACCCAGGGCAAGACGCTGGCGGTGATGGAGGTCTCCGGCGGCAGCCAGAGCTTCAATGCGGTCAATCAGCTGCGGATCCTGGGGCGCTGGATGCGGATGATCACCATCCCCAACCAGTCCTCCGTACCCAGGGCATTCACCGAGTTCGACGAGGCCGGACGGATGAAACTCTCGCCGCTCTACATGCGCATCGTCGATGTCTGCGAGGAACTGGTGAAATTCACCTGGCTGACGCGGGGGCGCTCGGCCTATCTTACCGATCGCTATTCCGAGCGGGTCGAGAGCGCGGAAGCACTCTCGCGTCGCGTCAATCAAGGCACTCACTAGGCTCTGTACGAAAACTGCCTGCACTCGGCAATACGGCGTTAAAAACCGGCTCAAGATGCTCATTTACACCCCGTAAACTGGAGCGCCAGCCCGGTCCTCTTTCGCCGATTTTTGCCTTGTCTTGCCTTCGCTCGCCGACTTTTCGTACAAACCCTAGAACGTACTGGCTAAACGTACTCACTAAAAAGTACTCACTGAACGCAGGGGCATTCGATGCTGGCACTGGCTATTTTCGTCGTCACCCTGGTCCTGGTGATCTGGCAGCCCAAGGGCCTGGGGATCGGCTGGAGCGCCCTCGGCGGGGCGCTGGTGGCACTGCTGGCGGGCGTGGTGCAGCTGTCCGACGTCGGTGTGGTGTGGGATATCGTGTGGGATGCGACCTTCACCTTCGTCGCCCTGATCGTCATCTCGCTGCTTCTCGACGAGGCCGGATTCTTCGCCTGGGCAGCACTGCATGTCGCCCGTTGGGGCAACGGCCGCGGGCACCTGCTGTTCCCGCTGGTGGTGGTGCTGGGCGCGGTGATCGCGGCGTTCTTCGCCAACGACGGTGCGGCGCTGCTGCTGACCCCGATCGTGATCGCGATCCTGCTGCGGCTGGACTTCGCGCCGCCGGCGGCGCTGGCGTTCATCATCGCCACCGGCTTCGTCGCCGATTCCACCAGCCTGCCGCTGGTCATCTCCAACCTGGTCAATATCGTCAGCGCCAACTACTTCGACATCGGCTTCGACCGCTACGCGGCGGTCATGGTGCCGGTCAACCTGGTCTCGCTGGCGGCGACCCTGGGCGTGCTCTGGATCGCCTTCGGCCGTCGGATTCCCAAGCGCTACTCGGTCGAGGAACTCGATGCCCCGCGCTCGACGATTGTCGACCCGCTGGTCTTCCGCGCCGCGTTTCCGCTGCTGGCGGTGCTGCTCGTCGCCTACTTCGTCACCGCGCCGCTGGGCGTTCCCATTGCCTTCGTGACCGGGGCCGCGGCGATCGTGCTGATGGCGATCGCCGGTCGCTGGTGGCAGGGCGGCAAGGGCGCCGCCGTGTCGGTCACCGCGGCGCTCAAGGGCGCGCCGTGGCAGATCGTGCTGTTCTCCATCGGCATGTACCTGGTGGTCTACGGGTTGGGCAACGCGGGCCTGACCGCCTATGGCGCCCGGGCACTGCAGTGGCTGGCCGGGCAGGGCGACTTCATCGCCACCATCGGCACCGGCTTCCTCTCCGCCATCGTCGCCTCGATCATGAACAACCTGCCGTCGACTCTGGTGGGGGCGCTGGCCATCGACCGGGCCCAGGTGCCGGCGGTGACCCAGGAGCTGATGGTCTACGCCAATGTGATCGGCAACGACCTGGGGCCGAAGTTCACCCCCATCGGCAGCCTGGCGACGCTACTGTGGCTGCACGTACTGGCCGGCAAGGGTTACAAGATCGGCTGGGGGCAGTACATGAAGATCGGCCTTCTGATCACCCCGCCGGTACTGCTGGCGACGCTCGTCGCGCTGGCGTTGTGGCTGCCTGTCATTTCCACACCGTAAGGTGTGTGGTGACAAAGGTCGCCGCAAACAAGGAGTGTCGACATGACCGGGACCCGGCATCCCCACTCCCGCCGTGGGGAGATATTCCGGACGTTTATGCTGCTCGGCCTGACCTCCTTCGGCGGCCCCATCGCGCACCTGGGATATTTCCGCGAGGCTTTCGTGGTGCGTCGGGGATGGCTTTCCGAGTCGGATTTCGCCGACCTCGTCGCGCTGTGCCAGTTCCTGCCCGGTCCCGCCAGCAGCCAGGTCGGCTTCGCCATCGGCCTGCGACGGGGCGGCCTACCCGGCGCGCTAGCTGCCTGGTGTGCGTTCACGTTGCCCTCGGCCATCGCGCTGGCGCTGTTCGCCTCCGGCGCGTCGGCGCTGGGGGGCGATGTCGGCCAGTCCCTGATTCATGGTCTCAAGCTGGTGGCCGTCGCCGTGGTCGCCAATGCGGTCTGGGGGATGGCCGGAAAACTGTGTCCCGACCGGACTCGGGCCGGGATCGCCCTGGTGGCCGTGTTCATGGCCGTCTTCATCGGCGGCACGGCAGGCCAGTTGGGTGCCATCGCGGCGGGAGCCGGCCTCGGCGTCTGGTGGTGTCGGCCGGCGACGACGATGACCCGGCCCGATCGCCGCGAGCTCTCCGGGCGCGCTAGCCTGTTCGCGCTTGCGCTGTTCTTCCTTCTCCTGCTGCTGCTTCCTCTGGTGGCGTCGACAGGGGGAGGCGAGGTCGTCGCGGTCATGGATGCGTTCTATCGAGCCGGAGCGCTCGTCTTCGGTGGCGGCCATGTCGTGCTGCCGCTGCTGCAGGCCGAGGTGGTCGATCCCGGTTGGATATCGGAGAGCACGTTCCTGACCGGTTACGGGGCAGCGCAGGCCGTGCCGGGGCCGCTATTTACCTTCTCCGCCTATCTGGGGGCGGCGATGGCGCCCGGCGTCCATGGCGGGATACTGGCGGCAGTGGCGACGGTCATGATTTTTCTGCCGGGCATGCTATTGCTGGTGGGCGTCCTTCCGCATTGGGACCGATTGCGCGCCTCGTCGACCGCGCAGAGGCTGATCCAGGGCACGAACGCGGCGGTGGTTGGCATTCTGGGGGCCGCGCTGTACGCCCCAATCTGGCAAGGCGCCATTGTCGAGCCGGCCGATTTCGCGCTGGCGCTGGCCGGCTTCCTGCTGCTGACGGTATGGCGCTGGCCGGCGTGGCTGGTCGTGATCGCGCTCCCCCTGGTCACTGTGCTGGCTGGCTGATGGGCGAGCGACGAGCCATCGATGGCTGCCGAGCGGCAAAGCGGGATTGCGTTACATAAAGAAACATATCTTCCGCCCTTCTTTAACCTGTATGAACTTCATCGATGACTCGAGGGCGTACGGTGATCTTGCAGCGTCAGGAAGACGCAGTGCCAAGGAAGGAGTCGCGGGAAGCGATGTTCACAGGGACGCATGGCAGGATGCCATGGCGAGTTGGCAAGGAATCGCCACGATCTAACCCCGGCCCCAGCGGCCGGGGTTTTTTTGCATCCGCCTGGCGTCGCGAAGTGAAGACGTATCTGCACGAGGGGATCGATATGAGCGAGCGGGTTCAGCGGCGAACCGGGGCGACGATGCTGGCCGCCGTCCTGTTGGGCATCGGTATCATGGCGGCGCTCGACGAGATCGTATTTCATCAGGTACTGGCCTGGCACCACTTCGTCGAAACCGACAACTCGGCGCTGGCGCTGGCCTCGGACGGGCTCCTGCACACGCTGGAGCTGGTGATGCTGGTCATCGGTGGCGCGCTGATGCTGCGGCTCCACGAGACCGGACAGCACGCCCCCGGTTACCGAGGCGCGGGGTTCCTGCTGGGAATGGGCGGGTTCCAGCTCTTCGACGGCATCGTCGACCACAAGATCCTGGGGCTCCATCAGGTCCGCTACGTGGACAATCTACTGGTGTACGACCTCTGCTGGAACCTGGCCGGCCTGCTGCTGCTCGCCATCGGTTACTGGCTGCTGCGCCGGGCCCGGCGGGGCGAGGCGCTGAGCCAGCGGTGAGCGGGTTCGCGCTGGTTTTCGGTGCGCTGGCCGCACTCTACGCCTGGGGTTGGTGGCGAGCGAAGCGGCGCGGCCGGGGCTGGCCGCTGTGGCGGCTGGCCCTCTTCGTGGGCAGCGCGCTGGCGATCGTCGCGGTGATGTCGCCACCATCGATGCAGTGGGCGCACGATGATTTCCGCGGCCATATGGCGGTGCATCTCGTGGCGGGGATGATCGCGCCGCTGGGGCTGGTGATGGCGGCGCCGGCGAGCCTGGCGCTGAAGAACGTGCCCGCGCACTGGGGCAGGCGCTGGGTCAGATTCGTATCCCTGCCTCCCATTCGCGTGTTGAGCCATCCCGTCACGGCGGCGCTGCTCAATATCGGCGGCATGATGGCGCTGTACCTGACCGACCTCTACATCGCGATGCGCCACTCTCCCGGCTTCGCCCTTTGGCTGCACTGGCATTTCGTGGTTGCCGGGTGTCTGTTCAGTTGGGCCATTGCCGGGCCGGACCCGGCGCCGAGACGCCCCTCCCTCGAGTGGCGCTTCGGCGTGCTGGTGGTGTCGATGGCGGCACATGCGACGCTGTCCAAATGGATGGCCCGGTTTCACTTCCCCGCCTCGGTGCCGCTCGATCAGGTCCGGCAGGGCGCGGAATTGATGTTCTACGCCGGGGAGCTGCCGGAAGCGCTGCTGGCCTACCTGCTGGCGCGGCAGTGGGTCCGGTCGCGCTATCGGGAGCCGGCGGGGGCCCGGGGCGTGACGCCGTGACCCCGGTCATGCCCCGGCATGATCCTCCTCGTCCAGCGGCAACTGGACGTTGCCGCCGGTCCAGGTCCACTGGGTGATCTCCGGGATATCGTCGAGATGTTCGCGGATATAGGCGTGGTGCTTCTGCAGCAGCGCCTGCAGGTCGCCGATCAGCGTGGCGGCACTCTCCCTCTGGTCCGGTAAATAGCGCAGGGCATCCAGCGCCAGATGCGCGCGACTCATCTGGTTGAGCACCGTCATGTCGAACGGGGTGGTGGTGGTTCCCTCTTCCTGATAGCCGCGAACGTGGAAGCGCTCGGTCTCGGGGCGATTGTGGATCAACTGGTGCACCACGCCACGGAAGCCGTGAAAGGCGAAGACCACCGGCCGGTCGGCCGTGAACAGCTCGACGAAACGATCCTGGTCGATGCCGTGGGGGTGGTCGAGGCGCAGCGTCATGAGATCGACCACGTTGACCACGCGCACGGCCAGCTCCGGCAGGTAGGTACGCAGGATGTCCACCGCCGCCAGGGTCTCCTGAGTGGCGATATCACCGGCACAGGCCGTCACGATATCCGGATCGCCTTCGCCGTCGTTGCCGGCCCACTCCCAGATGCCGAGACCTTGGCGACAGTGCTCGGCGGCCTCGTCCATGGTCAGGTACTGCAGCTGGGGATGCTTGTCGATCACGATGGCGTTGAGGTGGTCGACACTGTCGAAACAGTGACGGGCGGTGGCCAGTAGCGTGTTGGCATCCGGCGGCAGGTAGATCCTGACCACCTGCGGCTGTTTGCTCAGCAGCGTGTCGATGAACCCCGGCCCCTGGTGGCTGAAGCCGTTGTGGTCATTGCGCCAGCAGGTCGAGGTCAGCAGATAGTTCATCGACGGGACCGAGGCGCGCCACGGCACGTCGCGGGCGTGCTCCAGCCACTTGGCGTGCTGGATCGCCATGGAGTCGATGATCGAGGTGAACGCTTCGTAGCTGGCGAACAGGCCGTAGCGGCCGGTCAGGACATAGCCTTCGAGCCAGCCGTTGCAGTTGTGCTCGCTCAATACCTCGAGCATGCGACCGTCCATGGACAGCTTCTCGTCGTTGTCGTCGAATGGCCCCATGAAGCAGCGATCGGTGGCTTCCAGCACGGCGTCGAGCCGGTTGGACTTGATCTCGTCGGGGCAGAACAGCCGGAAGTTGTGCGGATTGTCGATGTAGATATCGCGCATGAATCGGCCCAGGCGCTCGGTGGAGCCGTGAAGCTCGCGACCCCGCCGCGTCTCGTCGAGCTCGACGGCGTAGTTCGCGAGCGGCCGATAAGCCAGCGCCTGGCGCAACCTGCCACCGTTGGCGTGCGGGTTGGAACCCATACGCCGCTCGCCGGCGGGGCAGAGTGCGGTGATGATCTTTCTGGGCCTGCCCTGTGGATCGAAGAGTTCTTCCGGGCGGTAGGAGCGCATCCACTGTTGCAGCTGCTGCAGGCGTTCGGGATGCGCCTTCAGCCCGCTCATGGGCACCTGGTGGGCACGGAAGGTGCCTTCCACCGGCAACTCGCCCACGGAGACCGGCCCGGTCCAGCCCTTGGGGGTGCGCAGTACGATCATCGGCCAAACCGGACGGCGATCGATGCCTTCGTGGCGTGCTCGTTGCTGAATCTCGTGAATCTGATCGAGCCCCTTGGAAAGCGCCGCCGCGAAGTCGCGATGGACGCTATCCGGCTCGTTGCCCTCGACGAAGATCGGCGCGTAGCCGTGGCCGCGAAAGTAGTGGTCGAGCTCGTCGTCGCTCTTGCGCGCCAGCACCGTCGCCGAGCCGATCTTGTAGCCGTTGAGGTGCAGGATCGGCAACACCGCGCCGTCCCGGGTCGGGTTGAGATAGTTGACGCCTTTCCAGGAGCCCTCCAGCGGGCCGGTTTCCGCCTCGCCGTCGCCCACCACGGCGGCCGCGATCAGCCCGGGGTTGTCGAAGACGGCGCCGAAGGCGTGGGTCAACACATAACCCAGCTCGCCGCCTTCGTGGATCGAACCCGGCGTCGGCACGCTGACGTGGCTGGGCACGCCGCCGGGTGTGGAGAACTGGCGGAACAGTCGCCGCATGCCCTCGGCGTCGCGTGGCACATGCGCGAAATGTTCGCTGTAGCTGTTTTCCAGCCACAGGTTGGCCAGCAGCGCCGGGCCGCCGTGGCCGGGGCCGGCGAGATAGATCACGTCGAGATCGCGACGCTGGATCTGGGCGTTGAGATGGGCATAGATCAGGTTGAGCCCCGGTACCGTACCCCAATGCCCGAGCAGGCGTGGCTTGATGTGGTCGAGCGTCAGCGGTATCTCGAGTAGAGGGTTGTCGGTGAGGTAGATCTGGCCGACGGCGAGATAATTGGCGGCACGCCACCAGTGATCGACCCGCCTCAGCAGCTCCTCGTCCTTGTCGATCGGAAGTCGGCGGATCGTCGTGGATTGGCTCATGGAGGAAGTCATGCGCGTTCTCCTGGAGTAACGGTGGCTGGAACGGTGCCTGGCGCTACGCATGCGCCGACTGCTCCCGATGGAGTCGCCAGGTGTGGCGGGCGATCGTCGCCTCCTCGTCGGTGGGAATGACATGAACGGCGATGGTGCTGTTCCGGGTCGAAATGCGCCCAGGTGCGGCAGCCCGGTTGGCGGAGTCGTCCAGCGCGACCGGCCATAGCGGTGCCAGCCGATCGATGACGGCCGCGCGGATCGGAGCGGCATGCTCGCCAATGCCGGCGGTGAAGACGATGCCGTCGATACCGCCCAGGCTGACTGCCATGCGTGCCATCTCCTGGGCAACGCGGTGGACGAAGAATTCGATCGCCAGATGCGCGCGGGGGGAGTTGCTCTCCAGCAGCGTCTGCATGTCGCTGTCGATGCCGGACACCCCGAGCAACCCGGACTCGTGATAGAGCAACGGCTGGAGCGTCTCGGGGGTAAACCCGAGTTCCTGTTCGAGATGAAGCATCAGCCCCGGATCGATATTCCCCGGGCGCGTGCCCATCGGCAGGCCCTCGAGCGGGGTGAACCCCATGGTGGTGTCGACGCTCCTGCCGGCCTGCAAGGCACACAGGCTGGCCCCATTGCCAAGGTGCGCAACGATGGTGCGACCCTTCGCCAACCGTTCGTCGACATCGTTCAGTCGTCCGGCGATGTACTCGTAGGAGAGACCGTGAAAGCCGAAGCGACGAAGGCCCTGCTCGAAGAAGCGATAGGGTAGGCCGGTCAGCTGGGCCACGATCGGCATCTCGAGGTGGAAACTGGTGTCGAAACAGGCGACCTGCAGCGTCCCGGGCGCGAACCGGCCGACGGCGTCGATCCCCTCCAGATGGTGGGGCTGGTGCAGCGGTGCCATCGGACTCAGCGCCGCGATATCGTCACGCGTGGCGGCGTCGATGATCGTCGGGCGGGGGAAGCGGCTGCCGCCGTGGACGATACGGTGGCCGACCGCCGCCAGTTTCAGCTCGCCGAACTGTTGCGCGAGGGCTTCGTGCAACCGGGCGAAGGCGCTGTCGTGATCCGCGAGGGTGTGGCTGGCCGGCGTCTCGTCGAGAAAATCCGTTCCATCGGCCAGCCTGCCGGACAGATGCGGCGAATCGCCGATCTCCTCGGCCTGAACCCTGGCCACGAATTCGGGCGGCGCCGTCCCATCGAGATGGTACAGCGATAGCTTGATGCTGGAGGAGCCGGCGTTGAGGGCAATGATGCAAGGACGCGCTGCTGCCATGAGGGCATCTCCTTCCGTCACGACGGATGAACTGCCATCGCGACGAACCGACGGCGAGACTGCGATAGGGGCGAATGAGTATCAGCGTGGTCGACCCGAGCCCACCCTTCAAATCAAGAAGGCGCCCAGCCTCGATCTCGGCGCTCTTCTCGGGAGGCGGCACGGCAGTGCCGGGTCCCGCATGGTGCCTCCTGACGCCCGTCACTCTCATAGGTAACTTTCACGGGAGCCGGGGAATGCGTATCGGAGCCGCGTGATGAGCGATGTCGGACTCCCGTAAGTTAGCGGGTTCGAAGGGCGAGGTGACTGATCCAGATTAAAGGAACGAGTGGATTCCGGTTCGCCAGGGAGGAGCTAACAGGGAGAAGCCAAAGCGTATCGCCGACTGACCTGGGTTAATGCTCTGGCGCGGAAAGCGGCGTTGACTAGGCTGAAAACTGTCGATTTGCAGGATCATCGTGGGAGCGACGGATGGCTGATCTCGAGACCTACCGCAACAAGCGTGACTTCTCGCGCTCGCCGGAACCTCGCGGCAAACGCGGCAAGCAGCGTTCGCGGTCGAGTTTCGTGATTCACAAGCATGACGCCAGCCAACTGCACTATGACCTGCGGCTGGAGGAAGACGGCGTGTTGCGCAGCTGGGCGCTGCCGAAGGGGCCCAGTCTCGAGCCCGGCGAGAAGCACCTGGCGGTTCAGGTCGAGGACCACTCGCTCGACTACGGCGATTTCGAGGGGGTGATCCCTGACGGTTACGGTGCCGGAACGGTGATGATCTGGGACCGTGGCGAATGGCGGGTGAGCGGCAAGCACGATGACGGCCAGATCGATTTCGAGCTCGACGGCGCCAAGCTCAAGGGGGCCTGGACGCTCAAGCGAATGAGTGGCCGAGGAAGCGGCGGAAAGCGGCAGGATGGCAAGCAGTGGCTGATGATCAAACGCCATGACGACGCCGATTCCCACGTGCCCGACAGCCTGGACGACGTCAGCGTGGCCTCGAACCGGCGCATGACGGAGATCGCCGAAGGGAAGTCCCCATCCTCTTCATCGACAGCGGGTTCGTCATCAGCAGCCCCGTCATCAACCGCCTCGGCGTCGAACTCGTCGTCAAAGAAATCGCCGTCAAAGCACTCGTCGTCGACGAAGTCCCCATCCTCCCGATCCTCGTCGTCAAAACCTTCATCGAAAACCGCGAGCAGGCGCTCGAGCAGTGGTCGCAAGGCCCCGGCCGTCAAGATCGATCCCGGTCAGCTCGAGGGCGCGCGCAAGGCGAACCTCCCCGCTCGGCCTGCGGCGCAGTTGGCGACGCTGGTCGAGGAGGCGCCGGACGATGACGACTGGTTCCACGAGATCAAGTTCGATGGCTACCGCGTTCTGGCGCGGCTCGACCGCGGCAGGGTGAGCCTGCTGACGCGCAACGGTCACGACTGGCGGGACCGGTTTCCGGAGATCGCCGAGGCGATCGAAGCGCTGCCGCTGGAGAAGGTGCTGCTCGACGGCGAGGTCGTCGCGCTGAGACGCGACGGTATCAGCGACTTCCGGCGCCTGCAGGGGGCGCTGAGCGAGGAGAAGACCGCCGGACTGGTGTACCAGATCTTCGATCTGCGTTATCTCGACGGCCTCGGGTTCGAAGGGGTGGCGCTCGACGACGTCGCCCTGCGCGACCGCAAGGCGCTGCTGGCGCAGATCTGTGACGCGGTGAAGATCGGCAACAGTGGCCTGCTGCGCTATACCGATCACATCGAAGGCCAGGGTGCGGCGTTCTACCGGCAGGCGAGTCGCCAGGGTCTGGAGGGCATCGTTTCCAAGCGTGCCGACTCTCCCTATCGTGGCCGCCGCAACCGGGACTGGCTGAAGACCAAGACCGAGTGTCAGGCCGAATTCGTCGTCGGCGGCTACACCGACCCCCAAGGCTCGCGCAGCGGCTTCGGTTCGCTGCTGATCGGCGCCTACGACGACGACGGCAAGCTGCGCTACTGCGGTCGGGTCGGCGCCGGGTTCTCCAACGATCAGCTCGCCGAGTGGCATCGGGAACTGGCGCGCTCGCCGCGCAAGACCTCGCCTTTCGTCGAGCGCGACATTCCCGATCTGGCCAGCAGCCACTGGGTCACGCCCAAGCGCGTGATCGACGTCAATTTCAGCGAATGGACCCAGGATGGTCGCCTGCGCCATCCGCGCTTTCGCGGCCTGCGCGAGGATCGCGATCCCCACGACATTCGGCTGAGCCAGCAACGAGCGACGGAGCCGTCCATGAGCGAGAAAGCGAGTGAACCTTCCCCCGGCAAGCGTTCGACCCGGAGGCGATCCGGTGGCGGCGATGACGAGATCGAGGGCGTCCGGCTGACGCACCCCGATCGGGTGCTGTTCGAGGACCAGGGCATCACCAAGCGGGCGCTGGCCGAATACTATGCCGAGCATGCCGGGTGGATCCTGCCCGGTCTCGCCGAGCGGCCATTGACGCTGCTGCGCTGCCCCGGCGGTGTCGGCGAGGAGTGTTTCGTCCAGAAGCATCCCAGCGAGACCATGCCGGACAGCCTGCCGAGCGTGGCCATCGCCGAAAAATCCGGCAGGCACGACTATCTCTACGCGCGCCGTGTCGCCGACCTGGTGGCGCTGGTCCAGATGGGGACCGTCGAATTTCACCTCTGGAACAGTCGCGTCGACGATCTCGAGCGCCCCGATCAACTGGTGTTCGATCTCGATCCGGCACCGGACTGCAAATGGCAGGCGGTCATCGATGTCGCCGGCGAGCTGCGCCAAACGCTGTCCGAGCTCGGACTCACCGCCTTCCTGCGCACCACCGGCGGCAAGGGCCTGCATCTGGTGGTTCCGCTCAAACCGCATGCCGACTGGGAGACCGCCAAGGGGTTTGCCGAAGCCGTATGTGAACGCTGCGCCGAGCGTCATCCCGACCAGTTGACGCTCAACATGTCCAAGCAGGCTCGCCGCGGCAAGGTGTTCCTCGATTACCTGCGCAACGGCCGTGGCGCCACGGCGGTGGCTTCCTATTCGGTACGCGCCAAGCCCGGCGCGCCGGTGGCGACGCCGATTCGCTGGGAGGAGCTCGGGCCGAAACTGAGTGCCGATCATTATGCGCTGGCCAATCTGCCGCGCCGGCTGGCTTCGCTCAAGCATGATCCGTGGGAGGGCTTCGACGACGCCCGCGAGCGACTGACCAAGAAGCGCTGCCGCGATGCCGGGATGGAGGTGTGATGACCGACGTGACCAGGAGGGCCGCGTGGATGACCGGAACAGCCGAGGGAAGAAAACGATGAGCGCTCGCGCGGTCTGGAAAGGCGTCATCGGCTTTGGCGAGGAGCGGGTGCCGGTCAAGCTCTATACGGCGGTCAGCGACCGCCACGTCCATTTTCGCCTGCTCGACCGGCGTCGGCGTCGTCCCGTGCATCAGGCGATGATCGAGCCCCGAAGCGGGAAGACCGTGTCGCGCGACGACCGGCACAAGGCCGTCGTCGGCAAGCAGGATCGCATCCTGTTCGATACCGACGAGCTCGACGAACTGGCGCCGGCGCCCTCGCGGGATATCGAGGTGATGCACTTCCTGCCTCCAGGGACGATCGATAACCAGTGGTACCGGCGTCCCTACTACCTCGGCCCGGATGGAGACGAAAGCACGTTCGACGCCTTCGCCGCCGCGCTCGCCAGCAGCGGACGGGAAGGCTTGGTCCACTGGGTGATGCGGCACAAGGCCTATGTCGGTGCGCTGCGCGACCACGACGGCCACCCGGTGCTGATCATCTTGCGCCATCTCGACGAAGTCGTCGATGCCGATGCCCTCGATCCCCCCGGCGGTGCCAAGCTGAACGACAGGGAGGTGAAGATGGCGACCGATCTGGTCGAGACGTACGCCGCCGACTTCGAGCCGGCAACCTACCAGGACGAGTATCGTCAGCGACTGGGAGCACTGGTGGAGGCCAAGCGCAGTGGCAAGCGACTCAAGGTCAAACGCCGGCGCCGGCAGGAATCCTCCGACGATATCGCGTCGTCACTCGAGGCCAGCCTGGCCCGGGAGCGCAAGCGTGCCTGAATCGAAGACGACAAAGTCGAAAACATCGAAGTCGGACGAGCGGCATCACCACGATGGAGGTTTTCGCGGGCCGCGACCGTTCTGGTCCGGCACCATCGCCTTCGGGCTGGTCAATCTCCCGGTCGGTCTCTACCCCGCCCAGCATTCGCGTGATATCACGCTGAAAGAGGTCGACGATCAGGGCAGGCCGCTGTCCCGCCGGTTCTTCAGCGAGACCGGGCGCAAGCCGCTCAAGTCGAGCGAGCTGGCCCGGGGCGTCGAGGTCGGCGAGGACCGCTACGCGGTCGTCGAGGATCAGGAGATCGAGGACGCCACGCTCGAGCACCGGCGCGAGATCGAGTTGAGCCGGTTCGTTCCGCTGGACCAGCTCGATCCGCTCTATTTTCGACGTGCCTACTTTCTGGTGCCGGACTCTCGCTCGGCTCGCGGCGATGGCGCGCTCAAGCCTTATCGGCTGCTGGCCGCGGCGATGGAAAATGCCGGGCGGGCGGGAATCGCCACGCTGGTGATGCGGGGACGCGAGGTGCTGGTGGCGATCGTGGCCGAGAACGGCATCCTGCGTGCCGAGGCGCTGCGCTTCCATGACGAACTGCGCACGCCGCGAAGCATCGGCCTGGAGCCGCCGGGTGAGCCGGATGCGAAACGCGAGCGGCGGATCCGGCAGGCGATGGACAAGCTCGACGCCAACCATTTCGACCCCGACGAACTGATCGATCCCCACATCGAAGCGCTCAAGAAACGGGTACGTCAGAAGCGTCGGCGTCATCAGGATGTCGCCCCGGTCGAAGCTACCCGTTCGCGGGATGCGGACCAAGGTAACGAGAGCGAAGAGGGCGCCGAAGTCATCGATCTGATGCAGGTGCTCAAGCGCAGTCTCAAGCGCGGGCGGGTCGAACCGACCCCAAAAGGGGGCCAGGGGAAAGGGGGCGAAGGTAAAGGAGGCGAAGATAAAGGAGGTGAGGGTAAAGGGCGCGCGTCGAAGCGAAAATCCTCGTCGTCCGCCCGTGCTTCCGATACGCAGGACAAGGCTTCCGGTCGCAGCCCGGCATCGAGGAAATCCCGCAGGGCACCCGCCAAGGCCGAACTGACCCGACTCTCCCGTGAAGCGCTCTACCAACTGGCCCAGCAACGCGACCTCGCCGGGCGCAGCGGCATGAACAAGATGCAGTTGATCGAGGCGCTACGACAAGGTGATTAGGCTCCGTACGAAAACTGCCTGCACTCGGCAATACGTCGTTAAAAATCGGCTGGAACGCCAACCCGATCCGTTTTCGCCGATTTCCGCCTAGCTACGCGCCCCGGTCTGGCCTTCGCTCGCCGACTTTTCGTGCAAATCCTAGATCTGGCGGTCGGCAAGGGAATGGCGGTAACACCCACGCCGCTTCAATCCGCCGCCGGTGGCGACGTTTCCTGACCGCCCATCCGACTGCAAAAAAGCCGCCAGAACGGGAAGGCGGCCAGGCAAGTACGATCGAATGCCGGATCAGGCGGCGGAGACGGCCGTGCGATATCGATTGCGGCCCGCGGCGATCAGGGCCTTCTCGAGATCCCGTATCTGGCACTTGTATGCCGAGCAGTTCGCGCAGGTGACGCGCGCCCCCTCCTCCTGCTTGATGGGCAGATGAAACCGATGATGGCCGCAGACGCTGCAGTCGAGGTTCAAGGTGACGGTCATCATGCGGAACGTCTCATTGTTGGCTGTCGCTCCAGCCGGTGGACGCTCTCCCTCGCCATCTGCAGGATCAATCCACGCGACAGGTTCAGCGCATGAAGCGCATAGCTGGGCGAGGCGAGATCGGCCTGGTGGCCGTAGGTGTCGATGAATTCACCGCACTCCGTGCAGGTGATCTCATCCCAGTCCCGGGGGCTGTCCGCGGAGACAGCGTGGGTATTGCCACAGCGGGTGCATGAAATGTGGTGTCTCATGGTCATCCCTCCTTGGTAGAGGCTGGCCGTCCTGGCCAGCAAGTCAGGCAGTCCCTGCCCGTTGCGGTTCGACGATCCTTGTCGGTCCGGCCAGCGATCCCTGCTGGCGCTCCGACACTCTGGCATAGCCGTAAAAATTGTACAAGATTGATTTTTGGTACAAGAGTTGTTTGCGATAGGCGACCCGTTCCCGTGGAAGAGGGGGCTGGCATCCCGCAGGCGCATTCACGCCTAATCGATTTTCAATAAAGGTTTTTCTCCTTTTCTATCAGTGTTCTGTATGCCAACGACCTGCAAGGAGCGAGCGAAAAGCGCACCCTTCCCTAAATTAAATTAATTTTATTTGTACAGCGGCCGATAGAGCGTCTCACGGCATGGCGGGAATGATGTTGGTGTTCTCACGCTTGCCGGAGCCAGTTACACCCGCCCGACGGCCAGAGCCGAGGGCATCTATCGGGGGTCTTGCCATGCTGCTACTGAATCGAAGCGTGAAATTTCGCCTGGCCGCGAGCCTGGGCGCCTGTGTCGTCATGTTGTTCGTCGTCGGAGTCGTCGGGCTGTTCGGTCTGAGCTCCACCAACGACGCCCTGGAGCGGACCTACGAAGGTAACGTTCTGACACTGGGGCATCTAAACCGTATCGACCGGGCGCTGCTCGGCAACCGGGTCAAGATTACTGCGGAACAGCGGGATCGCGACCCGGAATCGGCGCGGACGACGCAGCGGGAGGTCGCCGCAAACGACGCCATCATCGATGCGGCTTGGAAAGACTACTATCCCAATCGCATCAGCGGTCCCATCGAGAGGGAGATGGCCGACGCCTTCATCACCTCGCTGGGCAACCTGCGGTCCGCCATTGCCGAGCTCACCACCGCCATGATCGGCAATGATTTCGATCGCGCCCGGGAGATCGCCACGACGACGCTGCGCGAACGCTATTCGGAAACGCTCGGCGACATCCAGCAACTGGTGGACCGCAACAGCGCGCAGGCCGCCGAGGCCTACGAGGGAGCGGTCGCGCTATATGAGTGGGAACGCAAACTCGTCATCGGCACCATGATCGGCGCACTGATCGCGGGCATATTGCTGGCGCTCTGGTTGATCCGCGGCATCATGACCCCGCTGGGTAAAGCCCAGGACCTCGCCAACGCCATGGCCGACGGCAACCTCGACAATCCGATCGATATCACCTGCAAGGACGAGTTCGGCGTGATGCTGCGCTCGCTGAAGGCGATGGAGAGCCAGTTCTCCCATGTCGTCATGAGCGTACGCGGCAATGCCGAATCGGTCAGCACCGCGGCGGACGAAATCGCCCAGGGCACCGACGATCTCAGTCGCCGCACCCAGGAGCAGGCCGCGAGCCTCGAACAGACGGCGGCATCGATGGACGAGATCACCTCGACCGTGCGCCAGAATGCGGAGAACGCCGCCGAAGCCGACAAGCTCGTCCACGACGTGAGCCAGCGAGCCAACGCTGGCGGCGAGGTCGCCGACAAGGCGGTCAAGGCGATGGAGGGGATCAACGCCTCGAGCCGCAAGATCGCCGGTATCGTCGGGTTGATCGACGAGATCGCCTTCCAGACCAACCTGCTGGCGCTCAACGCTTCGGTGGAAGCGGCACGCGCCGGCGAGCAGGGCCGCGGTTTCGCCGTGGTGGCCAGCGAGGTGAGGAATCTTGCCGGGCGGAGTGCCGATGCCGCCAAGGAGATCAAGAAACTGGTGGAGGAGAGCATCGGTCAGGTCGATACCGGTACCGAACTGGTCAATCGCGCGGGCCACGCGCTGGAGGAGATCGTCGAAGGCGTCGCCCGCGTGACCACGCTGGTCGGGGAGATCGCGGTGGCCAGCCGCGAGCAGGCGCAGGGCATCGATCAGATCAACACCGCCGTGTCCCAGATGGATGGAGTGACCCAGCAGAATGCGAGCCTGGTGGAAGAGTCCAGCGCCGCCGGGCGCTCGCTGCAGAGTCAGGCCGCGGCGCTGTTGAGAGAGGTCTCTTTCTTCAAGGGGGCGGCCAGCGGTACTACGCAGGCGTTGCCGTCGGGCTCGGCCACGGCGTCATCCAACGCCTCGGCCATGACGCCGGTGCGGCCTCAGACGCCGGCGCGCCCGCGGGCCAGCACCGCACCGCAGAAAGCCGAAACCGAAGAGTGGACGTCTTTCTGAAAGCAACATTCTGAACGCGATATCCTCGCCAAGCGCCCCCATCGGGGCGCTTTTGGCTTCGCGGATCGTCTGTTCATCCCATCGGCGTCATCGCGTCATTCCCGTTCCCGCCTCCCTGTCCTTTCCCGCCTCTCCGTTCGTTTGTACATCCCTCTCCATTCACGCCTTGGGCGCCAGCTCATAGATCCACACGCTGAAGCCGCCCAGGGTATTGGGGCCGAAGGTATGAGTCAGCGGAACATCGGTGGCATCGCGGCCCTGGGCGATCAGCACGCGGCCGATGCAGGGCGCGTTGTTGCGCGGGTCGAAGGTCCACCAGCGGCCTCCCAGATAGACCTCCATCCAGGCGGCGAAGTCCATGTCGGCGTAGGGCGGCGGCTTGCCGATGTCGCTGATGTAGCCGGTGCAGTAGCGGGCCGGCAGATTCATGCAGCGACAGAGCGTGATGGCGAGATGGGTATAGTCGCGACAGACGCCCACCCCTTCGTGATAGGCCTCGGAAGCCGTGCGCGTGGGTCGCGAGTGCTCGTAGCCGAAGGTGAGGTGCTGGTTGACGAAATCGCAGATCGCCTGGACACGGGCCCAGCCCGGCGGCGTGCCCTGAAACCGCTGCCAGGCGATCTCGCTGAGCAGGTCGGTCTCGCAGTAACGGCTGCCCAGCAGGTACTGCAGCACCTCCGAGGGAAGCTCTTCCACCGGATGCTGGCGGGCATCGAGACCGACGGGATCGTAGCCGCCGTCGTCATGCAGGATCGCATTGGTGCCGAGCGTGAAGGTGCCGGCCGGCGCCACCATGCGGTTGCACCAGTTGCCGAAGCTGTCGCGGTAGCTCGACAGGTTGACCATCGGCGAGGTGATCAGGTGATCCGGGCCTTCCAGGCTGGAGAAGCGTGAATGGTGCACGTTGAGCATGGCGATCATCGGTGTGGGTGCGGCGAACTGATAGATCATTTCGCAACCGAGCTGAATTCTCATGAGCGGTTTCTCCAGGGGGCCGTAATGGCGAGTGTTGGCGCACGGGTGGCCGTCAGGCGCCCCGCGCGGGGCCGGAGTCGGCGGTCGTTCATGATTCGCCGTCGGCGGCAGTGGCCGTCGGTGGCGGGGAGGTTTGCGGGACGGAACCGGGCAGTGCCGGATCGGGGCCGCGCTCGGCGAGACGGAGGATCAGCAGGTGAGGTTCGCCGTCCAGGGTCAGCCACGCTTCGCAAGCGCTGTCGGGCAGCGGCTCTCCATCCAGCGTGGCACCGGCGGGCCGGCCGTCGGAGGGTCGCTCGACGCGGATCATGCAGGCGCTCCCCTCGAGGTTGACGGTGGCATGAAAGCCCGGCCACGCATCGGGAATGCAGGGCGAGACGATCAACCGGCGACCCTCCCGGCGAATCCCCAGGATGCCGGCCACGCCGGCCTGGTACATCCAGCCGGCGGAGCCGGTGTACCAGGTCCAGCCGCCGCGTCCGACGTGAGGCGGCTCGGAGTAGACATCGGCGGCGATCACGTAGGGTTCGACGCGGTAGCGCGCCACCTCTTCCGGTGTCAGGGCGTGGTTGATCGGGTTGAGCAGCGAGAACAACCTGTAGGCTTGGTCGGCCTGGCCCAGCTTGACGAACGCCAGGATCGACCACATCGCGGCATGGGTGTACTGCCCGCCGTTCTCCCGCAGCCCCGCCGGATAGCCCTTGATGTAGCCGGGCTCCATTGCGGTCCGGTCGAACGCCGGCGTGAACAGCAGCGCCAGTCGCTCCTCGGGGCGGATCAGGTGGCGTGACACCGACGCCATGGCCTGGGCGGCGCGCTCGGGGTCGGCACCTTCCGACAGCACCGCCCACGACTGCGCGATGGCGTCGATCCGGCAGGCGTCGTTGTCGTGGGTGCCGAGCCACCGGCCATCGTCGAAAGTGGCGCGGCGGTACCATTGACCGTCCCAGGCCTCGCTCTCCAGCGCCTGGCGCAGCGTCTCGGCGCGTTCCCGCCAGCGCTGGGCGCGGGCCCGCGCTTCCGGCGCGTCGCGGGTGTCGGCCAGCGGCGCGAACAGCAGCAGCGTGCGCAGCAGCAGCCAGCCCAGCCACACGCTCTCGCCGCGACCCGCTTCGCCGATACGATTGAAGCCATCGTTCCAGTCACCGGTCCCGATCAGTGGCAGGCCGTGCTCGCCGAACCGCTCGAGAGCCTGGTCCAGGGCGCGGGCGCAGTGCTCGAACAGCGACGCCGCCTCGTCGGCCGTCAGCGGTTGGGCGAAGTCGTCATGGGCCTCCGGCGCCAGCGGCGGCCCCTCCAGGAAAGCGACCCGCTCGTCCAGCACCGCGGGGTCGTCCGTTGCCTGAATGTAAGTCGCGGCGGCAAACGCGAGCCACACCCGGTCGTCGGAGATCCGGGTGCGCACGCCCTGGCCGGAGTGCGGCAGCCACCAGTGCTGTACGTCGCCCTCGACGAACTGGCGACCGGCGGCGCGCAGCAGGTGATGTCGCGCCAGCGCCGGCATGGCGAAGGTGAGCGCCATGCCATCCTGCAGCTGGTCGCGGAAACCGTAGGCGCCGCTGGCCTGGTAGAACGCCGAGCGCGCCACGATGCGACAGGCCAGGGTCTGGTAGGTCAGCCAGCCGTTGAGCATCAGGTCCATGGCCGGGTCCGGCGTGCTGATCTGCAAGGCCCCATGCAGCGTCTGCCAGTAGGCTTCGACCTCGTCCAGCTTGGCGTCGAGATCGGTGCGTCGATAGCGCGTTATCAACTCCCGGGCGGCCTCGTCGTCGCTGGCCTGGCCCATGAACGCCACGATTTCGACCGTCTCCCCGGGGGCCAGCGTCAGTTCGCACTGCTGCACCGTGCAAGGGTCACGCCCCGCCCCGACGCTTGCCGACAGCGGGCGCATTTTGGTTAGCGCCTCCGGCGCGGCCAGCGAGCCTCGGCCGAGGAACTCGCGGCGGTCGGCGGTCCAGCCACTCTGGCGGCCGTCCAGGTCGACGAATCCGACTCGTCCCGGGAAGGCCTGGTTCCACGGGTTTTGCATCAACAGCGCGCCGGTGACGGGATCGTGGCGGGAGATCAGGAACGGTGCGGTCCTGGCCCGCGACGTGCCCATCACCCAGGCGGTGTAGGCGGTCACCATCAGCCGGCGGGGGGTCGCGGTGCGATTTTCCAGTGTCAGCCGCGATATCTTGATCGGGTCGTTCAACGGCACGTACTGCAGCAGCACCATGGATAGCTGGGGCGTGTCGTGCTCAAAACGGGTGTAGCCGAAACCGTGACGGGCGACATGGCGGGCCTGATGTCCGGGGCGCGTGGGACATGGGCGAGCGGTGACGGTGGTCAGCGCGCCGCTGTCGGCATCCTGGACGTAGATCACCTCGCCGGGCAGGTCGCTGACCGGATCGTTGGACCATGGCGTCAATTGGTTCTCGCGGCTGTTGTCCGCCCAGGTATAGCCACCGCCCTCCGCCGAGACCTGAAAACCGAAACCGGCGTTGGCGATGACGTTGATCCAGGGCTGCGGTGTGGTATCGCCATTGTCGAGCACGCAGACGTACTCGCGTCCGTCACGGTCGAAGCCGCCGGTACCGTTGAAGAAGACCAGATCCCCCAGCGGCGGGCGCGAGGAGGGGGCCACCGCCGGTCGCGGTGGCGCGGCCGGCGTGTCGGGTTTGCCGTTGGGCACGACGGTCGGGTGCGCCAGGGGGTCACGATGGACGTCGAGGGACGGGACCTCGGCCCTGGGTGCGCCGGACCCGAGCTTCTCGGCCCGGGGAAGCGCGCCGGCGGCGGGCCTGGGCGAGGGCGGCGCCAGCAGCGCGTCGAGCTGGGCGGTGAGCGCGCCCTTGCGCGCCGTCAGCACCACCCGGGCCACGGCCAGCAGCAGCTCCTGGCTGGCCAGGTTCAACTGGTTGGCTCTCAAGGTGTAGACCGAGCCCAGCGCCAGGTCGCCATCGACATGGGGGGGCGGTCGGTTGGCGCGGACGGCCGACTCGATCGCCTCCTGCAACTCCTCCAGATAGGAGTGGGCGCGATCGTTGAGCACCACCAGATCGACGCCGAGCCCTTTGGCCCGCCAGTATTCGTGGGCACGCAGCAGCGTCTTCAGCCAGGCCACCTCCTCGATTTCGCCGAGACGCAGCAGCACGATCGGCAGGTCGCCGGAGATCCCCATCGGCCAGAGGTTGGACTGCATCGCCAGCCCGCGCTCGAGCGCCTCGGAGGAGGAGCGGAAGCGGGCATCGCTGTAGAGGATCGGCGCCGCCAGGCGCTGGAAATCGGCGGCCTCCTCCAGCTCGATGTCGAGATGGCGCAGCTGCACCTGGGCCTGGGTCCAGGCCAGGGTGCGGGCGCGTTCGAAGGCGCTGGTGTCGTGATGCATGTCGATCAGTGCCAGCATCGATTCGCGGCTCTCGGCGACCACCGTCCAGAAATCGACGTGGGCGACGTGCCCAGGCGTGATGTGCAGCACGTAGCGCAGCGAGAAGATCGGATCCAGCACCACCCCGGTGGTGTTCGACAGCGGCTGGCCGGCGAGCGCCAGGGCATCGCCGAGCTGACGCCCCCGGCCCAGGAAGCGTGCGCGATCCGTCTCGTACTGCGGCGCTTCGCACTCCCCCTTGACCACCGCGAAGTGTGCCGCCCAGATCGGCGTTTCGTTGGCGTCCCGGCGGCGTCGGGTCGCGGTCAGGGCGGCGTAGTCGGCGACGAAATCGGTCTCGACGAACAGTTTGGCGAAGGCCGGGTGGGCATCGTCGGTGGGCGGCTGGGTCAGCACCACCTCGGCGTAGGAGGTCAGCTCGATGGTCACCGCATGGCGACCGCCGTTGGTGACCGAGACACGTCGTACCTCTCCATCGTCCTCACCGGAGACCAGCACCTCGAGGGTGGTGGTGATCTCACCGTCGCGACGGGTGAAACGGGCGTGATCCTCGGCGAAGACCACCTCTCGCCAGTCGGCTACCTTGGCCAGCGGGTGCGCGCCAGCGGACCAGCGCACGTTGCTCTCCCGGTCGCGCAGCAGGATGAAGCTGCCCCAGTCGTCGCTGGTGGCGTCCTCGCGCCAGCGGGTGATCGCCTGGCGCTGCCAGCGACTGAAGCCGGCGCCGGCGGCGGTCAGCATCACGTTGTAGCGTCCATTGGAGAGCAGGTGGGTCACCGGAGGCGCCGAGGAGGGCTCTCCGACGTGCCGTCGCACCGCTGCCGCCGCCGCTGTGGCGGCGCCGCTCGACGGCGCGGCGTGCCGGGCATCGTTGGGAGATGGCAGGGTCGCGACCTCCCGTGGCAGGCGCTCGTGCAGCAGCAGCTCGCTGGCCTGGATGATCGGCTCGCTATGGAAGTGGCTGCGCAGCCGTCCCTCGAGCAGGCTGTTGGCGATGGCGGCGATGGTCATCCCCTGGTGGTGGGCCATGACGTTGCGCACGATGACGAAGGTCCGGTCGATCGGCAGCCGCGTCGGGGTGAAGTCGATCGCCTCGAAGAAGCCGAAGTGGCTCTCCGCCTCCATCGTTTGCAGGCGGGCGAAGTTCTCCAGCGCGGCCTGCGGCGCGACCATGGTCGCCAGTGCGGTGGCATAGGGGGCGATGACCAGGTTGTCGCCGAGCCCCCGCTTGAGCCCCAGTTCCGGCACGCCGAAGTTGGAGTACTGATAGGTGAAGTCGATGTCCCGCGCGTTGTAGGCGGATTCCGAGATACCCCAGGGGATGTCATGGCGCCTGGCATACAGGCGCTGGCTGGCCACGACCAGCCGGTTGGTCTGCTCCAGCAGGCTGCCGAACGGTGCGCGCATGACCAGCGAGGGCATCAGGTACTCGAACATCGAGCCCGACCACGAGATCAGCGCGACGCCCTCTTTCAGCGGTGTCACCGCCCGGCCCAGGCGGAACCAGTGGCGGGTGGGCAGGTCGCCCTTGGCGATCGCCAGCAGGCTCGCCAGGCGCGCCTCGGAAGCGAGCAGGTCGTAGCAGCCTTCGTCGACCCGATCCTCCTGGGGGGCGTAACCGATCGACATCAGCTTGCGCTCCGGCACCAGCAGGAAGTGGAAATCCATCTCCAGTGCGAGCCGCCGCGATTGCGTCGCCAGCATTTGAAGGCGCCGGGCCAGGGTGGCCTCGGGTGCGGCCTCCGCAGCATCGCCCGAGGCGGCGGCCTGGGCCAGGGGCGCCGTGTCCTCGGCGTCGCGTCGGTGTTCGTCGAGGCAGTGCTGCAGGATCAGCATCCAGCGCTGCGGCGAGACCTCCCCGGTCGCCTCGTCGGCCTCCGAGGGGGCGTCGGGTTGCGTTCCCAGCAGCTGCTGGCAGGTAGCGATCGACTGACGTAGGGCATCGCAATACTCGATGCCGTAGCCGATCGCTTCGAGATGGGAGGAGAGCGAATCCAGCTCGTCGAGCAGGGCCGTCCGCGTCTCGGCGTCGAGCGACTCGGTGGCGGCGATGTCCTCGCGGCACAGCAGCAGGGTATCGGCGAGGCCGTTGCGCGGGTCGAGGACATGCGGGTGGGCGATCCAGGCGTCGCAGGCGTTGGCCAGCGTGATCAGGTGGCCTGCCAGGTTGCCGCTGTCGACCGTGGAGACGTAGAGCGGATCGAGCGGCGCCAGTGTCCGGGTGTCGTACCAGTTGTAGAAATGGCCCTTGCAGCGCTCCAGCACGAGCAGCGTGGCCATCGTGGCCTCGAGTCGCTCCACGGCGCGATGGGTGCCGATCCAGGCGAAATCCCGCGCGGCGACGCACGCCAGCAGGTAGAGGCCGATGTTGGTGGGCGAGGTGCGCTGGGCGATGACCGGTTTGGGGTCGAACTGGAAATTGTCCGGTGGCAGCGCGTGGGAGTCCGCGGTCACGAAGGTGTCGAAGAATTGCCAGGTGCGTCGGGCGATGCGTCGCAACGCCTGCGCCTGGGGTGGCGATAGACGCAGGTTGTCGGTGGTGTCGGTGGGGGCGCGGCTGGTCCAGAGCGCGATCAGCGGGGCGACCAGCCACAGCACCAGCAGCGGCAGGATGACGATCCAGGCCGGTGGCTCGACGATCGCCAGAATCAGCGCCAGCGCCAGGCTCAGCAGCGTGCCGCCGGCCATTTCGCGGCCGAAGCCGGCCGCGCCGAGACGTTCGTTGCCGGCCAGCTGTGACGCCGTCGTCCACTCCAGTAGATGGCGCTGGGAGACGTAGACGCGAAAGAGCGTGCGGAGGATGGCATCGCCCATCTGCCACGCCTGATCCGCCAGCAGGGTCAGGCTCAGCAGGCAGCGCCCCATCTCGGTTCGCAGGTCCCGGGCCAGTGTCCGCCAGTGATGGCGCCAGTTGCCGTCGCGGCGATGGGGCACGAGCGCCGAGACGACAGGGATCAGCGCGGGAATGATCAGGCAGGCCAGCGTCAGTGCCAGGGCGGTCAGTGCGGCCGACATCGGTAGCCAGGCACAGATCATCAGCGCGCCGAACAGGCTCGGCGCCAGCAGCGACCGGCGCAGGTTGTCGGCGATCTTCCAGCAGCCGACGGCGGTCAGCGCCTGGCGGTCCGAACGCTTCCCCCAGAACCAGGGCAGTAGCTGCCAGTCACCCCGTGTCCAGCGGTGCTGGCGTCTGGAGGCGACGTCGTAACGCTCCGGGTAGGCTTCGACGACTTCGACATCCGAAGCGAGACCGGCCCGCGCGAAGATGCCCTCCAGCAGGTCGTGGCTGAGCAGGCTGTTCTCGGGAATCCGGCCCACCAGCGAGCGCTCGTAGGCGTCCACGGCGTAGATACCCTTGCCCGCGAACGACCCCTCGCCGAACAGGTCCTGATAGAGATCCGACACCGCGGCGGTGTAGACGTCCATGCCGCCGGGGGCGGAAAACAGCCGCTGGTAGCGCGAGCCCTGCCGACCGATGGGCAGCGAGGGCGTCACCCGGGGCTGGAGAATGGCGTGGCCGCGAACGACCCGATCGCTGGGCCCGAAAACCGGCTGATTGAGCGGGTGCGCCATCTTGCCGACCAGCCTGGCGATGGTGTCGCGAGGCAGGCGGGTGTCGCTATCCAGCGTGACCACGTAGCGCACGCCGGGCGGCACCCAGGGCGTGTGGCCATCGACGGAGATATAGGAGGTATCGTCGGCGCCACGCAGCAGGCGGTTGAGCTCGGTCAATTTGCCGCGCTTGCGCTCCCAGCCCATCCAGCAGCCCTCGCTGGCATTGTAGAGCCGGCGGCGATAGAGCAGCAGGAAGCGCGGGCCTGCCGGGCCGTTGCCATGACGCTGGTTGAGGCGCGCCATGGCGTCCACCGCACTGGCCAGCAGGATGTCGTCGCTGGCGAGTTCGGCGGTATTGGCATCGCGCCCGTCCAGCAGCAGGGCGAAGGTCAGGTCGCCGCCGGTGCCGGAGAGATAGTGCACTTCCAGGCGCTCGATCAGTTCACGCAGCGCGACCGATTCGGTCAGCATGGCCGGTACCACGACCAGCGTTCTGAGCGTCGTGGGAACGCCCTCCTCGAGTGCCAGGCCGGGCAGCGCCTCGCCGCCGACACCTTCACCCAGGGCGCGGTTGGCCAGTGCCGTCGCCACCTCGTAGGCGGGCAGGAAGATCAGTACCAGCCATGGCAGTTGCCACATCGGCGCCAGCCCGGCCGCCCCCAGCGCCCACACGGCAAGTCCCAGCAGCAGCAGTGTGATCAGGCTGGTGGCGCAGGCGTAGCCGGCCAGCCCCAGCTTCAGCACGGCCCGGCGAACCCGCAGCGCCAGGGGCGGGCGGAAGCCCAGCGACCGCTCCAGTTCGCGACGACCGTCGGCAATCAGGTAATACCCCGGATCGGTGCGTTGTTCCGCGTCGGCCGGCTGGCAATCCGGGGCAAGCTCGGCCTGCGCGGCGGCAAGCGCCTGCTCGGTCACCAGCAGTTCGTCCCGGTGCGAGCCCCGGGCCAGTTGCTCGATGGCGTTGCGGTAGCGGTCGCGGGTGGCGAAGTCCATCTCCGCGAAGCGGCTGTCCGCGCGCAGGCGCCGGTCGACCAGGCTGACCTGCTCGACCAGGGTTGCCCAGTCGAAATCGGCGATGTGGCGCAGGCTGGTGATCACGTTGCGGACGCTGACGTTGGACGCGCCCTGGCGTTGATGGGCGTTGTGCACCACGGCGGCGGTCGATGTGCCCTGGCGGGCGAACTCCTGCTCCAGCCAGACCAGCGCCGGCACCTTGCCGGGATCCTGATCCTTGAGGCGCTTGACCATCTGGGCGTAGAAGTGGGCGGCAAAGGGGTCGGTGATGTCGAGATGGGCGTAAGCCTGCAGCGAATGGCCATCGGCCTCCCGTCGCAGCAGGCTTTCGCACAGGATATCGGCCTCGTCCCGGGCTTCCCGCGCACGGATGATCTGGTCCGAGAGTCGGCGCAGGTTCTCCACCAGCACCAGGCGCAGACTGATGGCGATCGCCCACAATTCGCCGATGGTCAGCGCTTCGATACGCTGGTAGGCGTTGATGAACCGGGACAGGGTGAGGGGATCGAAATGGCTGTCGGTATGGGCGACGTAGGCCCAGGTCAGGCCGAGCACGCGCGGGTAGCCGGCGAAGGGACCGTCGGCCAGCTTGGGCAACTGGCGGTAGTAACCCGGCGGCAGATCCTCCCCGATGTCGCTGACGTGTTTCTCGACATGGTGGTAGTGGTCGAGCAGCCACTCCGCGGCTGGCACGATGCTGCGGCGCTGGGCGACTTCGTTGGCAATGCTGCGATAAGCGGCGCCCAGTGCCACCGTGTTGTCGTGCAGTCGTCGATGCAGGGGCAGTACCGCTGGCGGATGCAGGGTGATCGGCTGTGCCAGCGCGAGGCTCTGGGCGTGCTGCTCGAGCCGTTCCGGGCCGAAGAGCTCTTCGCGGACCGGCGTCCTGGCATCCCAGGGGGGAGGCGGGTTGGCACTGGCGTCGTCTCGACGCCACCAGGCGTTCATGGCCTGCCCCCGTGCGACGAGGGGCGGGGAGGAGCGATCGGCAAATCGTTGCATCGATGCATTGGTGATCTCCTGCCGCCGACCGAGGGGATCAGGACCCGGATCGAGGCGGTAACGCCATGCCATGGTGAAAAACGAAGCACGCCTGCTGGCGTTAGGCGGTGTCACTCGAAAGTTCGTCGAGTGTCGAAGTGGAAGGCGCCATGACCGACCGTCACGGCGTGCGAAGAGATGGGGAGAATCACGAGAGGTGCAGGCCGACCTTGGATGATCGGCACGCGCCTGGCGAGAGTCCGAGCAGATCGTGAAGTCAGTATGGGTGGTGGATGGCGAATTAGCGAGTACTGACTTCGGTGCCAGCCAGGGCGTTCGGCGCGGCGCCGCGGTGCGCCCTTCGCGAGTTGGGCATCCTGCCGAGAAAGTAGTGGTCAGCCTCGGGAGAAGCGACTAGCTTCGAGAGGCTCGACTCTGTCGAGTCGCTCAGTTTTGGATCTCCCAGCCATACCGTTTTCCTCTCGCCCGAGAACAGGAGGCCAGCGCCTCCGAGGAAGTCGCGATGAAGATCACCCCGTACGAGCAGCGAGTGCTCGTTTTGAAGAAGAGAAATGTCCCCAAGGAGGGGAGCCTCACGACCAAGGCGACATTGAATAAGGTGCCGGTAGGCACACTCAAGACGCGCATCAGGAAACTCGTCGAGGGTGGTCTCGACAGGGATCGTGCGATCGAGGT
>NZNW01000015.1 GCA_002695065.1 Salinicola sp. | reverse complement strand
TTAGTGTTGTTAGGTTTCGTATCATACGGTTTTATCAATAACCCTTCAAACGACAATATCTTATAATTGAATGAGCGTTCAAAGCCTGCTCCGGTTCCTCCTTCCCGATCAATCCAGAGCCGCGTCGAGGCGATGGCGCTGCCAGTCGCTCTGCGGTTCGTTCAGCTTCAGCGTGGCTTCCACCGCGCCCTCCTCGACGTTGGTCCGCAGCGTGAACCCGAGCGCGGTCAACAGCCGCCGCATCGGCAGGTTGTCGCTGAGGATCGTCCCGATCATGACCAGCGTCCCCACCTGCCGGCTGTAGTCGATCATCTTCTGCATCAATCGGCGTCCCAGGCCGATGCCATGGAGATCATCGCGAACGATGATCGAGAACTCGGTGCGGATGTTGTCAGAGTCGTTCCATACCCTCACCACGCCGAGCATCTCCTCCTGTCGCGCAGCCGTGCCGACTCCCCCGCCCTGCTGGCTGGGAGCCTGCTCGACACGACGCACCGCAATGAACGCCATCTGGCGGTCGTAGTTGATCTGGCTCAGTTGTGACAGTTCCCGGGGTGACAGGACGGCCTTGTGATGGAAGTAGCGGTACCGGATGCTCCGCTCGGAGAGGAAGGTATGGAAGTGGGTGATCAACGGCGCATCCTCGCCACGAATCGGCCGAATTTCGATCTCCATGCCGTTCAGTGTCACGGTCTCCCGCAACTGCTCCGGATAGGGCATGATCGCCTGGGTCGACGCCGGCCCCAGATCGAGCGCGAAGTCGACCGCCATCATCCCTTCGTGATTGAGCAGTAGCGGATTGATCTCAAGCCCCTTGAGGCGCGGCAGATCCGAGGCCATCTGGGAGAGCTTGACCAGCAGGCGGGCGACCCAGCCGACGGCGCTGTCCGGGTCCTCGCTGTGCTCCCGGATCAGTCGGCCCGCCCGCGTGCGGTCCAGCAGCTCTTCCGCCAGGCGCATGTTGAGCGGCGGCAGCGCCGTCTGGCGGTCGGCCATGACGTCAACCTTGTAGCCCCCCATGCCGAACACGATGACCGGGCCGAATTCGGCATCCCGCGTGATACCGGCACACAGCTGCAGCGACCCCTTGCCGCGCTGCATGGTCTGGAGGCAGTAGCTGTAGATGGGGCTGTCCGGTAGCGCTTCGCCGACCCGGGCCTCCAGCCGCACGACGGCGTCCACCACGCTGCCCGGCTGCTCCAGATCCTGAACCAGCGAGATCGCCTGCCGCCGGGACTCGCCCCAGTAGCGAAACGGCTCGCAGTTGTCGCGATGGACGATCTTGACCGCCCAGGGGCCTTGCAGTCGCTCGGTGGCACGCTCCGCCTGCTCCAGGTCGAACACGTACTCGCTGGGGGCGCACTCGATGCCGTAGGCGGCCAGTACGTCGCCGGTCTCCTGGTGGGTCAGCCGGTCTCGCCGACGGGCCAGGGCGTCGTCGATGAGCGCGTGACAGCGCTGCCGGCTGTCGGCACTGGAGTCGAATGGCAGCGAGGGAGGCGTCTCCTGCAGTAGATGCTGTACCTGGCGATAGCGCACCAGGTGGAGAAAGGCCCTGACCGCCTTTTCCGGGGACACGTAGCTGGGAATGCCGGCGCGATTGCAGGCCGCGCGAGCCTCGAGCGCCTCCTTCAAGCCCATCCAGCTCACCAGCAGGCGGTGGCGTAAGCGCTGGCGCGCGTCGATCAGGGCGTTGGCCGTTGCCAGCGACGGCGCCAGCCGCGTCGGGGCGTGGAGGACCAGAACCGCGTCGACGTTGGGGTCGCGGGTCACGATCTCCAGCGCGCTCAGATAGTCGTCCGGGGTCGCGCTTCCACCCAGATCGACCGGGTTGCGTCCCGGTCTGCTGACATCCAGCCGGCGCGCCATCAACGCCTCGGCGGTGCCCTCGCCGAGCTCTGCCAGCCGGCCTCCGCCATCGATCAACCTGTCGATCGCCAGCAGCGCGGGGCCCACGCCGTTCGACACGATCGCCAGACGGTCGCCTTTCGGTGGCTTGAGCCGCGACAGCGTCTCCAGGGCATCGAACAGCTCGTCGGAATCACCGACCCGCACGACCCCGGCCCGGGCCAGTGCGGCATCGACGATGCTATCTCGACGATCGACACCGGCAGTCGGCGGTACCGGACTGAGGGTCGCCTCGGGGGTACGCCCGCTCTTGATCGCCAGTACCAGGCGATTGCGCGACGACTCCCGTAGCGCCGTCATGAAATGACGTGCATTGGTGAAGGCTTCCAGATGCAGCAGCAGCGCGCGGCAGCGGCCGGACTGGTTCAGATAGTCGATGAGGTCGGGCAGCTGCACGTCGAGGCTGTCACCCAGTGTGACAAGATGGGAAAAGCCTATCTCGCGACCGGCGGCCCAGTCGATCATCGCGTTCCCCAGCATGCCGGACTGGCCGAGGTAGGCGACGCTGCCATCGCCTATCGGCTGGCTGGCATAGGTGGCGTTGAGCTTCATGGAGGGAACGGCGATGCCCAGGCACTCCGGCCCGAGCACCCGCATGCCGGAGCGCAATGTCGCCCGTTGCAGTCGCGCGCGCAACGCTCTGCCGTCGCTGGAATCGGCGTCCAGCGATGCTCCCCCCGATACGATCAGCGCTGCCCTGACCTGCCTGCGCCCCAGCCGCTCCAACACCGTCGGAACCCCGCTCAGCGGCGAGCAGACGACGGCGAGATCGGGAATCTCGGGGAGATCGGCGATACGCCGGAAGCAAGTCACGCCATGAACCTCCTGGTATCCCCGTGGGTTGACCGCCCAGACCGGCCCTGCAAAGCCGGCCTGCAGCAGATTTTGCAGGACGATTCCCCCCATCGATTCCGGCTTGGGGGAGGCGCCAATCACCACCAGTGATCTCGGCGCGAAAAAACGGCGCAGGAATTGCGTGGCCACCGCGAACCTCACGACGTCGACAATGATGCGTTCAACCCTACACGGTCACGTCATCGAGGTTCAGACCCTAGACCAAAGTCGCAGCGAGACGATGTGACTTGTTGCGCCGGCCTCGCCCAGAATGGAGCCACCTCGAACCGGCCGGCGAGTCCCAATGATCACCTCCTATCTCACCCATCCCGACATCGCGCTGCACGACATGGGCTCCCATCATCCGGAGTCCCCCATGCGACTCGAGGCCATCCGCGCGAGACTGATGCTCAGCGGCGTGCTGCAGCAGACGATGCAGTCGGAACCCGGCCCGGCATCGGTGCTCCAGCTGGAGCGGGTGCATGCCCCAGATTACCTCAGTGCGCTGAATGCCCAGCGACCGCAAAGCGGCCTCCAGCAACTCGATAGCGACACCCGCATGGGGCCTCACTCACTGGACGCGGCATCGCTCGCGGCCGGCGCGGCGGTCCGCGGTGTCGATCTGGTCTGCGGCAATCGCGCCGACAACGTGTTCTGCGCCGTCCGTCCACCCGGCCATCACGCCGAGCGCGCGCTGGCGATGGGTTTCTGCTTCTACAACAACGTCGCCGTGGCGGCCGCCCATGCCAGGGCCGCCCACGGCATCGAGCGGATTGCCATTCTCGATTTCGACGTCCATCAGGGCAACGGCACGCTGGATATCTTCCACGACGATCCGGCGGTGCTGGTCTGCAGCAGTTACCAGGAGGCGTTCTATCCGTGGCGCTACCTGACCGGCGCGTGGCCCAACATCGTCAACACCCCCTTGCCTGCCGGCACGGGTAGTCGGGGGTTCAGAACCGCCGTCGAGCAGCACTGGCTGCCGGCGCTGGAGCGTCATCGCCCCCAGCTGGTGCTCCTCTCCAGCGGTTTCGATGCCCACCGTGACGACCCGCTGGGCCAGCTGGCACTCGATCACGAGGATTTCCACTGGGTGACTGCGCTCGCCATGGATGTCGCTCGCCGTCACGCCGGCGGCAAGCTGGTCTCGGTGCTGGAGGGTGGATATCACCTCAAGACCTTGCCACTGAGCGTCGAGGCGCACCTGATCGCGCTGCTGGGCCACGCCTATTCGGTCTGAGGTGTCGCAGAGGTCGTTCTCGGCGCAGAGCCGCCGCCTCACGCTGTGATATTCTTGCATTCCGACACGAGACAACGACTCGACACTCCACGCTCCCGACAGAGAGTTTCATGGCCGCCAGTAACGATCAGGATGCCGCACTGCGCATCGCCGCCGGTCGCAAAGCCTTCGTCGAGCCCCTGCGCCTGGGCGAACGGCTCAAGGAGATACGGCTCTCGAACCAGTGGACATTGGGCGACGTCAGTACGCGTACCGGTCTGGCCCGTTCGACGCTGTCCAAGATCGAGAACGACCAGATCTCGCCGACGTTCACCGCCGTCCAGAAGCTGATTACCGGCCTGGGCATCGATCTCCCCCAGCTGCTCAAGCCGACCAAGCCCAGACGCCAATCCAGCGGCCGACGCGATCTCACCCCGCGTGGCGACGGCAAGCGGCACCCCACCCCGACCTACGAGCACGAGCTGCTCTCGTGCCAGCTGGCACAGAAGCGGATGATCCCGTTCAAGACCATCGTGCGGGCGCGTCGCTTCGAGGAGTTCCAGGAGTGGGTCCGCCACGACGGCGAGGAGTTCCTGATGATCCTCGAAGGGGAAATCCTGATTTACTCGGAACTCTACGAACCCTTGGCGATGGCGGCCGGCGATTCGCTCTATTTCGACAGCGACATGGGCCACGCCCTGGTCTCCACGAGTCCGAACGATGCCGTGGTGCTCTCGGTCTGCACGCCCGGCGATAACGACTGACCGAGACGCCACGGTCATCCGGCCCTGAATGCCAACCATCCTCCACGACAGGAGTTGCTGCCATGCACCACCTCGATGAGCAGACCCGCACCGAACTGGAAGCCGCCGCGTTTCGCCGGCTGCTTCGTCATCTTGACGCGAACAAGGACGTCCAGAACATCGATCTGATGATCCTGGCGGATTTCTGCCGCAACTGTCTCTCCAAGTGGCTGGTCAGTGCGGCCGAGACGCGCGGCGCCGAGCTGGATTATGAAACGGCGCGGGAGTACGTCTACGGCATGCCCTACGCCGAATGGAAGGCTCACCATCAGGCGCCGGCGACCGATGAGCAGCTCGCTGCGCTGGAGGCGCGCCAGGCACGCAAGGTCGGGGCCGATGGCGGTCGGGAGGCGTCATGAGCGAGTCGCCCATGATTCCGCTGTCGATCGCGGTACTGACGATCTCGGATACACGGGACGAGGCTGGCGACCGCTCCGGGCAGACCCTCGTCGAGAGGCTCGAGGCGGCGGGACATCGCCTCGCCGAGAAACGCATCGTGCCTGACGACGTCTACCGGATCCGGGCCGTGGTCGCGGGATGGATCGCCGACGATGACGTGCAGGTCGTGCTGACGACAGGCGGCACCGGATTCACCGGCCGGGACTCCACGCCCGAAGCCGTCGCCCCGCTACTCGACAAGCACATCGAAGGGTTCGGCGAGCTCTTCCGTCAGCTCTCGTTCGAGGAGATCGGCAGCTCGACCGTGCAGAGCCGCTGCCTGGGCGGCCTGTCCAACGCCACCGTGATCTTCTGTCTGCCCGGTTCCACCGGCGCCTGCCGCACCGGCTGGGACCGGATTCTCGAGGAGCAGCTGGATAGCCGCCACCGACCCTGCAACTTCGCCAATCTGGTGATCCCGGGACGAGACACGCAGGATCATGGCTGAGAGACCCCAAGAACTCCAGAGCGTCGAGCGTGCCCTGGAAGCGCTGCTCGAGGGCGTCTCGCGGCTCGAAGGCGAGCGCATCGCCTGCCCGGACGCCGACGGCCGCGTGCTGAGGGACGACGTGCGGGCCGCCATCGATGTGCCGCCGGCGGACAACAGCGCCATGGATGGATTCGCGCTGGCCAGCGCGGACAGTGGCAGGCAGCTGCCGATCTCCCAGCGTATCCCCGCCGGCCAGCCACCGCAGCCGCTGATCCCCGGCACCTGCGCACGGATCTTCACCGGCAGCGAGATACCGGCCGGGGCGGATTGCGTGGCAATCCAGGAAAACGTCGAACTGGTCGGGGAGAGCGCGATCGTTCCCGTGACCCAGGCCGGGCAGAACGTGCGACGTCGGGGGCTGGACGTGACCACCGGGCAGCCGCTGCTCACCGCCGGCACGCGACTGGGTGCCGCCGCGCTGGGGTTGCTCGCCGGCCAGGGGTGCTCGACGGTCGACGTGGTCAGGCGGCCGAAAGTGGCACTGCTGCTCACCGGAGACGAGATCGTCGAGCCCGGCCAGCCCCTGGCCCGCGGACAGATCTACAATAGCAACGGCCCGATGCTGGCCACCCTGATCCGGCGCTTCGGTGGCGAACTGGTCAGCCAGATCCGGGTTGCCGACGATTTCGACACCACCCTGGCGCGGCTGGAGCAAGCCGCGGCCGTTGCCGATGTCATCGTGACCACGGGCGGTGTCAGTGTCGGCGAGGAGGATCACGTCAAGCCGGCTCTCGAACGGCTCGGAACGCTCTCGCTCTGGCGCCTGGCAATGCGGCCGGGCAAGCCGCTGGCGCTGGGGACGATCGGTTCCGCGCGCCTGGTGGGGCTGCCCGGCAACCCGGTATCGAGCTATGTCGGCGCCTGGCTCTATCTGCGGCCGCTGCTGGGCAGGCTCCAGGGCTGCCATGACCTGGAGTCGCTCCCGGTGATCGGCGCCGAGGCCCAGTTCGAGACCCGAACCCAGGGGCGACGTCACTACATGCGCGCCAATCTCGAGTTTCGAGGGGAGCGCATCCTCGCCACGGCTTACCCCGAGCAGAGCTCGGCGGTCTTGACCTCCTGCGCAGAGACGAATGCCTTTGCCGTCATCCCTGCCGATAGCCATATTAGCCCCGGCGATCGGGTCGACTGCCTGTGGCTACAGGGCTAGATCAGCGGCGCGCCAGCCCCAGCGCCCAGACGCCGGTGCGGCGATTCACTCGCGGAATCGCTGCTGCATGTCGGGCCACAGCGCGACGAAAGCGGCTTCGAGGCTGGCGTACTCCGCGCGTAACCAGGGCGTCAGCGCAGCGAGCTGATTGGGGCCGCGCAGCCGCTGGCCGATGCCGGCAATGGCACGGCAGGTGAAATCGAAGTCGGCGTAGCGCTGCAACCAGTCGCCGTCGATCATGGCAGGCACCATCCCCTCGAGGCGCAATGGCGCTCGCCGCTCCCCGAGCACTCGATAGCAGCGCTCGACCAACCGCGCATCCGGGTAGCGGCTGGCCAGGAAGTGGTCCCAGACCAGATCCAGCGCGATTCCGGCAAAACGTCGCTGGGCCTGCGGCGCCATCCGCAGCAGACGCAGCACCTCAGCGTGACGGTCGATGGCGGCATCCACCTGGCGATGGTGGCGAATGCCCGCGGCCACGGCCGGCGGCCACGACTCCAGATGCGCGCCCTTGACGCCGTCGGCAACCAGATTGCCGTAGAGGAAGTCGTCGCTGCCTTGACGTGAAAGCCAGGCGTGGGCAAGGAAGTTCATGGCGCTAATCGGTGGCTAGAGGCAGTTGGTCGGCTTGGGCAGGCCTGCCAGGCGGGCTCCGACCTTGGCCGGGCTTTCGGGGAACAGCCGCATCAGGTGGATCGAGTTGCCCTTCTCCTCTCCCAAGGCCTGCTTCACCGCCTTGACCAGCGGGCGCATGGCCGGCGCCGTCTCGAAGCGCCGGTAGAAGTCGCGCAGCACCCAGATGACCTCCCAGTGATCGGGCGTCAGCTCGCGCCCCTCGTCCGCGGCCAATGCCTCGGCGACGCGCTCCGACCAGTCGGCGAGCGAGACCAGGTAGCCCTCGGGATCGAGGGCGACAGGATGGCCGTCCACCATCAATGTTGTTGCCGTCATGGTCGCCATCAGAACCAGCTCACGCAGCGTTCGTGGGTCTCCGTCAGCGCCAGGAAGCCGTTCATGTCGATGACACCGACGGAAGGATCGATCCGCTCGGCCAATCCCCGGGAGACCAGATCCTCCTGGAGCACGGAGACGCGACCGCCGAAGGGTTCGAGTGCCGCGCTGGCCGAGGCCTGCGCTGCGTAGCAGGCGTCCTCGATCAGCAGCAGGTGGTCGTCCGCGCCGAAAGCTTCGCTCAGATCCTGGTAAGTGGCGGTCGATCGCGGGGACCGGTTGAGCAGATGCAGCATCATGAACGTCGTTCCGAGCCTAGAAAATCAAGGTGTGGGGGTGGCGCTGGAGAAGCTCCGTCACGGCGCTGGCCTCCAAGGGTACCACCGGCAGCATCAGGTCGTCCGTCGAGAGGCCGCGTTCGTTCAGCCCCCTGGCGCTGACCCACAGCGTCTCGATGTCATACATCTCCAGCATGGCGAGCTGCGGATGGGTGCCCTTCTGGCCCAAGGCGCCGGCCTGTTGCCCCTTCAACAGCGCGTAGATGCCATCCCCCTGAAACAGCAGGCCGACGCGTTGGCCGAACGCCGCGGCGACCAGCGCCACATCCAGCCCTTCGCGCAGCCAATGGGTACCGTGGGGCGGATGGCGCAACACCACCAATAGATCCTGCGGTACGGGGCGGGAGGTAGAGACGTCGGTCATGGCGCGAAGGTGATCATTCGGTCACTGGTCAGCATGGCATCGATGAGCTGGCCGACACCGGTCAATTCGAATGGGGCCTCGAGGCTGTGCGACACCGCTCCATGACGGTTGGCTTCGCTGACGTCCAGCAGCCCCCGTCGCAACCCGGCTGCCACACAGACCAGCAGCTCGGTGCCATGTTCTTGGTGAAGCCGCTTCCAGCCGTCGGCCAGGTGCACCTCGTCCTGCGGCGGTGCCATCAGGGCCGAAGCATTGTGGACGCCGTCGTGATAGAAAAAGACCGTCTTCATTCGATGACCATTCGCCACGACGGTGTCGGCAAAGCGTAGCGCCGACAACGCCGCCTGGTGACTGTAGGGCGCGGCATGTAACAGTAACGCGTAATTGAGCATGACGACCGATGGTTCCGTGCAAGCTGCCGGGATATATCTGCAACGGCAATGGTACCAAACGACGAGGCCCCACCGTAGTGGGGCCCCGTTTCCGTCGATATCAAGCCGTGCGTCGATATCAAGCCGTTAAGGTCAGTCGCGAGACATGACCCCA
Organism: Salinicola sp.; assembly: GCA_002695065.1. Taxonomy (GTDB): domain Bacteria; phylum Pseudomonadota; class Gammaproteobacteria; order Pseudomonadales; family Halomonadaceae; genus Salinicola. The sequence goes on along the minus strand of NZNW01000015.1, from coordinate 44,385 downwards.
AGGATCGACAGCAGGCTGATGAACAGATTGTAGATCGAAACGTAGAGCGTCACGGTCGCCAGGATGTAGTTGGTCTCCCCGGCGCGATTCACGATTTCACTGGTCTGGTACAGAATCGCCGCCGACGAGAACAGCACGAAACCGGCGGAGACTGCCAGCGCCAGGCCCGGGATGTTGAAGATCAGCGCGGCCACCATGGCCAGGACCAGCACGATGGCGCCTGCCATCATGAAGTTGCCCAGGAAGCTGAAATCCTTGCGCGTGATCAGCGCCACGGCCGATAGCCCCAGGAAGGTTGCGGCGGTCATGCCCAGCGCCGTCATCACTAGCTGTGCGCCGTTGGGAATCGACAGGTAGAGGTCGATGATCGGCCCCAGCGTGAAGCCCATGAAGCCGGTGAAGGCGAAGATCGCCGCAATGCCGGCACCGGAGTTGGCGGTCTTGTGGACCAGGAACATCAGGCCATAGGCGCCGATGAAGAATACGAAGATGTTGAGCTGCGTGACGCCCATGGCCATGGCGACGCCAGCGGTCACGGCAGAGAACAGCAGTGTCATGGCCAGCAACATGTAGGTGTTGCGCAACACCTTGTTGGTGCTGACCGCACTCGATCGACGATCGGTGATGTCGTGCGACGTTCGGTAATCCATTTGTCGTCCCCTCAGTTCTGTTGATACTCACCCATAGACCAGAATGCCCTTGCAAAGTTCCCCTGACAAGCGTTATACGCTCGCGCCAAAGCGAAATAACTCCTTGAAAGCTAAAGAACCTATTGACGCGCTCCGATAAGCTGGTAGTATTCCCCGCCGTAAGCCGGAGGGATGGCAGAGCGGTTGAATGCACCGGTCTTGAAAACCGGCGTAGGTTAATAGCCTACCCAGGGTTCGAATCCCTGTCCCTCCGCCACCTTACATTCGAAAGCCCCGTCAGCCTCAGCGCTGCGGGGCTTTTCTCGTTTCTGACCTCATCATACCGCCCTCTTCTTCTGCCAATCAGAGACTCGATAGCATGCACTGGTCGTTCAGTGTGACTGGGTTGTGATTGGCGTTTGGCGACTGCGTCCCTGCCGCGGAGCGCGGCCAGCACCTGATCGACGCGTGTCACTTCGATCAGCTCGCTGCCATTGGCTCACTCGGCGCCCGAGGCCTGGGCGATGGCCATGATCGAGCTCCAGCGCGCCGCCGTAGCCGGTACCCAGCCCCGCTTCTCCGGCCCGTGGCAGAGACATCGACACCCTCACCGCCTATTCACCTCGATCGTTAGCCGCTACTCTCGTGACTCATGGGCTCACAGTGGCAAGCCGGGAGGGAGTGGATGAAACGTGCATTGGCGGCGCTCGCGCTCACCGCCCTGGCCGGGTGTTCGAGTCAGGGTCAGGAGCCGCACGCATCGGTCGCCTCGACGGACGCCTGCGACAAGGTCGCACACTACGATATCCCAGCGCGGCGCTTTGACGAGACGGCCCAGCAGCTGGCCCACGCTACTGGCTGTTTCGTGAAGACCGACTTGACCAGGACGGCTAGCGTTCGGGTCAATGGCATTCACGGGACGATGTCCATCCGTGAAGCGCTTGGAACGGCCATTCGGGGCACGGACCTGGAGATCGCCGACAGCGAGCCGGGCACTGTCCATGTCGTGGGTCAGTAAAGGAAACAGATCATCCAACTTGAGGGGTATCGCCTTGCATCACACTAGAAATATCGCCTTTGCCGGGCTGCTGGTCATGGCCACCATGTCAGCGCAGGCCACGGCCGCGGAGTTCGAGTGCACGTCGGATAGCTTGATGAAGCACGTCAGCGAGCAGACCCGGGAGATCGACGCCTATATATCGAGCAGCGACAACCCGCAGCAAACGCAACAGGAGCTGACCAGCATGGCCAGAGGCCTGCGCGAGAACGGCCAGGTCTCCAATCACGACGATGAGATGAAGAAGCTGGCGAGCGGCGCGGAATTCCAGCCCTCCCAGTCATTCTGCGACGACATGCAGACCACCATCGCTGCCATTCGGTCGTACATGGGAAGTCATCCGCATTAGACGCGGTAGCGCGCAGCCTGCCCGTGCCCGACGCGGGTTGTTTTCTCTCCGCCCATAGCGGATACTGTATGAATGAACAGTCATTGCGGAGCGATCGATGATCATCCCCTTCCCGACGCCCGAGAAACAGCTCGCCCGTCGTGTCGAGCAGCTCATTTCGCAAGCGCACACCAATCATTACCACCAAGTCACTATCAGCCGGGCGGAGAACGAGCCCATCCACGAATGGGAGCGTCTCGTCGAGCAGTTCGATGACGATGACCGGATTCGGGTCATTCATATCACGCATCACGATGTGCTGCTCAACTGGCGCCTGCCATCGACCGGGCTTGCTTCGTGAACGAGATAGGGGCCCATTGATCGCTGTCAGGTGAAATTTTCACCAAAGGGGCGGATGCACTCGCAAACGGTGCTACCCTGCATCTAGCTTCCAGTGATGTCGACAATGCACCGAGCGTTAATCCTTTCCATCGTGACTCTTCTCTTGGCAGGCTGCGTGTCGGCGACGCCGCGACTGACGGCCACGAACTTCCTGCGGGACAGCGACACCTGCGAGCGTCAGACCCATCAGATCGCTGGTGAGCGGGAGTATCAGTTGTGCATGGCACGACTGGGATGGCCGGATCCGCAGGCACAGACGTCGCTGGAGCAAGCCGACGACGGCGGCAACGATCAGAATGCGGGCTTCATCGACGAAGCGATCAACGGCCTTCAGTTCGGCCTGCAGTGGGATCTGGACCCGGACTGATCGCTTCCCGCGCTGCCCTTCTCCATGCACCCGCGAGCCTACTGTACGACACCATCACCACGACACCATCACCACGACACCATCACCACGACACCATCACCACAACGCCATCACCACAGCTAACCTGAAAGTCGATGCATCCCCAGGAGGATTCCATCATGGCAGAACCATTCGTCGAGATCAGAAAGACGCACAAACCCGGTAATCCCGAGCAGACATGCTACGAAGTCTATGACGGTGACACGGGTGGCAGCCTGGGGCATTTCGTGGACGCCTCAGAGGCTCAGAAGCGAGCCGACAGCATGAACCGGATGACCTCGCGCGAAACCGGCAAGCGCCTCGACAACCCCACCGATGATGCCGACGTCGAGTAACGACGGTATTCGGTAGCGTCAGTGGTAGAGACGCAATCCCACCCGGGTGACACGGTTGCCTTCCATCTCACTGACCACCCAGTGAAACCCATGCCAGTCGACGTCATCCCCGACGACGGGATGACCGCCGACGCGCAGCGCCACGAACTCCCCTAGCGTCATCTCCTGCTCTCCCGGGCTCAGGGTCAGACCGTAGGCGCCGGCGACGTCCTGCATGAGCGCTTCACCATCGAGCGTGAAGGTACCGAAGAAGGCTCGCTCCCGTTTCAGTTTCGCCTCCCCATTGAAAAGCCGGTTGAGAGAGGGAAGGTCCCCGGTACGACCGATCAGGCAGATCACGTCTCCCATTCGCAACCGGGTGCTTCCTTTGGGGTGCAGCATGGCGTGCTGGCGGAAGATCGCCGAGATCAGTGTTCCCGAGGGCAGGCGCAGCAACCGAATCGGCACGTCGTCCAGCGATTCGTTCTCGACCTTGTAGACGAACATCTCGTAGTCGTTCTCCGGCAGGACGCCCAACTGCCCTCGACGGTCGGGGGTGGTGGTTTCCGGCAATACCACCCGCATCCAGCGGGCGACGCGAGCCAGGGTCGAACCCTGCAGCAGCAAGGAGATCAGGACGACGAAGAACGCCACATTGAAGTAGAGCGTCGCGTTCTCGACCCCGCTGATCACGGGAAAGATGGCCAGCACGATGGGGACCGCCCCACGTAGCCCGACCCAGGAGATGAAGCAGATCTCTCGCCAGCGGAAGTTGAAAAACGGGACCAGCGAGACCATCACGGCGACCGGACGTGCCAGCACGATCAGGGCAATACCCAGGATGGCGCTCGGCAGCGCGTAATCGACCATCTCCGATGGCGTGACCAGCAGGCCGAGCACCAGGAACAACCCGATCTGGCTCAACCATGCCAGCCCATCGTGGACGGGAAGGATGTGGTTGAGGTGGCGCCCCGGCTGATTGCCGATCATCAGGCCGGTGAGATAGATGGCCAGGAAGCCGCTTCCGCCCGCCGCGCTGGTCGCCCCGAAGATACAGAACCCCAGCGCCAGCGCCAGCAGCGAATAGAGGCCGGGAGCCAGATCCAGCCAGCGCAGCAATTTGGCCGAGACCCAACCGCCGCCCAGGCCGACCGCAAGCCCCAGACCGAACTGCAGGGCGAATCGCATCAACGTCTCCCCGATCCCTCCCACCGCGCCCGTCAGCAGCTCGGCGAGCGTGATGGTGAGGAAGATCGCCATCGGGTCGTTGGTACCGGATTCGATCTCGAGCGTCGCCCCCACGCGCTCATTGAGATTGACGCCCTGCCCCTTGAGCATCGAGAACACCGCCGCGGCATCCGTGGAGCCAACGATCGCGCCGACCAGAAGGCCTTCCGTGAGCGACAGGTCGAGTAGCCACATGGCCAGCAGGCCCATGATACCGCTGGTCAGGAAGACGCCGATGGTTGCCAGCGACAACGCCGGCTTCAGGCCGACGCGGAAAGTTCGCAGACGCGTCCGCAGCCCGCCATCGAGCAGGATCATCGCCAACGCCAGGTGACCGATCAGGAAAGCCTGGGAGTAGTCATCGAACTTCAGGCCCAGCACGCCCTCTTCGCCGGCAAGCATGCCCAGCCCCAGGAACAGCACGAGCAGCGGCACCCCAATCCGTGACGACACGCGACTGGCGAGAATACTCAGGGCTATCAGCGCCCCGCAGACAAGGAACAGGCTATTGATCGAATCCAAGAATCAGCCATCGGTTATCAATTGGGATACCTTAGTATGCCATGCACGAATGCCGTTGCGTGGCGAAAAAGGGCTGCAAATTTAATCTTTTAGCCAGTGAGGGTGATGGAGGGTCCTGGCTGCTGCCCCCTCGCCATGCAGTGCCAGCAACAGCGCCAGCGATCGCATGCCAGGTCGGTAACGGGCGAGATCCGGCAGGACATGGTGGCGACGATAGGCCGCGACGAACGCATCACGCTGGGCGCGACTCTCCAGTATCAGCTCGAGCAGACACAGGTCCCACTCCAGCGGCGCCCAGACCAGCGCCTCCCAGTCGCTCCATCGCCAATCCGGGGCTCCGGCGAGAAACTGATCGCTGCGCAGGTCCGGCAATGACCAGACGGCTTTCGACGGCAATGGCCACGCCGGCATTTCGGCGAGCCAGCCACGATTGGGGTGCGTCTGCGTGAAATGGCGGGCCCGCTCGGGCCAGTCCGACAGCGGGGAGACCTCCCCTGCGGGATGGCCGAAGCCCGGCAGGGCTCGGCGATGCAGTAGCGCCAGCTGGATTCCGAGCCGCGCGGCCAGCCCCTCGCTCATCGGCGGTGGCGTGGCAGAGCACCAGGGCAGGCACCAGAGCGGCGCCCCCTCCAGCCGGCCGAGGAGTGTCATCGGCACTGGCGCCATCGGCAGACAGGAGGGCAGCATCGATGGGATTCGCGTCAGCGCCTCGGGCGTTCGCCAGCGATCGAGACCGAACAGCTGCCGGACACCCCACCAGAAGCCATCGGTCGTCGCCGACCTCCGGGCCAGCTTGAACAACTGCGGTGACGGCCCTTCGCTCTTCCAGAGCCAGTTGGCACTGTCCGGCCAGCGCAGTGGCAGTGGCGACAGTGATTTTCCGGTCAGTTCCGCGACTCGACGGGTGAGTACGGCATCTGCCTCGATCGGAGCGTCGTCGTTCCTCAATGAAACTCGTCCTCGTATCGGCCAGGCCCACGGCGGTGGGCAGGGGCGGCTGGTCGGCGTACAATCCGCAGCACTGGATAGGGGTGCCCGTCGACGGGCTGAGAGTGCCATGCACAACCCTGGAACCTGAACCGGCTAGTACCGGCGGAGGAAATGCCAGCAGTTCTCGCATGACTCCGCCCGCGCCCCACTGGGAGCTGTCATGCCACCACCCGGACTCGTCGTCCGCGAAGCTTCGCTGACTTTCGGCGACCGCCCGTTGTTTCGAGCGCTTCAGGCACGATTCGACGCCGGCAGCTGGACCTGCCTGCTCGGTCGCAGCGGCAGCGGCAAGAGTTCGCTGCTGCGAATGATCGCCAGCCTGAGGCTGCCTGACAACCATCACCTCGAACTCGATACCAGTGACGGCGCCCCGCTGAGGGGCCGGCTCGCCTGGATGGCGCAACACGACCTTCTCGTTCCGTGGCATCGGGTGATCGGCAATGTGATGCTCAGCGCGCACTGGCGGGGCCGCCCCACCGCCCAGGATCGACAGCGCGCCGAGCGACTGCTGGCCCAGGTCGGCCTGACCGACAAGGCCAGTCGATGGCCCGACGAACTCTCGGGAGGCCAGCGCCAGCGCGTGGCTCTCGCCCGCACGCTGTTCGAGGACGCCAGTATCGTGCTGATGGACGAGCCGTTCTCCGCCGTCGACGCCATCACTCGCCTGGAGCTCCATGATCTCGCCAGCCGGCTTCTGGACGGACGCACCGTAATCATGGTGACGCATGACCCGCTCGAGGCGCTGCGCCTGGCCGACCGGATCCTGATCCTGCAGGGGGAACCCGCTCGACTGGTATCGATGCCGGTGCCCGAAGGCCGCCGTCCCCGCCCGCTCGACAGCCGCGAATTGTCGCATCGCCAGGCCGAGCTGGTAGCCGAACTGCGGGAGGTGACGCATGGCTGAACGACGTGCCTGGAAACGGTGGGTCCGCCCGCTGCTGGCACTCGCCGTGCTCGTGGCGATCTGGCAACTGGTGCTGACCCTGACCGGGGTGCCACGCTACATCCTTCCCTCGCCTGCGGCAGTCGCCAGCGCGCTGATCGAACAGCGGGAGCTGCTCGCCCGCCATGCCGCGATTACCGCCATCGAGATCGTGGCTGGGCTGATCGGCGGCATCCTGCTGGGGCTGACGACGGCACTGGCCCTGGCTCGATTCCGCGCGCTTCGCCGAACGCTGTTGCCGCTGCTTCTGATCAGCCAGGCCATTCCGCTGTTCGCGCTGGCTCCGATTCTGATGCTGTGGCTGGGTTACGGTCTGGGTCCGAAGATCCTGATGGCCATGGTCATCATCTATTTTCCGGTTGCCTCCACCGGCTACGATGGCCTGCGACAGACACCGCAAGGCTGGCTCGATCTGGCCCGGACGTTCGGGTTGAGCCGGCGTCAGCGGCTGCTGAAGGCCCAGCTGCCGGCCGCTTTGCCGTCGCTGGCCTCCGGACTCCGCATGGCAGCCAGCGCCGCGCCGATCGGCGCCGTGATCGGCGAATGGGTGGGCTCGAGTCAGGGGCTTGGCTACCTGATGCTCAATGCCAACGCGCGACTGCAGATCGATTTGATGTTCGCGGCCCTGGTCGTACTCGTCATCTTCGCCGTGCTGCTCTATTTCGGCGTCGATGCTGCCCTGAGGGCGGCGATGCCTTGGCAGCAGGACCGCATGACGCCCGACCAGTGAGCGAGAGAGGGGCGCGACCGGCCGACGCGCGCAAAAACGGAAACAGGGACCATGAGATGAAAAGGAACGGGAAATGACAAAGACGCTTTCGACGATGTGGCGCCGCACTCTGGCGGCAGGCCTGGCCCTGCTCGCCCTGGCCGCGGCCCTGCCCACCCTGGCGCAGGAGGCCGATGACGATCTGGCACCACCGCAAATGATCCCGTTGAGCGTGATGCTCGACTGGTACGTCAACCCGGTCCATGCGCCGATCATCATCGCCCAGCAGCGCGGACTGTTCGAGAAACGTGGCCTGGATGTCGATATTCAGGCGCCGGCCGACCCCAGCGTTCCGCCCAAGCTGGTCGCCGCCGGACGAATCGATCTTGCGGTCAGCTATCAGCCCCAACTGCACCTCCAGGTCGATCAGGGGCTTCCCATCGTCCGTGTCGGCACCTTGATCGCGACGCCATTGAACGCGCTGCTGGTGCGCGCGGACAGCGGTATCGAGGAGATCTCCCAGCTCAAGGGGAAGAAGATCGGGTACTCGGTCGGTGGCGTCGAAGAGGTCCTGCTGGCGGCCATGCTGGAGCACAACGGCCTGAGCCTGGACGATGTCGACATGGTCAACGTCAATTTCTCGCTGACACCCGCGCTGATCAGCGAAAAGGTCGACGCCGTGACCGGCGCGTTTCGCAACTTCGAACCGGCCCAGATGAAACAGGAGGGTGTCGAAAGCAAGACGTTCTATATCGAGGAGCAGGGCGTCCCCGACTACGACGAACTGATCTTCGTGGCCAATCGTGAAACCCTCGACCAGCACCGGGACGCGGATCGGCGATTCATGGATGCCATCGGAGAGGCGACATCCTGGATCATCAACCACCCGGACCAGGCATGGCAGAGTTTCATCGGCTACGATCCCGCGCTGGACACTCCCCTGAATGCCGCCGCCTGGGATGCCACCCTCCCCCGCTTCGCCCTGCGCCCTGCCGCACTGGACGCCAAGCGCTATCGCGATTTCGAGGCGTTCCTGCTGGAGCGCGGTCAGATCAAGGCGCAAAGTCCGGTGTCTCGCCTGGCGGTGGATCTCAACGCGCCCTAGGGAAAAATCGGCTAGATTGATGATATGACTTCAAGATCATCATGTTGCGGCCGGTTGAACCCCGAGCCGCTAGGCTACGACCCGCAGCAGGACCCGATCCGGACGCTGCCCAGCACGAGCCTGCAGGACCTCGGCGCGTTACCCGCGCGCCCGGGAGTCTATATCTTCTTCGGTTACAACGAACTGCCGCTCTATGTCGGCAAGAGCGTCGACATCCGCAGCCGCGTTCGCAGCCATCTCCAGCAGCCGGTGTCCAGAAGACACGGGCAGATGATGGCCCAGGCCCAGCGTATCGCCTGGCGGCGGACCAGCGGCGATCTTGGTGCCCAACTCCTGGAAGCGGACCTGATCAAGCGCTGGATACCGCTATACAACCGGCAGCTTCGCAAGCGCGTGCGCATGGTGAGCTGGAACTGGCCGCCGGGCGAGGAGCGGCCGACACTGACCGATGGCCAGTGGGTGGTGGCGGCACGCAGCCGGTTCTATGGACTGTTTCGCAATCGTCGTGATGCCCAGATGACGCTGCGAGACATCGCCACCGAGGCGTCGCTCTGCCTGCGGGTGCTGGGGCTGGAATCGGGACAGGGTCGCTGTTTCGGCTATCAGATCGGCCGTTGTCTCGGTGCCTGCTGCGGCGCGGAAACCCGGGAGGCGCACGCGCGGCGGGCACGCGACGCGATGGAACGGCTACGTATCGAGAACTGGCCGTGGCCCGGTCGCGTCGCCTTCCGGGAAAACGGCCCTCATGGCGATGTCGGGCTGCATGTCGTCGATCACTGGCACTATCAGGGAAGCGTCGAGCGGCTCGACGACCTGCATTCGCTTCCCGACACCCGCGGCTTCGATATCGATACCTATCGAATTCTCAACCGCTTCCTCTCATCGCCCGACGACACCGTCGAGCCGATCCCCATCGATGGCGAGATCGACGCGACATGAGGTCGGTTCGGCCGGGATGCCGCCTGCTCATGAAACGGTCGTGAAGCGATTCACCGCGTCCCGAAACGCGTCGGGTTGCTCGGCATGCAGCCAGTGGCCCGCCCCTTTCAGGGTTTGCCATTCGACATTGGACATGACCGCATCGACGCTGTCGCGATGACGATCCTGAACGTAGGGGGAGGCACCGCCGCGAATCAGCAGTGCCGGGCCTTCGAAAGGCCGATCGCCGTCCGGCGGTGCGATGATGTCCTCGTAACCGGCACTGATCTCGTCGAGCCCGACACGCCAGTACATGACGCCGTCGTCGCCGCGGAGCAGATTGGTCGCCAGGAACTGTCGCGTGGCTGCATCCTCGATCTCCTCCTCCATCAGTGCCATGGCATCGCGCCGGGACGTCGGCTCGCCCGCCTCGACCCGCCGCATCGCGGCAAAGACGTCGTCGTGGCCGTGGTCGTAGGCGACAGGCGCAATATCGGCGACGATCAAGTGCGCCACCCGCGCCGGGTTCGACCGGGCCAACGTCATGGCGACCTTGCCGCCCATCGAGTGGCCCAGCAGATCGAACCGCTCGATGCCGAGATCGTCCAGCAGCACGATGACGTCGGATGCCATCGCCGCGTACCGCATCCCTTCGACATGGGGCGAGCGACCATGGTTGCGCAAATCCACGGCAACCACGCGACGACCGCTCTGCCACTGCTTGATATGGGAGCGCCAGTTGTCCGCGCTACCGAACAGGCCGTGCAGTACGATCAGCGGTAGCGCCGGGCTCTCCTCGCCCGAGGCGCCGGTGTCGATACAGTGAAGGTGCAACGTCGTCTCTCCCCAATCCGGTCCGGTAGCCGGAACGGCCACCGCTTCGGCCCCTAGGATAACAAATGCAGGCGATGGCTATCCCTGCTCGCGCGGCATGCCCGGCAGGTTGGCCTGATCGCGTCGCGCCAGCAGGCGACGGCCGAGGCAGGCCAGCAGCACCCCGTAAAGTGGCAGGAAGAAGATCAGGCTGATCGACAGTTTCACCGCATAATCGAACCAGGCGATCTCCACCCAGTGCTCGCGCATGAAGGGGTCGGGGCCTTGCCAGAAGGCGATGGCGAAGAAGGCGAAGGTGTCCGCCAGATTGCCGACGATGGTGGACAGGGTCGGCGCGACCCACCAGGCACGAAGCCTGCGCAGCCGGTCGAACACGTGAATGTCGAGCAACTGGCCCAGCACATAGGCCATGAAGCTCGCCAGTGCAATGCGGCCAACGAAGAGATTCCATTGCGCCAGCGCCTCGAAGCCCTGGAAACGCCCCTGCTGAAACAGGACCGATACCGCGTAGGAGATCATCAGCGCCGGCACCATGACGCCGGCAACGATCCTTCTCGCCGGCGACTTGCCGAACAGCCGCACGGTCAGATCGGTTGCCAGGAAGATGAACGGGAAGCTGAACGCGCCCCAGGTGGTATGCAGCCCCCACAGGGTGAAAGGCAGTTGAACCAGGTAGTTGCTGGCCGTGATCACCAGTACATGAAAACTGATCAGCCACAGCAGGGCGAATCGGAGTCGGGGATTATCGAGTGCAGGCATGAGAAACCTTTTTTGTCTGCCTTGGCTCCGCAATGCTGTCTGCGGAGCCAGGCCGAGGGGTTAGGGAACCCTCTGGGTGGCAAGAAGTTGTCGGGGCTATCGAGAGCGGGCGCGAATTATAGGGATCCAGCGGGCAGAGTGCCAGCGGAGCAGCGGGCGTATACGCGAAAAAACATTGTAACTCTAAGTTACGTTAAGCTAATATCAGAAACGACTGAACATGGGGTTCAGTAGCGGCAACCCGCCTGGCGCGCTTGGAATTCTGACTATGACGACAAAGGCTATCCCGCTCGGAAACCACCAGATTGGCCCCGCCACCGCTGCCCTCAAGGCCATCGCCAACGAGAGCCGGCTCCGCATTCTCTGCCTGCTGATGCAGGGCGAGCGCTCGGTCACGCAGATCAATCAGGAGATGACGCTCAGCCAGTCGGCGCTCTCCCAGCATCTTGCGGTGCTTCGACAGGAACGCCTGGTAGCGACGCGACGCAGTTCCCAGGTGATCTACTACTCGCTGCGCGGCAACGTGGCCGAGCGGCTGATCCAGACACTCGGCGAACTGGATATCGCGTAGCGGGCGTTCTAGCGGCGCTGCCAGCGAAGATCGTCGACCCGCTGCAGCACCCGATCGATGCCAGTCTCCAAACCGCTCTCCACGCCCTTCCCCAGCTTTCCCATCAAGCCGGAACGAGACGTCAGCGACACTTTCAACACCCGCGCTCGATCTCTCTGCTTCTCCAGGAGATAGGCGTCGCTGGTGCCCACCGCATCGATGAGACCAGCCTCCAGGGCTTCGCTGCCGTACCAGATCTCGCCGGTCGCGACTGTCTCGATATCCAGCGAAGGACGACGGGCGGACACGTAACGCTTGAACAGATCGTGGGTGGACTCGAGATCCTCGAGGAATTTGGTGCGGCCCTCTTCGCTGTTTTCACCCAGCACGGTCAAGGTCCGCTTGTAGCGCCCCGCCGTCAGGAGTTCGACGTCCACGTCGTGTCGTTTCAGCAAACGGTGGACGTTGGGTATCTGCGCCACCACGCCGATCGATCCGATCACCGCAAACGGTGCCGCGATCAGCCGGTTGGCACAGCAGGCCATCATGTAGCCACCGCTGGCGGCGACCTTGTCGACGCAGACCGTCAACCGCGCGCCGGCATCACGCAGGCGGTCGAGCTGTGCCGCAGCCAATCCGTAACTGTGCACCAGTCCACCACCGGACTGCAGGCGCAGCACGACCTCGTCTCCATCGCGGATCGTTTCCAGCAGCAGCGACACCAGCTCGGCCAGCGCCGGCGTGCCGGAAGCCTTGAGATCGCCATCGAAGTCGAGCACCCAGACACGCTCGGCCTCCTGGGACGCCCCCTGCTTCTGGTCCAGCTTGACCGATCTTCGCAGCTGCTTGGCCAGCTGCCGCCGACGCGCCTTGGGCACCGCGGCCAGGCTCAGCTGTCGGGACCGGCGCTGAAACCGCTCATCGAGCTCCGTGACCTTCAGCCGGGCTTCGCTATCGCCCCGGCCTCTGCGACGCCCATGGGCCACCAGCGCCAGAATGATCCCGATGGCGATGACCAGCGTTGCCGTCTTCGCCAGGAAAAGGCCGTACTCGGCCAGCCATTCGATCACATCACGCTCCTTGGTTGGGAAACTCATCGGTTTGAGCTGCTCCCGGGAGAGCGAGTAAGCTGCTCCGGCGCTTGCATGCCGATACCGGCGATGATCTGCTTAGCGCTTCTGTCACGGGAGATGTCATCATGGACGACGATCAGTTGATCGCCAAACTCAGGGCGCGGTTCGACGCCAAGGCTGCCGAGGGCGTTTCGGCCATCTATCAGTTCGACCTCGACGATGTCGACGATTATCACATGACCATCAATGATGGTTCGCTCGACATTCAGCCCGGTCGCCATCCGAATCCCGGCGTCACCATCTCGAGCGATACCGGAACGCTGTTGGCTCTGGTCAGGAAGGAGCTCAACTCGATGCAGGCCTTGCTGACCGGCAAGGTCAAGGTCACCGGAGACATCGGCCTCGCGAGCCGCCTTCCCAAGCTTTTCGCCAACACCAGCCAATGAACCCCAGCGGGTCAACGCACTGCGACCGCGCCGCGGTGCGTCTCGATCAGCTGACGTGAAATCGAGTACGCCGGTGGCAGTTGCGGCAGCGTCTCGGGACTGAACCAGGCCGCGTCCACGATCTCTTCGCCGTCGATACGAATACGCCGGCTGGCCGCTTCGGCGAAGAACCCCATCATCAGCGAGTGCGGGAATGGCCAGGACTGACTCTTGAAAAAGCTGACGCGCCCGACATCCACGCCCACCTCCTCCATCACCTCACGGCGAACGGCAGCCTCCACGGCTTCTCCGGGCTCGATGAAACCGGCGAGTGTCGAATAACGCTGTGGCGGAAAACGGGGGCTCCGCGCCAGCAGCATGTCCTTGCCATGGGTCACCAGGGTGATGATGCAGGGCGATATCCGCGGATAACCGCGCAACCCGCAGTGGTCGCACTGCATCGCGAACTCGTGAGTCAGGCGACGGGTGGCGTTGCCACAGCGCCCGCAAAAACGGTGATCTCGCTCCCAGCGGGTAACCTGCAGCGCGGTCGCCAGCAGTTCGCTCTGCGCGACGCTCACCCGGGCCAGCCAGTCACGGAAGCCCGGCCAGTCGTCGCCGTCCGCCTCGACCACGACGGCGACCGGCTCGCCCTCCCAATACCCCAGGCGCAGCGCCTGTTCGGGCCACCGCTCACAGTAGCCGAGCATGCCGCCCGATTCGGCCGGCGCCACACCGCTGCCGTTCATCCGCAGCAGCCAGCCGCCGACCACGTCCATCGGCGGTATCTCCCGCTGCAACATCAGTGCTGATTCTCCGGCGCTGCCAGCGTGTCCCAACGACACTCGCCGGCCGCCTTGCGGATCTGCTCCAGACGTTGATGATGAGCCTGCCACTCGGCCTCGCTGGGCCTGGTCACCGCCAGCCTCAAGCCTTCGCGGTCGATGCGACGCAGCCCGCTGGCACCACCCGCCTCGCGATCGCCGCCCTCGTCGTTGCCGGCCAGCGACAGCGCGGTCTGGCCACCGGTCATGGCAAGATAGACATCGGCGAGAATCTCGGAGTCCAGCAGTGCGCCGTGCAGCACGCGCTGGCCGTTGTCGATGTCGTAACGCTTGCACAGGGCGTCGAGGCTGTTGCGCTGCCCTGGGTGCATTTCGCGGGCCATCTTCAACGTATCCAGCACGCTGCAATGCTCCGCTACCGGCCCCAGCACGGGTTCGCCGCGCAACGCTTTCAGCAGCCTGAATTCGTGATCGAAGAACCCGACGTCGAAGGGCGCGTTATGGATGACCAGCTGTGCGCCCCGCATGAACTCCCAGAGCTCGTCGGCGATCTGGGCGAAGACAGGCTCGTTGGCGACCCGGTCGTTGGTGATGCCGTGGATCTCGACGGCTTCCGCCTCGATGTCCCGCTCCGGATTGACGTACTGATGATAGGTCCGCCCCGTGAAACGGCGGTTGACCAATTCGATACCACCGATCTCGATGATGCGATGGCCTTCACGCGGATCGATACCGGTGGTTTCGGTGTCCATGACGATCTGGCGCATGGTTATCCTCGCTTTTGCCTGGCGGCAATGATGTCGTTTCGGGACGGTAAACCGCTATCGGGAGGCGCGGCGCCTGGCAACCACTTCATCGATGGCTTCGTTGACCAGGCGGTCGGCAGCCTCGTTGCCCTCGTGCCCGCTGTGGCCTTTGACCCAGTGCCACTCGATACTGTGACGACGGGTCTCGGCAAGCAACTCCCGCCAGAGTTCCGCATTCTTCACCGGCTGCTTCGCCGCGGTCACCCAGCCGCGCTTCTGCCAGCCGTGGATCCATTCGGTGATGCCCTTGCGGACATATTGGGAATCGGTCCAGAGAGAGACCCGGCACGGCCGGTCCAACGCGCGCAGCGCCTGAATGGCGGCCATCAGTTCCATGCGATTGTTGGTGGTCTCGGCCTCGCCGCCCTTCATCGGCTTCTCGTGCCGGCCGGAGACCAGCAAGGCCCCCCAGCCACCAGGCCCGGGGTTGCCGCGGCACCCGCCGTCGGTGTAGATCGTCACGGCGGGCATCGGCGAGGATTCGGAGGTCGGAGCGGACAAGACGTACTCTCTCAGTGGCAGGCGGTCGTTGAAATCTATCGGTCTTCGATGCGGTCGGGCCGTGGGCTTCAGGCGATCGTCCGGGGCGACCCGTCGCGAGCGGCGGCATGCGCCTCGGATCGCTCCCGCCTCGACGCGGGGAGCCGATCGTTCTGGCCGCCACCCGGGGGCTGTGCCACGGGTTCGACGGTCGTCCGGCACTTGGCACTGGCCGGCGTGAGGTTCGATTCGTCGCGGCTGCGCGGCCGATCGGGCCCGGCCTCCTTCGCCAGTCCCAGCCATGCGCCCGACCGGCGACCCTGGAGCACCGGCTCGCGCAGCTTGATCGGCTGGACGGGCACGTTGCGCCGACGCGCAACCAGCAGATAGGCCGTCGACAGCGGCACATTGTAGCGGCGGCCGAGCGTCTCCAGACGATCGCTATCGATCGCCCGACCCGGCAATCGAAAGCCGCAGTAGTCTACCCGTTCGATCTCGAAGTCGACAAACGTCAACCAGTCCCGCAGGCGCCCCGGCGTTCGCCACTGTTTCCGCCACGGCGCCGGACGCTTGTCTCGGCGCGCCGCGGCCGGCCCGAACGGATGCCAGCCGAACACCAGCAGGCGGCCATCCGAGCGCGTGACCCGGGCGGCTTCCTGCAGCACGTGGTGCGGTCGGTCCACCGCCTCCAGCAGATGGTGCAACAGCGTCAGATCGACGCTGTCGTCGGCCAGCGGCAGACTATCGGGCAGGCAGATCAGACTGTTCCCGTCTCGCGCGAGATCGGGCGAAGGCGCCCAATCCAGCGCATGGCGGATGGGGCACATGTCGCTCATCATCGGCGCCATGCCCATCTGCAGGCTGACGATGCCCCGATGCTGTTCACAGTGTGGCCCGAGACAGGCACGCTCGGCTCGCCACAGCGCCACTCCGGGTGTCGATTCCCAGAACCGGCGCCCCTCTCGGACGGCGGACGGCAAGCTCTGAACGGGCGGCGAGATTGACACGGACGACTTTACTCCCCAAGGTTATCGCTTTTTGACGACGGTTCGACGCCACGTTCGACGACCGGATGGTGGTCGTCTCCGTGAACCTGTGCTCGACGCGCGGGTCACAACGGCATTCGAACCTCGACACCTGAATCTCGAGACCAACCTGCCGGAGAAGGATGCCACATGTTGACCGTGATGCCGATTCCCGCGTTCCAGGACAACTATATATGGGTGTTGCGCCAGGACACCCAAGATCGTGTCGCCGTCGTCGATCCCGGTGACGCCGATCCCGTGATCGCCTGGCTGGAGCAGGAGAAGCTGACGCTCGACACCATCCTCGTCACTCATCACCACAAGGATCATACCGGTGGGCTGCAAGCGCTGACCGAGCGCTACGCGCCGCAGGTCTACGGTCCCGACAACGAAGCCATTCCCGGCATCCTCCACCGCGTCGGCGAGGGCGACGAATGTCGTGTCCTGGGTCGTCGCTTCGAGGTCTACGCCGTTCCCGGTCACACCCTGGATCATATCGCCTTCCACGCCCCCGGCACACCAGGATTGCTGTTCGCTGGCGACACGCTCTTTTCCGGTGGCTGTGGCCGGCTGTTCGAGGGCTCTCCCCAGCAGATGCAGGAGTCGCTCGCCAAGCTCGACGCGCTGCCGGAAGACACGCTGGTGTTCGCCGCCCACGAATACACCCTGGCCAACCTCGCTTTTGCCGCCGCCGCCGAGCCCGACAACGCGATCCGGGACAGCTACCGGGCCGAGTGCCAGAGGGCGCGCGATCTCGATCGCCCCACCCTGCCGACCACCCTGGGCCGGGAGCGTCAGATCAACCCCTTTCTGCGCATCGGCGATCCGGGACTGCTCGAGACGCTTCGCCAGCAGGGGCCCGTCGATGACGACGCCACCGCGTTCGCCACGCTGCGAGCCTGGAAAGACCGATTCTGACCATCACCGTGAAAGACGAGGGTATCCACCGCCCGGTCGCGTCGATCGGCCAGCGGTGTCATCAAGGATGTTGAACGCATGAATTTTCGAACCGGACGCTGCCGGATCCTCGTCGGCCTCACCGGCGGCCTGCTGCTGTCGACGCTGCCCTTGGCGGCCATGGCCAAGGAAGCTCCGGATACGGCGAGCAGCGCGTCCCGGCACTCGTTCTGGTCCGCTCTCGCCCTGCAAGGGCGTAGCGCCCCCGATGTCTGGAGCCGGCTGCGCAAGGGCTTCCGGCTGTCCCACGAAACGGCCAACCCCAGGGTCGCCGAATGGCTCGACTGGTATCGCGCCCACCCGCAGCACGTCGAAAGAGTCGCCTCGCAGGCCAAGCCCTGGCTGCGCTGGGTGACGCAGCAGCTGGAATCCCACCACCTGCCCAGCGAAATCGCGCTACTGCCGTTCATCGAGAGCGGCTACGACCCGACGGCCACCAACCCCGGCGGCGCCGCAGGCCTGTGGCAGTTCATGCCGGCAACCGGCGATGCGATGGGGCTGTCGCGCACGGCCTGGTACGACGGGCGTCATGACGTGGTCGCCGCCACCCAGGCGGCGATGAACTACATCCAGCAGCAGGCGGATCGCTGGTACGACGGCGATATGCTGCTGGCGCTGGCTGCCTACAACGCCGGCGCCGGCACGGTGAACGCCGCCCGCGAGGCCGCCGCCAATCGCGGCGAGCCGATCGACTACTGGCACCTGCGGTTGCCCGCCGAAACCATGGATTACATCCCGCGCCTGCTGGCGCTCTCCGAAGTGGTCGCCGAGCCGGAGCGATACGGCGTGATCCTGCCGTCGATTCCGGACAAGGTCCAGTTTGCCCAGGTCGAGACCGACGGCCCCTTGACACTCTCGATGGCTGCCGAGCTTGCGGGCGTCGACCCGCAGACGCTGCGGGCGCTGAACCCGGGATTCAAGCGGGCATCGACCCGGCCGCGCGACGATGCCAGTATCCTGATACCGGTGGCGGCCAAGCAGCGTTTCCTGGCCAATCTCGCAACGCTGCCCGCCTCGGAGCGCACGGTGATGAACCGCTACGTGGTTCGTCGCGGCGATACGCTCTCCGCCATTGCCGCGCGCTTCGGGGTCAGTATCGGCGAGATCCAGCGCGAAAACGGCCTCGACGGCAGCACCATCCGCATCGGACAGGCGTTGACCGTCCCGTCAACGGCGCTGGCCCAGAACAGCCACCGATAGTTCTCCGGAGATAGCGCCTTGAAATCATGGTCGTTGCCGATAAGGCGTGTCGGAACGCCTGCCACCCGCGCAGGCATCGCCACCGGAAGCAGGATGTCGACGATGGCCGGATTTCGATGGCTACTGGCGGTCATCACACTGGCGCTGGCCGCCCCGCTGCCGGTATCTGCCGATGGCCAGCTTCATGACCCCGGAACAGCGCCTGGCGATGTCCCGACCGTGCACGCCGTCGCGCTCTACGACGACCCGGGGCTGCCCGCGGACTTCGAGCATCTGCCCTACGCCAACCCCGAGGCACCCAGAGGTGGTACCTTGCGCCGGGCCGCCAACGGGAGTTTCGACTCGACCAACCCCTTCATCATCCAGGGCACGCCGGCGGATGGGCTCAATCAGATCTACGACACGCTGATGGAGTCCAGCGCCGACGAGCCTTTCACCATGTATGGGCTGCTGGCCGGCGGAATCCGGCTCGACCCGGAGCGTCACTGGATGGAGATCGACCTCCGGCCCGAAGCCCATTTTCACGATGGCCACCCAGTCACCGCCGAGGATGTGGTGTTCAGCTTTCGGCTGCTGCGCGACAAGGGCTCGCCCTTCTATCGCGCCTACTACGCCAGCGTGGAGTCGGTCTCGGCGCTGGACGAACGGACGGTGCGATTCGAGTTTTCGAACAATCAGTCGAGAGAGCTGCCACTGATCCTGGGTCAACTGCCGGTGTTACCCAAGCACTACTGGCAGGACCGCGACTTCACCCGCCCCACGCTGGACAAGCTCCTGGGGTCCGGCCCCTACGAGATCGCCGAGATCGACCCCGGCCGGCGCATCGTCTATCGCCGGGTCGCGGACTACTGGGGCCGCGATCTGCCGCTCAATCGGGGGCGCTACAATATCGACCGCCTGGTCTACGACTATTTCCGCGACCAGTCGGTCGCCCTGGAGGCGTTCATGGCCGGCGCGCTGGACATGCGCATCGAAAGCAGCGCCAAGAACTGGGCCACCGCCTACGACACGCCGGCAGTCGAGGATGGCGCCATCCAGCGGGTGATCGTGCCGGATGGGCAGCCCGCCGGCATGCAGGGATACGTGATCAACACGCGCCGGGCACAGCTCGGCGACCCGAGAGTCCGCCGCGCGCTGGGGCTCGCGTTCGATTTCGACTGGGTCAACCGGCACCTGTTCTACGGCGCCTATCAGCGTACCGAGAGCTACTTCCAGAATTCGGAGATGGCGGCCAGGGGATTGCCCGGAGACGATGAACTGGCGTTGCTCGAACCCTATCGCGATCGACTGCCCGCCGCGGTATTCGACCAGCCACTGCCGATAGCGCAACCGGAAGCGCTCCGCCCGCGCCTGCGCAAGGCGCTGGAGCTGTTGCGCCAAGCCGGCTACGACGTGCGCGACGGCACGCTGGTGAATCTCGAGACCGGTCGGCCATTCACCCTGGAGTTCCTGCTCTACGACAGCCAGTGGGAGCGTATCACCCAGCCCTTCGTACGCAATCTGGAGCGGCTCGGCATTCGCAGCAAGATCCGGGTGGTGGACGTCAATCAATATCTCGATCGCCTGAGACGCTTCCAGTTCGACATGATCGTCGGCAGTTTTCCGCAGTCGGCCAACCCGGGTAACGAACAGCGGGATTTCTGGACCAGCGAGTACGCCGACGTCCCCCAGAGCCGAAACCTGGCCGGCGTGAAAGACCCGGTGGTCGATGCGCTGGTCGATGAACTGATTCGTGCGGACAGTCGCGAAAAGCTGGATACTGCCTCGCGAGCGCTGGATCGCGTCCTGCGGTGGGGGTTCTACGTCGTGCCGCAGTGGAACTTCGACGGCACCCGCGTCGCGGTATGGAACAAGTTCGCGTATCCCAGACCTTTCCCGCGCTATACGCCGGATTTCTCGGTCTGGTGGGTCGACCCCGAACGGGCCGGCGCCATCGCCGCCCGTCAGCGCGGACAGGAGTGACTGCCGACCATGGCCAGCTACGTCGTTCGCCGCCTGCTGTTGATGATCCCGACGCTGTTGGGGATCCTGCTGCTCAATTTCATCATCGTCCAGGCGGCACCGGGCGGCCCCATCGATCAGATGATGGCACGCTTCGAGGGGTTGAGCAGCACCGCGAGCACCGGCCTCGAAGGCGGTGGCGGGGACAGCGTCGGCGGCAACGACTCCCGGCGCCTCCAGGGCGTCAACGACCAGTTGCGCCAGACGCTGACCGAGGAGTTCGGATTCGACAAGCCCGCCTGGGAGCGCTTCGCCCTCATGCTGCGGGACTACGCCACGTTCGATCTCGGCGACAGCCTGTTCCGGGGTCAGCCGGTCGCCACCCTGATTCTGGATCGACTGCCGGTATCGATCTCGCTGGGCCTCTGGACCACCCTGCTCGTCTACCTGATCTCGATCCCGCTGGGCATTCGCAAGGCGCTACGCCATGGCAGCGCGTTCGATATCTGGTCCTCGAGCATCGTGATCGTCGGCTACGCGATCCCCGGATTCCTGTTCGCCATTCTGTTGATCGTGGTGTTCGCCGGGGGCAGCTACCTCAACTGGTTCCCGTTGCGCGGGCTGACCTCGGCCAACTTCGGCGAGCTCTCCCTGCTGGGCAAGATTCAGGACTACTTCTGGCATATCGCGCTGCCCGTCGCCGCCTCGGCGATCGGCAGCTTCGCCACCCTGACCATGCTGACCAAGAACAGTTTTCTGGACGAGATCCACAAGCAGTACGTGCTGACCGCCCGCGCCAAGGGGGCTTCCGACCGACGCGTGCTCTACGGCCACGTCTTTCGCAACGCCATGCTGATCATCATCGCCGGCATGCCGGCCGCGTTGATCGGCATCTTCTTCACCGGATCGCTGCTGATCGAGGTGATCTTCTCGCTCAACGGACTGGGCCTACTCGGTTTCGAGGCCGTCATGCAGCGTGACTACCCGCTGATCTTCGGCACGCTCTATCTCTATACCCTGATCGGTCTGCTGCTGAAACTGGTCTCCGACCTGACCTACGTCTGGGTCGATCCACGCATCGATTTTGCTACCCGGGAGTCGTGATGACACCGAATCGACGTCAGCGGCTCTCGCCGATCACCCGGCGGCGGCTCCAGGTTTTCCGGCACCATGGACGCGCTTACTGGTCGCTGTGGCTCTTCGGGCTGCTGTTCGCGCTCAGCCTCGCGGCGGAATTGATCGCCAACGACAAGCCGATCGTGATGCAGTATCAGGGAGCGTGGTACTTCCCCATGCTGGTGGATTACCCGGAGACCGAGTTCGACGGCTTCCTCCCCACCACGGCCGATTACCGCGACCCCTTCGTGCGCGAGCAGATCGATCGCCACGGCTGGATGCTGTGGCCCCCGGTCCCCTTCTCCTACCAGACCCTCGATCGCGACATTCAGGGCCCGGTCCCCTCCCCGCCAGATTCACGCCACTGGCTGGGAACCGACGATCAGGGGCGCGACGTGTTCGCTCGGGTGCTGTACGGTTTCCGCCTGTCGGTGACATTCGCCCTGGCCCTGACCGTGGGCTCGATCCTGCTCGGCGTGTTCATCGGCGGCGCGCAGGGGTACTACGGCGGCAAGATCGACCTGTTCGGCCAGCGCCTGATCGAGATCTGGTCGGGACTCCCGGTGCTGTTCCTGCTGATCATCCTGGCCAGCCTGGTCGAACCCAATATCTGGTGGCTGCTGGGGATCATGCTGCTGTTCTCCTGGCTGGGCCTGGTCGACATCGTGCGTGCCGAATTCCTGCGCGCCAGGAACCTCGAGTACGTCAGGGCGGCTCGAGCCATGGGCCTGCCTTCCCGGCTGATCATGCGCCGCCATGTGCTGCCCAACGCCATGGTGGCCACGCTGACGTTCATCCCGTTCCTGTTCACCGGCGCCATCACCACGCTGACGGCGCTCGACTTTCTCGGTTTCGGCCTGCCGCCGGGCTCGCCCTCGCTGGGGGAGCTGGTGGCACAAGGCAAGAACAACCTGCAGGCACCATGGCTGGGAATCACGGCCTTCGTTTCTCTGAGCCTGATGCTGTCGCTGCTGGTGTTCATCGGCGAAGGCCTCCGCGACGCCTTCGACCCACGCCATATCGTCACCTCGGCGGCTGCCGCGCGTCCCACGCCAGCGAACCACGACCAGGAAAGTCAGCCATGAGCCAAACGCCCCTGTTCGAACTGCGTCGGTTATCGATCCACTTCGGCGAGACGCAAGCCGTGTCCGAGCTGGACCTGCATGTGGAGCGTGGCGAGACCGTGGCCATCGTGGGCGAGTCCGGCTCCGGCAAGTCGGTCAGCGTCCTCGGCGCGCTGGGGTTGCTTCCGCCCGGCAGCCAGGTGGCAGGGAGGCGCACCTTCGCGGGTCGCGACCTGGGCCGGTTGAGCCGGCGGGAATGGAACGATCTTCGCGGCGGCAGCATCGGCTTCGTCTTCCAGGAGCCGATGACCTCGCTCAATCCACTGCACACCATCGGCAAGCAGCTGCGGGAAACGTTGCGCCTGCACCAGGGGTTGCGTGGCAACGCCGCGACACGGCGCGCCCGGGCGCTGCTGGCACAGGTCGAGCTCCCCAGGGTCGACGAGCTCATGGCGGCCTGGCCTCACCAACTCTCCGGGGGGCAACGTCAACGGGTCATGATCGCCATGGCGATCGCCAACGAGCCGCAGCTGCTGATTGCCGACGAGCCCACCACGGCGCTGGACGTCACGGTGCAACGGCAGATTCTGGCGCTGCTGGACGAGCTCCGGCAGCGCCTCGGCATGGGCCTGCTGTTGATCAGCCACGATCTCAACCTGGTCCGGCGCCACGCCGACCGGGTGATCGTCATGCAACAGGGCAAGCAGGTGGAGACCGGCACGGCTCGCGCAGTCTTCGAGACACCGCAGGCGGTCTATACGCGCCAGTTGATCGACGCCGTGCCTTCCGGCCGTCCCCGACCGTTGCCACCGCAAGGCGAGCTTCTGCTGAGTGCCAGCGATTTCAGCGTGACGTTCAAACGACCCAAGCCGCTACTCCGGCCCAGGCCCCCGGCCTTCGTCGCCGTCGCACCGCTGTCGCTGGAACTCCGCCGCGGCGAGACCCTCGGCGTGGTCGGCGAATCCGGGTCGGGCAAGTCGACCCTGGCCTCGGCGCTGATTCGACTGCTGCCGTCCAGCGGCGAAATCCGCTTTGCCGACCAGCGTCTGGATCGGCTGGGCGGCGAGACGCTTCGACGACAGCGGCGCGCGCTCCAGATCGTGTTCCAGGATCCTTACGGCTCGCTCTCTCCCCGCATGTCGGTTGCCGACATCATCAGCGAAGGGCTACGGTTTCATCACCCCGAACTAACGCCGACGGTGGTGACAGAACGTATCGCCGAGGCCCTTCACGACGTCGATCTGCCAGCGGATTGCGGTCACCGCTACCCCCACGAATTCTCTGGCGGTCAACGCCAGCGCATCGCCATTGCCCGTGCGCTGATCCTGAAGCCCGAGCTGCTGATCCTCGACGAGCCGACCTCGGCACTGGATCGCACGGTGCAGAAGCAGTTGATCGAACTGTTGCGTGACGTCCAGGCGAAGCATGACCTCACCTACCTGTTCATCAGCCACGATCTCGCCGTGGTACGCGCGATGGCACACCGGATTCTGGTGCTCAAGGATGGCAAGGTAATGGAACAGGGCGACTGTGAAACGCTGCTCCACTCGCCCCGCACCGCCTACACTCGCGCCCTCATCGAAGCGTCCTCGCTGACCTGATGACACTCCGGCTTGTTAATTTGCCGCGAAACAAGATAACGGTATAAAGTCATCAATCCGCACTGGCCTCACGGCCGCGATGCCTAGAAGGACGCAATCTCTTCCGGACGCAGATGGCGACACTCCCCCGGCGCCAGGTCCGGGTCGAGAACCAAGGGGCCGATGGATTCACGATGAAGCGTCACCACCGTATAACCGACCGCTGTCAGCATCCGGCGAATCTGGTGGTAGCGCCCCTCCGTCACCCCGACCATGACCTCGGACTCGCCCACGGCCTCGAAAGTCGCGGGCTTGGTGGGTTTTTCGTCGCCGTTCAGCATGACTCCCTCCGCGAACTGCCTCGCCACACGCGCCGCGTCGGCAGCGGACAGGGGTTCGCTCAATGTCGCCCTATAGCGCTTCTCGCAAGCGTGGTTGGGCGAGGTCACGCGATGGGTCCACTTGCCGTCGTCGCTGATCAGCAGCAGCCCCGAGGTATCCACGTCCAGCCGCCCTACCGGATGCAGGCGCTCCAGCTGGGGGATGTCGATCAGGCTGAGTACCGATGGATAGTGCGTCGGCCGCATCGAGCACTCGACCCCGACCGGCTTGTGCATCATCAGATAGCGAATGCCGATCCGTTCCAGCCGCTCCTCGTTCCAGCGGACCTCCTGCTCGTCGGTTACCTGCCTCGCGCCGTCACGCGTCACCTCGCCATCGACGCTCACCTCGAACTGGCGCAGCGCGCGCTTTGCCTGGCTTCGCGTCAGTTCCGTGGCTTCGCTAAGAAATCTATCCAACCGCATGTCAGGCTTCCCAATGAAAAGTGTCGGCATCTTGCCACGCCGGAAACTTTTCGCGAAACGTCTTCAGCGCCTCGGCGGATAGCGTCGCGGTCTCGACGAATCCTTCGCCGGTCGGGCGATCGATCATCGGCTCGCCCTTGAAGTCCACGACCATCGAGTCACCGGCGTACTCCAGTCCGTTGCCATCCCGCCCTACGCGGTTGACGCCGATGACGTAAGCGAGGTTCTCGATCGCCCTGGCCTGCAGCAGCGTTCGCCAGGGCTGCCGGCGCGGCGCCGGCCAGTTGGCGACGCACAATAGCGCGTCGTATTCGAGGTGCTCGGGCGCGCTCGGTCGTTGGCGCAGCCAGACGGGGAAACGCAGGTCGTAACAGACCGATAGCAGCAGCCGAAATCCCTTCAGCTCCACAATCTTGCGGGCCCGCCCCATCGCGTAGTGCAGAGGCTCGTCGCCCATCCGGAACAGATGGCGTTTGTCGTAGTGCTCGACGCCGCCGTCCGGCGTCACCCAGTAAAGCCGATTGTACCGGGCGCCGGCATCGGCGATCGCCAGACTGCCGACGATGACGCAATCGCGCTCTCGCGCCTGGCGCCGCATCCAGTCAAGCGTGGGGCTCGCCTCGGCCGGCTCCGCCACCGCTTCGGCATTCATGGTGAAGCCGGTGGCGAACATCTCCGGCAGCACGATCAGGTCCGTCCGGCTTCCGTCCAGCGAGCCAATGCAGTGATCCAGCCGCCGCCGATTGGCCTCGGGGTCTTCCCACTCGAGTTCGCTCTGGACGAGGCTGACTCGTAGATCGTTCATGGCACTTCCTCCTGCCGCATGTCGGGAATCATCGATTCGTCAACGCGAATGGCCGTCATGATAGATTACCCAGCCTCCAAACCCGAGAACACGAGAAGCGACATGTCGGCATCCCCCTCAGACAAGCCCCAGCCAGGCAGCGTGAAACCGGTGGACGACGCATCGCGCCGCGAGACGCGCCACGGTGTCGGCTACGGCGTTACCGCCTACGCTCTCTGGGGATGTTTCCCGCTCTTCTTTTCGCTGTTCGAGGGGGTGCCGGCCTTCGAAGTACTCATCCAGAGAATTCTCTGGTCCTGCCTCTTTCTGGTGATCGTGGTCACGCTCATGGGGCGCTGGGCCGCCATCCGCAACGGTTTCCCCGGACCCCGGGAGGCGATCCGCAGACTGGGATGGATTCTGGGTTGCGCGCTGCTGATCGCGCTGAACTGGGGGCTCTACATCTATGCGGTGGAGACGCATCGCGTGCTACAGGCGAGTCTGGGCTATTTCATGACGCCACTGGTCAATGTCGCGCTGGGCATGCTCGTCCTGCGCGAACGGCTCGGCCGCTGGCAGATGATGGCGATGGGGCTAGCACTGGCGGCGGTGACGCTGCAACTCGTGCTGCTGGGGACCCTGCCATGGATCAGTCTGGTGCTGGCCATGACGTTCGGCAGCTACGGTCTGCTGCGCAAGCGCGTGCCGCTGGATGCGCTCTCCGGCCTGCTGGTGGAGACGAGTCTGCTACTGCCCCTGAGTCTGGCGGCCCTGGCCTGGCTGACATGGCACGGGCAGTCCCACTTCGGCGGCAGCTTCGACACCACGGCACTGATGATCGTCAGTGGCGTGGTGACCACCCTGCCGCTGCTCGCCTTCGCCGGCGCCACGAAGCGCCTGACGCTCTCCACCATCGGCTTCCTGATGTATCTCAACCCCACGCTGCAATTCCTGCTGGCGCTGTGGGTCTTCGGCGAGCCGCTCGCCTGGCCGCAGCTGTTGACCTTCGCGTTGATCTGGATCGGCCTCGGCCTCTATTCGCTGGAGGCTTGGCGACATCATCGCAAGGCGCTTGCCCGCAGCCGCGCTCGAGTGGCGGAATGAGTGCATCGCGTCGACTTCCGCTGCGGGGGAAGGTGGCAGGGATGCCCAGCCGGGGCTGGCGGTACCTGGGCGCTGACCGGGAGGTCGCGCGGAGGGAGGTCGCCGGGTGTTACACCTGCAGACCCATGATCTCTTTATAGGCGGTTACCAGACGGTTGCGCACCTGAACCCCCATGTCGAAAGAGACGCTCGCCTTCTGCATGTCGATCATCACGTCGTTCAGCGCCACGTTCGGATCGCCGGCCTGGAATGACATCGCCTGCTGGTTGGCGGCCTGCTGCATCTGATTGATGCGTCCGAGCGATGCCTGCAGCTCGCCGGCGAAGCTGCCGCCGGTCTCGGCCAGCGATGGCTGCGATGCCGCACCCTGACCGCTGGCCTGGGTCGATAGCGCCTGCATCTGCTGAAGCGCTGCTTGAATGGCTGGAGCACTCATGAGGGTTTCCTGTATGACGATATTTCCGAGCACGACGTTCCCGAGCACCACGTTTCCGAACACGACGCCGGGAACCGCCGGTGAACTCGACGCTCGCAGCCTACCAACAGCACGACAACGACCATTGCGGTAAATGCGTGTGAAAACACCGGCTTTTCCTACCTTCAGCGTTAACAGACCGACACATAATGGCTGCCATCAAACTAACGCCCCGGCCAGCGCCGCGTCGGAACGGTATTCCGAGCGTGTCGAGGTACGGATGAGCAGACGCGTTGCAGGGAGCAGACTACTGCTATGTTGTCGAGTTGCACCACGTGCCATGATCGGAGCACGACATGAGCACGGCCACGTCGCCCAACGACACTCCAGGTTCAGGTAATCCTTCCGCACGGCAATCGACCCGGCAAACCGCGTCGGAGACAGCCGCTGGCGGACGCGACTGGTTGAACAAGCTGCAGGGCAGCCCGCGTGTTCCGCTCATCGTGGCCGGCGCCGCCGCCGTCGCTGTCGTGATCGCGCTGCTGATGTGGGCTCGCGCGCCGGAATACCGCGTCCTCTACTCCACCCTGACCGATGCCGACGGCGGCCGCATCATCACCCAGCTCGACGCCATGGGCATCCCCTACCAGTTCAGCGAAGGCGGTCAAGCGCTGCTGGTGCCCGCCGATCAGGTGAGACCCGTGCGTCTCAAGCTGGCCGAACAAGGCCTGCCCGAAGCCAGCGGCGTCGGCTTCGAGCTGATGGATGACCAGGCATTCGGCATCAGCCAGTTCGCCGAGCAGGTCAACTACCAGCGCGCGCTGGAGGGCGAACTGGCCCGCACCATCGGCACCCTGGGCAGCGTCGCACGGGCTCGCGTCCATCTCGCCATGGCCAAGCCGTCGGTGTTCGTCCGCGAAAGCCAGCCCGCTTCCGCCTCCGTCGTCCTCGATCTGCAACCGGGACGGGTGTTGGGCGAGGGCCAGGTCAACGCCATCGTGCACATGGTCTCCAGCAGCGTGCCCCAACTGTCCGTGGACGACGTCACCGTCATCGACCAGAACGGGGATCTGCTGAGCCGACCCGCCGGCAACACCAACCAGCTCGACGGCAGCCAGCTCGACTACGTCAGCAACCTCGAGACCCAGTATGCCGACCGCATCGAGGCGATCCTCGCGCCCATCGTCGGGGCGCGCAACGTGCGTGCGCAGGTCACGGCCCAGGTCGACTTCTCCCAGCGGGAGCAGACGGCGGAACGTTACGGCCCCAATCAGTCACCGGATGCAGCAGCGGTCCGCAGCGAGCAGAAGAGCTCGTCGTTCCAGAGCAACAGCGACCTCGCCATGGGCGTCCCCGGCGCCCTGAGCAACCAGCCGCCGGGCACCGCCGCTTCGCCGATCAACGCTCCGGCGACCCAGGCGCCGCCCCAGGACCAGAACGCCGCCAACGACAACGGCAACCAGGCCGACGGTCAGGCGACGGACGCGCAGGGTACGGACACCCAGACCGCGAGCAATACCGACATCGGCCAGGTGCATCGTGACAGCACGATCAACTACGAAGTGGACCGCACCGTCGAACACGTCAAGCAGCACAGTGGCGATATCGACCGCCTCTCCGTCGCCGTCGTGGTCAACTATCGCGACGGGGTCGACGATGCAGGCAACCCGACCCGCGTCGCCCTGAGCGATACGGAGATGGACCAGATCCGAGGCCTCGTGCGTCAGGCGATGGGGTTCTCGGAGGCGCGCGGCGATGCCCTCGAGGTCGTCAACAGCCCGTTCCAGGCCAATGCGCCGGAGTTCGAGACGCCGCCGTGGTGGCAGACACCCGAAGTCTGGAGCCTCGCCAAGAGCATACTGAAATATCTGGTCGTGGTTCTGGTCGCCCTGTTCCTGTGGTTCAAGCTGGTCAAGCCGTTGATGCGTCGCCAGACCCGCGAATCGGCCCCGCTGCCGGCGGCCTCCCCGATGCCCGCCGCCGACGCGGCGGCGGCCGCGGCAAGCTATCAGGCTGTCGGCGGCAGCGGTGGCGCCGACAACGCGAATCGCGCCGGTGGCGCGCAGCGTGGACGTGAGCGAAACCGGCGCGGCGCCTCGAATTACGAGCAGGATCTCAAGGACGTCCGTGAGATCGCCCAGGAAGATCCCCGCCTGGTCGCCATGGTCGTCAGAAGCTGGATGGACAAATCATGACGACGCCAATGACCGGCGCCCGGCGCGGCGCCATCCTGCTGCTCTCATTGGATGAGGACAGCGCTGCCGAGGTCTTCAAGTACCTCTCGAGTCGCGAGGTGCAGGAGATCAGTCAGGAAATGGCCAAGCTGGGGCAGGTCTCCCACGAGGAGATGGCGGCCGTTCTGCGTGACTTCCACGACGAGGCCGAGCAGTTCACCGCCATCAACCTGCACTCCAACGATCATATCCGTGCGGTGCTGACCAAGGCGCTGGGCAGCGAGCGCGCCAGCAGCCTGATCGAGGACATCCTCGAGACCAGCAATACGGCGTCGGGCATCGACTCCCTGAATCTGATGGAAGCCTCGATGGTCGCGGAAATGATTCGCGACGAGCACCCGCAGATCATCGCCACCATCCTGGTACACCTGGAGCGCGGCCAGGCCGCCGACATCCTGGAGCTGTTCGACGAGAAACAGCGCGACGACGTCATGCTGCGCATCGCCACGTTCAGCGGCGTGCAGCCGGCGGCCCTTCAGGAGCTTACCGAGGTGCTCACCTCGATGCTGGACGGCACCAATCTCAAACGCAGCAAGATGGGCGGCGTGAGAACCGCCGCCGAGATTCTCAACCTCATGAACTCCGCACAGGAGGAGCAGGTCATCGACGTGGTTCGCGCCCACAGCGAGGACCTCGCACAGCGCATCATCGACGAGATGTTCCTGTTCGAGAATCTGCTGGACATCGACGATCGCGGCATCCAGCTGGTCCTGCGGGAAATCGAGACCAACTCTCTGGTCATCGCGCTGCGGGGCGCGGAAGAAGCGCTGATCGACAAGTTCACGCGCAACATGTCCCAGCGCGCGGCACAGCTGATGCGCGAGGACATGGAAAACCGCGGGCCGGTACGCCTGTCCCAGGTGGAAAACGAACAGAAGGCGATCCTGGGCGTGGTGCGGCGACTGGCGGACTCCGGCGAAATCGCCCTGAGCGGTGGCGACGATGGCTACGTCTGATCGCGGCGATCGTCCTGCATCCGGCGACCATGGCGAGTGGCACCGCTGGCAGATGGGAGACCTGGGCCATCCGCCCTCTTCCGACGCCCCCGCCACCCATACCGAAACCCGCCGGCGTCGCCAACAGCAGGACGCCGAGGCCAGGGCTCGTCAGAGCATCGTCGAAAAAGCCCGACGCGAAGGGCTCGAGCAGGGATACCGCGAGGGCCACCAGCAGGGATATCACGCCGGCTACAGCGAAGGTGTCAAGGAGGGCAACGCCGCCGCCGAGCTGGAATTTCACAAGCGGATGGAGATGACGCTCACCCCCCTCGCCGGGCTGGCGGAAAATTTCCGGCTGGCGCTGGCTTCGCTGGACGCCGAGATCGGGGACCAACTGGTCGAACTGGCGTTGATCGCCGGTCGCCAACTGGCCGGCGAGTCACTGGCCGCCAAGCCGGAGCACATCCTCAGCGTGGTCCGCGAGCTGCTCGATGCCGACACCACGCTGAGCGGCAAACCCAGGCTCTGGTTGAATCCTCAGGATCTCGAGCTGGTGAGCTCGACGATGAGTGACACCCTCGAGGCCAGCGGCTGGGAGTGCCATGCCGATCCGACGCTGGAACGCGGCGGATGCCGCGCCACCAGCGCCGGCGGAGGCCTGGATGCGAGCCTGAGCACACAGTGGAAGGCCATTCTCGATCAACGCAGGCGCTCGAGGGCCGCTTCGCCCCACACCGATGCAGCGCCCCCCGCAGAGCAGGAAGACGGCGACGAAGAGGCCCTCGATGGGTGATGCCGCACGTTCGCCTCAGGCGCCGGAGATGGCTTCGCACCATCAACGCTGGCGCCTCGCGCTGGACAAGGTCACCCAGCGGGTCGAGTCGCTCTCCCACTATCGCCATGAAGGCCGAGTGACCCGCGCCACCGGGCTGGTACTGGAAGCCATCGGCATCCGCCTGCCCCTGGGCAGCGCCTGCCTGATCGAACTCTCGGCCGGCAATGGCAGTGGCGACGACGAACGCTTCGCCGAGGCCGAGGTCGTCGGGTTCGCCGGAGACAAGCTGTTCCTCATGCCGCTGGCCGATACCAGCGGCCTTCTCCCCGGGGCCCGCGTGCTGGCGCTCAGCGGCAACCGCCTCGACGTCGCCAGCGCAAGACGCTTTCCCCTGGGCGATGGCCTGCTGGGGCGCATCGTCGATGGCAATGGCCGTCCTCTCGACGACCACGGCCCCCTGGAGCAGGCGCCACATGCCCCGCTCGAGACACCCCCCATCAACCCGCTGGCACGAGCTCCCATCGATACCACCATCGACGTGGGCATTCGCGCCATCAACGGCCTGCTGACCGTGGGTCGTGGCCAGCGCATGGGGCTGTTCGCCGGCTCGGGGGTCGGCAAGAGCGTTCTGCTGGGCATGATGGCCCGATACACCGACGCCGATGTCATCGTCGTCGGCTTGATCGGCGAACGCGGACGCGAGGTCCAGGATTTCATCGAGAACATCCTCGGCGAGGAGGGGCTGGCCCGCGCCGTGGTGGTGGCGGCCCCGGCCGACACCTCGCCGCTGCAGCGCATGCAGGGCGCCGCCTATGCCACCCGCCTGGCCGAGGACTTCCGCGACCAGGGGCGCAACGTGCTACTGATCATGGACTCGCTGACCCGCTACGCCATGGCCGCCCGCGAGATCGCCCTGGCGATCGGCGAGCCGCCGGCCACCAAGGGCTATCCGCCGTCGGTGTTCGCCAAGCTGCCGGCGCTGGTCGAGCGAGCCGGCAACGGCAAGCGCGGCGGTGGCTCGATCACCGCGTTCTATACCGTCCTGACGGAAGGCGACGATCAACAGGATCCGATCGCCGATTCGGCTCGCGCCATCCTCGACGGCCATATCGTGCTGTCACGCCAGCTGGCGGAGAGCGGCCACTATCCCGCGATCGACATCGAAGCCTCGATCAGCCGCGCCATGCCCGCCGTGGTCGACACCAGGCGCCTGCGTCAGGCCCAGGGATTCAAGCAGATGATCTCCCGCTATCAGCGCAATCGCGACCTGATCAATGTCGGCGCCTATGTCAGCGGCCAGGATCCCCAGCTCGACCGCGCCGTCGCTCTCTATCCCCGGCTGGAGACCTTCCTGCAGCAGCGGATGAATGAGACGGCCGGCATCGAACACACCCGAGCGGAACTCGACCGGCTCATTCCGATCGACGATTGACCCGTCATCCAGGCGTGCCGTTTCAACGCCCCCTTCCTCACTGACCGCGATCGGGAATAGTGGCTTTTTTTGCCGCTTATCGAACCTTTAGTGTGGTGTCGGCACCGTCACAATGGGAACCGTTGAATTCTCCCGTCGCCACGTCGACGGATGGTTGGATAGGAGGTAACGCTTTGGCCAACATGCAAGCCATGGAGATGCTTCGAGACCTGGCACAGCGCAGCAGCGAAAAGGCCGTGGAGAATCTCGGCCGGCTGCAGCGTCAACAACAGGAAGCCCAGACACAGCTGGGACAGCTCCAGCGCTATCGAGACGAGTATCAGCGCAAGCTTCACGACAGCCTGACCCAAGGCGTTTCCTCCAGCCAATGGCGCGACTACCAGCAGTTCATCGGCTCCCTCGACAAGGCGATCGAACAGCAGCAGCGGCGGCTCGGGGAGCATCAGACGCGAGTCGACAGCGGCAGAGAGCATTGGCAGGGAGAACGCCGGAAGCTCAACGCCTACGAGACCCTGCATGCCAGAGGGGAGCGCGACGCCGCGTATCGCAACGCTCGTCAGGAGCAGCGTCACAGCGACGAGATGGCCGCACAGCTGCTCCGTCGGCAGCGAGACCGGCATTCACAGCAAGGCTGAAGTAGAGATTCGACGCACCGGCTCGAGGCTTTGATCCGAAGCGTCACCCGACCACGAAACCGATGGCCTGCCCATGGAACTTTCTTCAATCACCGCCGTGACGCCGTCCTCGGACCGCAGCGCCAGTGCCAAAGGCAAGGCGTCCAGCGAGAGCGCCCCCTTCGCCGATTCCCTGCGGCGCGTGGCGGCCGAAAAATCACCGCGGCCAGCTGCACAGGAAGGCGCATCCGCCGCCAAGGCGTCGGATTCGGAGTCCAACCGACGCCCCGCGGATGAAGTCGCCAACGGCGCGGGACAGCGACCAGCCGACGAAAGCGCGGCAGCCGGCGCGGGGGATTCCGCCGCGGCTACCGCACCCGTCCTGCAGCCGCTCGACGAAGGAGACATGTCCCGGCTCCGCGCCATTCTGTCCAGCCTTTCGCCCGCTGCCGGCGACCCGTCGTCAGGCACCAAGGACGTCGATGACGGTTCGGGCTCGCCCGATGGCGAAGCGCTTGCGGCCATGGTGGCCGGCTTGTCGCTGGCCATGGCGTCGCAGCCGCTGACCCCCTCCGTCGCGGGCGGTGCTGGCACCGCAACCTTGCCTAGAGGCGGACAGCCGGTACCGGCGCAGCTGGCTCTCAAGGTCACCGCCACCGCACCGACGGCCGGTGACGCCGCCGCGATCGGTGCACCAGCCACCGAAGGTGATCAGGGCGACGCCTCGGACCGCCCCAAGGCATCCAGTGGTCAACCGGGCTTCGGTGGCTTGCTGTCAGCCATCGATAGTCGACGCAGTGACGGCGCCATGCCAGGGGCAAATCCCGGCATGACCGCCACCAACGGCCAGATGCCCGTCACCCCCGGCACGCCGGATAACGCAGCCGTGACCACGGCCAGCCAGATTGGCGATGCCGCATCGATCGGCCTGCCCGAGCGAAGCGCCCAGGATGCCGGTCCCGCCCCGACTCCCCGCTCGGACATCGGCGCGTTGACGAACGCCACCGCCGCCCCCTCCAGCGCCGCGAGCCCCGCGACGGCGAGTGCGGCAACGCCAGGCTTCGTCAACGCCCCCGTGCAGTCCCCCCAGTGGCCCGCCTCTTTCGGCCAGCAGGTACTGCAGATGCACCAGCGCGGCGACCAGCAGATGTCGCTCCGCCTCCATCCCCAGGAACTGGGCCCGTTGAGCGTCTCCCTGACGGTCCAGGACCAGCAGGCACAGCTTCAGATTCTGTCAGCACACGCCCCGGTTCGCGCCGCGGTCGAAGCGGCGATTCCCCAGCTTCGCCAGGCTCTGGCCGACAGCGGCATCGCGCTGGGCGAGGCGATGGTGAGCGACCAGGGCCACTTCCAGCAGGGCCAGTCTTCCGGCGACGACCGCCCGCACCGCGGAGCCGGCGCCGCCGGCTCGCTGTTGACGGCGTCGGGTATCGATCCGGTCGACGACGTCGCGGTGCGGAACCTGACGCTGACCGACAATGGCAATATCAACCTTTACGCCTGACCGACGCTGCCGATAACACGGGTGGCGACTGGCCGGTGCCAGTCGTGGCACTACGCCGTGCGGTGCGTCGGCGGCCAACTCCCCGCCCTGCGCCACTCGGGCACGAAAGGGGAAGTTGGCCGACCGGAAGGCGTCTTTTCCGTCGATCGCCAGGCCCCCCGCCACCGCATAATCCGCTGCAACTTCCAGAGATGACCCGTAATGGCAGAAGCAATGGCCGCACCCCGTAAAAGTCGATCCCTACTTCTCGTGGGCCTGTTGATCGTCCTGCTGGCGATCGCGAGTTCGATCGCCGTGTACTTCTTCCTCGATGCCCGTGACGGCAACGAGTCGACCGATGTCGTCGAGGAGCAGCCGGCCGAACCGCCCGTGCCGATATTCGTGACCATTCAGCCTTTCACGGTCAACCTGCAGAGCGATTACGGAGATCGGCTGCTCTACGTGGGGTTGTCGCTACGCGTCAACGACGACGAGACCAGCGATTTCCTGACCCAGCACATGCCGGAAGTTCGCAGCCGGTTGCTGATGCTCCTCTCCGGCAAGAGCGCGGAGGAGCTGATCAAGCCCGAGGGCAAGATCAAGTTGAAGCAGCAGATTCTCGGCCTGTTCGACGAGCCGATCACCACGCCGCAGCCCACGTTAGCCATCAGTGACGTGCTGTTCTCCGATTTCATCGTGCAGTAAGCGGACGCCAGGCCAACCATGTCCCAAGACGACCTGTTATCGCAGGAAGAGATCGATGCCCTCCTCAACGGCGTCAGCGGCGATGACGACAAACCCGCCGACGAACCGAAAGGCGGACGTCGCACCCGCCCGTTCGATCCGGCAAATCAGCACCGGGTCGTTCGCGAACGCCTGCAGGCGCTGGACATCATCAACGAACGCTTCGCGCGTCTGTTTCGGGTTGCGCTGTTCAACCTGATCCGGCGCAGTGCCGATATCACGGTATCCGGCGTGCGCTACCAGAGCTACAGCGAGTTCGCGCGCAACCTGCCGGTGCCGACCAACCTCAACCTGATCAGCCTCAAGCCACTCAAGGGTACGGCACTGCTGGTGTTTCCCCCGGGGCTGGTGTTCATGGTGGTGGACAACCTGTTCGGCGGCGACGGACGGTTTCTGACCAAATCCGACGGCCGCGAGTTCACCGCCACCGAGCAGCGCATCATCCAGCGCCTGATGTCGTTGGCGCTGGAGGGCTACAGCGACGCCTGGAAATCGATCTACCCCCTGGAGATCGACTACATGCGCTCGGAGATGCAGGTCCGCTTTGCCAACATCACCAATTCGCCGAACGAGATCGTCGTCAACAGCACCTTTCATCTCGAAGTCGGCAATCTGGCCAGCGACTTCAACATCTGCATACCGTTTTCGATGATCGAACCGATCCGGGACATTCTCTCCAGTCCGATCGGTGCGCTCGACAGCGACGACACCCAGTGGGAGTCGCGCATGGCCGGCGAAATCAAGCAGACCCAGGTCGAACTGATCGCCGATTTCGTCAAGATCCCCTCGACCATCGGCGATGTGCTGTCGCTGGAGGTCGGGGACGTTCTTCCCATCGAACTTCCCAAAGCCATCGACGTGCGAGTCGACGGCGTGCCGGTCATGACCTGCGAGTACGGGAGCCGGCAAGGCCAGCGCGCGCTGCGGGTGAAACATCTCATCGACCATGGTACGTACTCCGCCATGAAGGACTTCGACAATGAGTGACGATCAAAAACCGGGATCCCAGAAGGGATCCTCCGAGGCGGCTGAAGACAGCCAGCAGGAAGCCGAGGACCTGTGGGCCGCGGCGATGGCGGAACAGGGCGTGGAGCCCGAGACCGACGAGGCCGGATCCGTCGAGACACAGACCGTCGAGACACGGGCCGACGAGACGGAATCCGCCCAGGCGCCCGATGTCGACGCGAAAGCGAAAGCCGCGGCGCCGAGTTCGGATCACGGGGTGTTCCAATCCTTCGACCAGGGGGAGAACGACACTCGCCAGCCCCGCGACCTGGGCGTGGTCATGGACATTCCGGTCAAGCTGTCGGTGGAGCTGGGCAGAACGCGCATCACCATCAAGCAGCTGCTGGAGCTCGCCCAGGGCTCGGTGGTGGAGCTGGACGGCCTCGCCGGCGAGCCCATGGACATCCTGATCAACGGCTACCTCATCGCCCAGGGCGAGGTAGTGGTCGTGGATGACAAATACGGCATTCGTATCACTGAAATCATCACGCCGTCAGAGCGCGTCCAGAAATTGAACCGATGAACGAAGATACCCTACGGCAGGCCTCCCAGGCCGGCGGCGGCGACAGCATCGGTCTGCTGATGATGGGCAAGACCGCGGCCTCCCTGCTCGTGGTCGTCGCGATCATCCTGGCCTGCGCCTGGCTGCTCAAGCGCATCGGACCCAATCGGCGAGCAGGCACGCAACATCTTCGCGTCGTCGCCAGCACGCCGGTGGGACAGCGCGAACGCGTGGTGATCGTCGAAGTCGCGGATCGCTGGCTGGTGCTGGGTGTCGGTGGCGGACAGGGGACCCGACTGGACACGCTCGAGCCACCGGCGACACCCGACGCGGCGCCTCCGGGGCCCCCGCTCGCCGGTTCCTTCGCCAGCCGCTTTGCACAGGCGCTGAAGCAGAACGCGCGTGGCGCGGCCCGGGGTCGACAGAACGGGCGGGACCGCAGCTAGTGGCGATTGCACTCCGACCCAGGCCGCGCCACGTCGTCGCTTTGCTGGTGGCCCTGCTGACGATGACGGCCAGCCATTGGGCGGTGGCCCAGGCCCTGCCCGGCATCATCAGCGAGCCGCTGCCCGATGGCGGCCAGCGCTGGTCGTTGAGCCTGCAGACTTTGCTGTTCTTGTCGTCGCTCGCCTTCCTGCCGGCGATGCTGTTGATGATGACCTGCTTCACGCGAATCATCATCGTCCTCGGGCTGCTGCGCACGGCCATGAGCACGCCATCGGCGCCGCCGACCCAGGTCCTGCTGGGGCTCGCGCTGTTTCTCACCTTCTTCGTCATGTCACCGGTGCTGGATCGTGTCTACGACGAGGCCTGGCAGCCGTTCTCGGCCGAGCAGATTTCACTGGAGGAGGCGCTGGACCGGGGTAGCCAGCCTTTCCGCGAGTTCATGTTCGCGCAGACCCGGGAGGCCGACCTGGCGATGTTCGCCCGTATCGCCGATATCGGCGAGATGCAGGGTCCGGAAGACGTGCCGATGCGGATACTGGTGCCGGCGTACGTCACCAGCGAACTGAAGACGGCGTTCCAGATCGGCTTCACGATCTTCATCCCGTTCCTGATCATCGACCTCGTCGTGGCCAGCGTGCTGATGGCGCTGGGGATGATGATGGTGCCGCCCGCCACGATCTCGCTGCCGTTCAAGCTGATGCTGTTCGTGCTGGTCGACGGCTGGCAACTCCTGATCGGTTCGCTGACCCAGAGCTTCTATTTTTCATGACTCCTGACATGAATCGCGTCGTCATGGAGCGTCGTACGACCGTACGGAGGTGAGCAATGTCTCCCGAGATGGTAATGAGCCTTGCCTATCAGGGCATGAAGGTGACCTTGATGATGGCCGCGCCGCTGCTGTTGACCGCGCTGCTGATCGGCCTGCTGGTGAGCCTGTTTCAGGCCGCGACGCAGATCAACGAGATGACCCTCTCCTTCATCCCCAAGATCCTCGGCGTCTTCGCCATGCTGATCGTCTCCGGCGCCTGGATCATCCAGTTGCTGGTCAACTTCACCCGGGAACTGCTGCAGAACATTCCCCAGATGGTCAGTTGAGGCCCCGTCGCCGGCGATGATCGACATCACCTCAGACCAATGGCTGGGCTGGCTGCAGCTGTTCTTCTGGCCCACCGTTCGCATTCTCGCTTTCTTCATGGCCTCGCCGCTGTGGAGCCTGCCCAGCGTACCGACACCGGTCAAGGCGCTGTTCGGCGCCGGCATCGCCATCGCCATCGCCCCTTCCTTACCACCGATGCCGGCGATTCCTCTCTTCTCGCTGGAAAGCTTCGGCATCATGCTGCAGCAGATCCTGATCGGCGTCGCCATGGGGCTGGTGCTGCGAATCATGATCGCCGTGGTGCAGACCGCCGGCGAATTCATCAGCATGCAGATGGGCCTCGCGTTTGCGACTTTCTATCAGCCGGATGCCGGAACCAACACCATGGTGTTGTCGCGCATGCTGGAGTTGCTGACGCTACTGATGTTCCTGGCGATGAACGGGCACTTGATCACCATCGAAATCCTCGCCTGGACCTTCGAGGAGCTGCCCATCGGCGCCACCTCGATCGACGCCAGCTTTGCCGAGACGCTGGCCCGCTGGGGAGGCACCATATTCTCCTCGGGCCTGCTGATGGCCATCCCCATCGTCACCGCGCTGCTGCTGATCAACCTGTCTCTGGGCATTCTCAACCGGGCCTCTCCGCAGCTGTCGGTCTTTTCGGTGGGTTTCCCGATGACGCTGACCGCCGGCCTGGTGCTCATCACCGCACTCATGCCGGATCTGGGCGGGTTCTGGAACGATCTGTTCACTCAGCAGTTGCGCTTCATGCAAGGCATGATCGAACAGATGGGTGGCGCTCCCTGAGACGAGCGACGGGGTCGGCCCGAAAGCCACCTCTTCCACGGGCACGATGCCATCGTCGGACGACACCAACGACAAGGGCGCACCATCTGGATGCGCCCTTCTTCGTGCCGTCGTCCCGCCGCGCCCGCCTTCGACCGCTATCCGGCTGCCCGCCGGAGCACCAGTGCGGTCACATCATCTCGAACAACGACGTTCCCTGCAGATCGACGAAGGCCTTCTGCGCCGCCTGCAGACCCACCTGGCGCAGCACGTAATCGGAGATCGCGGTGGTGTAGTCGAGATCGATCAGGTCGCTCTGGGTCTGGGTGTAGCTGATCTTGCGATCGCTGCCCACGGTGTCGAGGGTATCCAGCTCGTTGAGGCGAGCACCGACGGAAGCCCGAACGGTCAGCACGTTATCCAGCGCGTTGTCCATCTCCCGGCTGGAAGTCGACAGCGTATTGGCGAAGGCCGCCTTGTCGGCGTCGGAATCGAGCGGGTTCTCCAGCGCCGAGAGCATGTTCTCCAGCGTGGCGAATACATCCGGATTCATGTTCCTGGCGGTGCCGACGTCCAGCGCATCGCCATCTTCCGGCGTGCCCTCCAGGGTGAGGCGCACCCCGCCGAACTCCAGGGTGGCGCTGGTGCCGTCGTAATTGCCGGTGGTATCGCCATCCGGCCCGCTGATGGTGTAGTCGAAAGTACCATCCCCGTTCGCGGCGAACGAGATGGCGTAGTCGTCCCCATACCCCGAGGCCGTGGTATCGACGACTTGCGGGCCGGTGAACGTCAACGTGCCGGCATTGTCGGCGCCGGCCCTGGCGACGTAGCCGGCGCCTCCCGCCACGGTCTGGAACACGTCACGACCGGTATTGCCCACTTCCATCAGGCGCGAGGAGTCCACTTTCTGCTGGCGAACCTGATCGGAGCCGGCGTACTGCACCGCGCCGGCAGCGTCCTTGACGAAGGGCTCGGCACCGTCCTGGTAACCGCCGAACAGATAGCTGCCGTTACCGTCGGCCGAGTTGGCCTGGCCGAGAAGCGCTTCGTAGACGCCGCGCAGCTCCGTCCCCATCGACTGGCGATCCGCGTCGCTCAGGGTACCGTTGCCGGCCTGGATCATGAGCTCCTTGGCACGGGTAAGCGAGTCGGAGACGCTGTTGAGGACGCTCTCCTCCTGGCTCAGCGAGTTGCGCGCCGTGATCCGGCTGTCGCTCTGCTGGGCGTTGGACGCCAGCGACTGCGACACGCCGACCGCGCGCGAGGCGGCCTGGGGGTCGTCGGAGGGACGCACCACACGCTTGCCGGAGGCGATCTGTTCGCCCACCTGCATGAAGGCGCTCTGCTGGCGGTTCATCGAGCTGACACTGCGCTCGAACATCATCACGGTGCTGACACGCACGGCTCTCTCCTCGGAGTGCGCCTCGACTCGGCGCACTCAATGATTATTCAATAACGACGCGAGCTATGCTACCGGCTCGTCGCTGGCTCAGGCACGCAGCCCCAGGATCGTATCCAGGATGGTCGAGCCCGCCTCGATGATCTTGGCGTTCGCCGAGTAGTACTGCTGGTACTGCAGCAGGTTGGCGTACTCCTCATCCAGGTTCACGCCGGAGTCGGCCTGCTGGTAGGCGAAGAGCTGGTCGCTCAACCCCGTTTGCGTGGTGAGATTGGCCTGGGTGATCGCGGCCCGATTACCGACATCGCTGACCAGCGAGGCGTACCCGCCACTGAAGGTCTTGCTTCCCCCGACCAGCCTCTGGTTTTGCAGGTCCAGCAGCGCCAACGCATTTCGGTTATCGCCGCTGCCGCCGCTGTCGGCATCCGCGGCGGCGATCTTGTCGGTATCGCTCACCGCGACATCGAACGCCGCGGCAGCGTTACGCGTCGGCTGCAGCATGAAGACGTCGCCTTCTGCCGGCGTGCCGCTCGGCGTCAGGGTCACGCCGCCGACGGATAACGTGCCATCCGCCGCCAGCGATACCGAGCTGGTCTTGCCACTGCCGAGATTCTCCACCGAGTAGCTGCCGTCAGCCTGGTAGGTGAGTCGATAATCGTCCGCCGTCAGCTCGCCGACATCGCCGTACTCGGCAGCCAGGGCTCCACTGCCCGCATTGGTGGCATCGCTGACGACGGTCGGGCTGCCGATGGCGAAGAACGCTTCGCCGGCATTGCCGTCTAGATCCACGCCGGCCTCGTGCTGGGCATTGAAGCTCTGCGCCAGCGTCACCGCCAACTGGCCGAGCTGGTTCTGCGTGCTATCGAGGGTTTCACTGCGGAAGCTCAGCAGCCCGCCCAGTTCGCCCCCCTTGATCACGGATTCCTTGAGCGGAGAGCGCGCTCCGGCGCCATCTTCATACGCGATGGTGACGGAGGAAGGGTCTTCGCTGCTCTTCACCGCCACCAGATCGAAGGACTTGTTGCCGGCGACCAGCGGCATGCCGTTGGAGAGCGATACCTGATAAGTGGATCCGTCCTGCACCTGAACGTTGACGTCGACCAGATCGCCCAGGTCGCTGACCAGCTTGTCGCGCTGATCGAGCAGGGCGTTGGGCTCTTCGCCGCTGCGGGCGCGCGCCAGCGTCACCTGCTTGTTGAGATCGGCAATCTGGTCGCTGAGATTGTTGACCTGGGTGACCACGTCGCCGATCTGGCCGTTGATGCCTTCACGCATGTCGCTGAGATAGCTGTCATAGGCACGAAACTGCGCCGCCATGCTGCGGGACGTACCCAGCACGCCCTCCCGAGCCGCCGCATCCGCCGGCGAGCCGGTCAGATCCTCCACGCTGGAGAAGAACCCCTGCATCAGCGTCGTCAGGCCGGAGTCGCTGTCCGCCAGCAGATCGTCGATCTGGTTGACCTGACTCTGGTAGGTCTCCAGTGCCGCCTGCCGACTGTTGACCTGGTTGAGCTGGGAGCTGATATAGCCGTTGTACTGGCGCTGGATGCCGTCGACGCTGACGCCGGAGCCCGCTCCGCCGCCACTGGCGTTCTGGCCCAGTAGCGTCAGCTGTCGGCTGTAGC
Organism: Salinicola sp.; assembly: GCA_002695065.1. GTDB lineage: Bacteria > Pseudomonadota > Gammaproteobacteria > Pseudomonadales > Halomonadaceae > Salinicola. The sequence continues at coordinate 2,051 of NZNW01000015.1, read as the reverse complement.
CATCGGTGTAGACGTTGCTGATGTTGTTGCTGGTGGTGGACAGCGCGTTCTGTGCCGCGCTCAACCCACTGAGACCAATCGAAAACAGGCTCATATCGCTATCCCGTGAAACGCCATCGAGAGTCCGGCGCGGATCCGTGCAAAGTTATGATTTCTATCGGCTGTATCCGCCACTTCTTGAATCTTGGCCGGGGTGATTTCGCAACGTTTTGTTACTGCACACCGCCTCCCGAACAGCCACTAGAAAATCGCGGAGGGTAACGTATCCGGACCGAAGGGGTTGTCGTCATCGCTGGCGGCGGCCAGCAGCCCGCGGTCAGGGAGGGCGTCCAATCCGCCCAGCTGCGCCATGATCCCCTGAAGCTTCTCGGCATACCGCGGGTCCGTGGCGTAACCGCCCTGCTGCAACGCCCGTGCGGCCTGGTCGGGCGACGACGCCGCCACCACGCCCCGATAACGGGGGTTGTCACCGATCAAGCTGGCGTAATCGGCGAATGCCTCCGTATAGGAGTCGTAGACGCGGAAACGGTCGGCCATCTTGAGCGGCCGGCCATTCACGTATTCGGTGGTGGTGATTTCCGTGGTGGCGCCCTGCCATGACCGCCCGGCCTTGATACCGAACAGATTGTGGCTGTTGCCGCCGTTGGCGGTGGGAATTTCCCGCTGACCCCAGCCTGTCTCGAGCGCCGCCTGGGCGAGGATCAGTTCGGCGGGCACTCCCGACGCCTGCTCGGCGCGCCGGGCGGGCCCCGCCAACTGCTCGAGGAAGGCACGAACGTGGGCCGGACGATCGTCGCCATCGGCGCGTGCCGACGAAGGTGCGACGTCGACATCGTTGTCCGTCGCGCCGTTGCCGGGCGTTCCAGAGATCGCCATGTCATGGCGGGATGCGTCCGACGCGAATCCGGGAGTGCGCAGGCCACCGTGCAGCAGTCGCGGCGTCCCACGCGGGATGCCGGCAATCAAGGCCGAGGCGTCCTCCTTGCCGCTGGCCGCCGGCAGCGCCATCGTCCCGGGCAAGCCGCTTCCCTCCAGCTGCTGCACGAGCTGATCGGCCAGCCCCAGCCCCTTCCCCGCCAACTGCTGGGCCCACTGCTGGTCCTGCATCGAGCGCATCATGTCCATCTGATGGCTCTGCAGCAGACCGGACTGGGGGCTGGCATCGCGCATGCTCTTGAGCATCATTTGCAGAAAGACCGCCTCGAACTGGCGCGACGCTTCCTTGAGGCTGCCCTGCGGCGAGTTCGCCGCGCTGTACTTGAGCCGCTGCACGCTCTGGACGTCGAGCGCGAACTGGCCGGAGAGATCGTTGCCCATCGTCATCAGATGATATCCAGTTCGGCGTTGAGCGAGCCCGCGGACTTCAATGCCTGCAGGATCGACATCAGGTCCTGGGGCGAAGCCCCCAGCGCGTTCAGCGCATTGACGACATCCATCAGGTCGGCGCTGGTCTGGACCACCTGCAGCGCGCCGCCCTCCTGCTGCACGCTGATATCGGCATTGGGTACCACGGTCGTGTCGCCGCCGGCCAGAGCGTTGGGCTGGCTGACCTGCGGATTGGAGTCGATGACGATCGACAGGTTGCCGTGGGCCACCGCAGCGCGGTTCAAGGTGACGGTATCCGACAGCACCACGGACCCGGTGCGGGCGTTGACGATCACCTTGGCCGGGCCGCGCTCGGTGGTGACGTCGACACCCTGCACCCGGGCCAGGAAGGTGACACGATCGTTGCTGTTGGCGGGCAGCTTGAGCTGCACCGTCCGCCCATCGAGCGCGGCCGCCACCGGCGCGCCGAACTCCTGGTTGATGGCCGCCACCATGCGGCGTGCGTTCTCGAAATCGGACTGCTTGAGGAACAGGTCCAGCGTCCCGCTGGCGTCGCCCAGGCGCACCGGCACCTCCTGCTCGACCAGTCCGCCACCCGGAATTCGTCCCGCCGCCAGGTGGTTGACGGAGACGCTGCTGCCGGCCGCCTGGGCGCCGGCGCCGCCGACATAGACGTTGCCCTGGGCCAGCGCATAGACACGGCCGTCCGCGCCCTTGAGCGGCGT
>NZNW01000014.1 GCA_002695065.1 Salinicola sp. | reverse complement strand
GCCACGCTGCCGACGATGATGATCTCGATCGTCTTGCCGCGCACGTAGTTGGCGATCTGGTCGTCCATCTCCTGCCAGATGCGAGTCATCAGCGTACGCTTGCCGGGTAGCATCGACAGCATGAAATCGACCAGCCGCTCGCGGTCCTTGAGCATGAAGAAGACCAGAATCGGCACCAGCACCAGATAGATGATCACCGCCATCAGGTTGCCCAGCGACGCCAGCGAGAAGGTCAGCGCGCGCTGACCGAGCTGTGACGCCTGGTGACCCGCCGTGGCGATCCAGCCCTGGACCTGGTCCGGGGTGACGATGGTGGGGTATCTGGCCTGCATTTCTCCCAGCCAGCGCTGGCTGCTGGCGAACATGTCGGGGGCCTCCCTCACCAGTTCGACCAGCTGGTTCCAGACCAGCGGCATCACGATCAGCGCCAGCGCCAGCAGCGCGCCCACGAACAGCAGGAAGACCAGCCCCACCGCCAGCAGTCGCGGCAATCCGCGCCGTTCCAGCCAGGCCACCACGCCCTGCAGCAGAAAGGCGACCACCAGCGCGGTAAAGAACGGAGCCAGCGCACCGCCGAGCCAGATGACGATGGCAAAGCCGCCGATCAGCAGCGCCAGCAGGACGATGGCCTCCTCGTCGGACAGGTACCGCTCGAACCAGTTACGCAGGATGCCCTTCAAACTCATGCTCGCGCCTCTCCATCGGCTTTACGCAGCCAGTAGCGATACACACCCGACTTCTCTTCGCGCCCGACCAGCGCATGTCGGCTATGCTCGACGAAACTTTCGAAATCCCGCCACGAACCGGCGTCCGTCGCGATCACCTCGAGCAGCTGCCCGGCCTGCATGCCCGCCAGCGCCTGCTTGGCTTTCAGCAGCGGCAACGGGCAGCTCAGGCCGGAGGCATCCAGTCGACGATCCGGCTGTTGAGACATGACATACCCCAGATTGATTGAAAAGAGGCCCGCTGGCGCGACAAGCCCGCCACGACGGCTGTTGCAACGCCCGGTTTTTCCAGGGTCTGTTCACACTCTCCACGCGTCGTATAGTGTGAACAGGCCCTAGGCAACGTCTGCGACAAGCTGCGGTCGAACGCATGATAGCGCAGACCACCATCGGCCACCCCGGCTTCAGCCTGAATGAGGATCGAGATCGTCAGCATGAAACGTCAACGACTGGCATCATTCAAGCGGCGCCTGCTGGCCGTTTCACTGCTTTCCGCGGGACTGGCCGGCACCCTGCCGACCGCGCACGCCCAGCAAGGCTATCAGCTCCCGGATCTCGGCAGTACCAGCGCCGCCGTCACGTCCAACGACGAGTATCGTCTGGGTCGTGCCTGGCTGCGTCAATTCCGCGCCCAGACCGATCCGTGGCAGGACCCGATCACCCAGACCTACGTCCGCTCGATGCTGGCCAAGCTGGTGCCCTACAGCGGGGTCAACGAGCGACTCGTGGTGACGATGGTCGACAGCCGCCTGCTGAACGCGTTCGCCGTACCCGGAGGGGTGGTCGGGGTCAACGCCGGCCTGTTCGCCACCGCGCCCGACGAGGGTGAGTTCGCCTCGGTGCTGGCACACGAGCTGGGGCATCTGGCCCAGCGCCACTACGCCCGGCGCATGGAGCGGGTGGAGGAGACGCAGCTGCCCACCATGGCGGCGATGCTGGCCGGGATGATCTTCGCGGCAGGCGGTGGCGGTGGCGCGGGCATCGCCGCGATGATGGGCTCGCAGGCGGCGTTCATCCAGGATCAGCTCGCCTACTCCCGCCGGTTCGAACAGGAGGCCGACCGCGTGGGCCTCAACGCCATGGCCAAGGCCGGTTACGACCCGCAGGCGATGCCGGAGATGTTCCGCACGCTGCAGAAACTCGCCGCACTCCAGGGCGGCAATCCCCCCGAGTTCCTGCTGACCCACCCGGTCACCGAATCGCGGATCAGTGACACCCAGGCCCGGGCCGACCAGTTGCCCTCGCCGCCACACCGGGACGACCCGACCTACGCCATGATCCGCGGGCGAGCATTGCTGATGCTCAACCGGGATAACCCGACCCAGGCGATGACGGCGCTTCGCCAGGACGATCCGCCGCCGGCCGCCGTCCGCTATCTGCAAGCGCTCACCGATGCACAGCAGGCGCGTCCCGACGCGGCGCTGAAGACCCTCGATGAGCTTGCCAGAGATTATCCCGACCTTTCGATGATCCCCGCCACCGCCGCCCAGGTCGCCTACGACGCCGGGCGCCACCCGGACGCACTGGCGAGGGCACGACACATCCTGCGGCTGTCTCCCGGCTATTATCCGGCGCAGTGGGTGCAGGCAGAGACACTGGTGCAGACGGCGCCGACGCAGGCGTTCGACGTGCTGCGAACGATGAGCGAGCAGTATCCGGAGGATCCCAACGTGTTCGGCCTGCTCTCCGAGGCGGCCGGCCGCACCGGCCGCGATGCCTGGGGCCAGCTGGCCCGCGCCGAGCAGCTCCAGCTCGAGGGTCGCATCGACACCGCCATTCGTCAGATCGATTCCGCCGAAAAAGTCGCCAAACAGAGTGGCGACTACGCCATGGCTAGCCGCATCGAGCAGCGACGCAAGGATTTCCTCGGCTACCGGGACACCATGCGGAGCTTCTGACCGAGCGGTCTCAGGCTGGCGCGCCAGCCTGCCCCTCGAGATGTGCCACGACCGCATCGCAGAACACCATCGGATCGATCACCAATCTGCCGAGCGGTTTCGGCGCGGCGGCATTCTGCGCGATCACGATGTCACGCGCCGGATTGACGTAGATGAGCTGGCCGTGAATTCCCCTCGCGGCGAAGGCGCGATCCCGGCGCGAGGGTTCCGTCCAGGCAGTCCACCACATGTAGCCGTATTCCAGTGGCGATTGGCCTCCGACGAGAGTGGTGGGTCGCGTGGCGGCGTCGATCCACCCCTCGGGTAGCAGCGGTTGGCCGTCGATCCTGCCGCCGTCGAGCATGAACTGGCCGAAGCGTGCGTAATCCCTCAAGGTTGCCGCGATGCCGCTACCGCCGATCTCGACGCCGTCGGCGGACTCCAGCCACCAGCGGGCATCGCTCTCCATGCCGTAGGGCTGCCACAGTTTCTCCGAGAGATAGTCGGACAGCGGTCGGCCAACGGCTCGCCGAACCAGTTCGGCGAGAATCTGCGTCTCGCCGGTGCTGTAGTTATGGAGCGTCCCCGGTCGGGCGGCGCGGGGCAGCGCTGCCATCACCTTTATCGCCCCGCCCGGCCGCTGGGCGACCTGCGCCTTCAGCAGCGCGCGACGATCGGATCGGGGATCGGTGTAGGTCTCGTTCCAGGCGACGCCGGACGCCATCATCAGCAGGTCGCGCAGGCTGACGCCCTCGTAGGCGCTTCCCGCCAGCGCCGGTACGTAATCGGTCACCCGCGAGGAGAGGCCCTCGGGGATCAGACCGTCCCGGATCGCCATGCCGGCCAGCGTCGAACAGATGGACTTGGCCACCGACATCGACATCCAGCGGGTATCGCGCCGATTGCCGCGCTGGTAGGTCTCATGAACGATCTCGCCGTGGCGGAGCACCAGCAGACCGGTGACACTGTTCAGCGCCAGGTAGTCGTAGAGATCGTAGGCGTCGCCGTTGGCGCTGGCGATCACGCCATCGAGGCTCGCCGGCGCCTGCCCGAGCGGACGCGGCGAAGCGCCAGCGGCGATGATTCGAGTGGGAAACAGGCGGTCGATATTGCGAAAGGTGTTCACCGCCAGATCGGGGGTCAGACGGCCGCTGTAGGCCTGCTCGATGTCACCGATCGGCTCGTCGGCATGATGGTAGATGGCGCTCGAGCAGGACGGCTCGAGGCGAGACGCGTCGGCGGGACGGGCAAAACCTGGCTGGAGCGAACTGGACGTCATGAGAGCTCTCCTGAGGGAATCCTCAATCAGTAACACAGCCACGCGAAGACGTGCATCGATTTGTCGGCGAAGAGGGGAACCGCTGAAATGGTGGGTCGTGTAGGATTCGAACCTACGACCAATTGGTTAAAAGCCAACTGCTCTACCAACTGAGCTAACGACCCGAAACGTGCCACCGACAGCGGGCGCTGCGCAGTGATGCCGAAACGGCGAGGGGGAGATCGATGGTGGGTCGTGTAGGATTCGAACCTACGACCAATTGGTTAAAAGCCAACTGCTCTACCAACTGAGCTAACGACCCATGCGCTTTTGATCAATGACGCTCGTTCGCGCCAAAAACATCGACCCGTCGGAAAGTGGTGGGTCGTGTAGGATTCGAACCTACGACCAATTGGTTAAAAGCCAACTGCTCTACCAACTGAGCTAACGACCCCTTCCGACTGGGCGCACATATTACTCATAAGCCTCGGAGCAGGCAAGCGTTTTTTCCCGCCCCGAGGCCGCTGGCGCAACGCCGGAATCAGGAGTCCTGGCGACGCGGACGACGCGGTTTCTTCATCGCCGTCACCGGACGACGCTTGTTCTTGTCGCGACTCCAGCGATTTTTCTCGTCCGGCGTCAGCTCGGGCACCTTGCGCGGTTCGAGACCGGCGAGGTTCGACAGCTCGTCGATCTCGTCCTGGGTCATCTCGGTCCACTCGCCGGCCTTGGCCCGCTTGTCGAGGAAGATATTGCCGTAGCGAACCCGCTTCAGGCGGCTCACGGTCAGCCCCTGGGACTCCCACAGCCGCCGAACTTCCCGGTTGCGCCCCTCCAGGATCACGACGTGGAACCAGGTGTTGATACCCTCGCCGCCAAACTCCTGGACGTCGGAGAAGCGTGCCGGACCATCCTCGAGCATCACACCCTCGACCATGGCGACCACGTGCTCGCGCTTCACTTCCCCCATGACGCGGACGGCATATTCGCGCTCGATCTGGTGCGAGGGGTGCATCAGCCGGTTGGCCAGTTCACCGTCGGTGGTGAACAGCAGAAGCCCGCTGGTATTGATGTCGAGGCGGCCGATCGCGATCCAGCGTTCGCCCTTCAGTCGCGGCAGGCGTTCGAACACGGTCCGCCGCCCCTCCGGATCCTTGCGCGTGCACAGCTCGCCCTCCGGCTTGTTGTACATGATGACCCGGCGAGGTACCTCCTCGACGGCGCGCAGGTTGATGGCCCGGTCGTCCAGCGCCACGCGGTCGCGCGACCCGACACGATCGCCCAGCTTGGCGACCTGGCCGTTGACCTTGATCCGGCCGGCGCTGATCGCGGTTTCCATTTCGCGTCGCGAGCCATATCCGGCGCGCGCCAGCACTTTCTGCAATTTCTCGGTATTGGTATCCGTCATGATGCTTCATTGCCTCATCGGCTAGTCGCCACCTCCCGCCCGGCCTGTCGGCAGTTCGGTTCGAGGCGACTTCAGGTGTCCGTGTCCGTTCCATGCTGGTCCGAATCGGTGCCGCTATCCGGCACCTCCGATTCATCCCGACGTCTGCGGGCACGTTCGGCCAGTCGCGCCTCGAGCTCGGCAAAACTCGGCGACTCGCCGGGGGACGCCATCTCGGCGTGTTCGTCAGTGTCGGACTCAGGTTCCGACGTTGCCGATACCTCTTCCCAACCGGCCGGTGTGTCGTCGAGCGGTGCGGTGTCATCGACACCGGCTTCGGCATCGCTCTCGCCCGTCTCGTCAGCGCCGGGCCCGACATCGGGAGCGACGCCATCGGGCACATCGGCGAACGGCTGGTGCATGGCCGTTTCGAACGTCTCGAAGGACTTGAGTTCATGCATCGGCGGCAACGAATCCAGCGTCTGCAGCCCCAGGTCATCGAGAAACGCCCGGGTGGTGGCGTAGACCGCCGGCCGTCCCGGCACGTCGCGATGGCCGACGACCCGGATCCAGCCCCGCTCCACCAGCGTGCGCATGATCGAGCTGCTGACCGCCACGCCGCGCACCTCCTCGATGTCCCCACGGGTGACCGGCTGGCGGTAGGCGATCAGCGCCAGCGTCTCGAGCAGTGCCCGCGAGTAGCGTTGCGGTTTCTCGTCCCACAGCCGCGACACCCAGGGCGAATAGCGCTGACGGATCCTGATCTGGTAACCCGAGGCCGACTCCTGCAGCTCCAGCGCGCCGCCGGCCGCCAATCGCTCGGACAGCTTATTTAGCGACTCGCGAAGCGCGGCGCGGGCCGGCGGCTGCCCCGAATCGAACGGGCCGTCGCCGAACAGCGCCTCGATCCGCTCCAGCGAGAGCGGCTCACCGGCGGCCAGCAGTACCGCTTCCAGAATCTCGTCCAGCGCTGGGATCACGTAAGGGTCGGTCAGGCGGTTCATGCCCGGGTCTCGCCGTCGCCGTTATCGGATTCATCGACGCCTGTCGCCGACGCGGACGTTGCGGCCTCGAAAGCCGGCTCGCCCTCGATGTCGCCATCGTCGCCTGCGGCACAGTCCTCGATCGCCAGCCTGGCACGCAGGTGTATTGGCGAGAGCGGCGCATTCTGCACGATTTCGATCATCGACTCACGCGCTAATTCGAGAATCGCCATGAAGGTGACGATGACCCCGGCGCGACCCTCGGAAAGGTCGAACAGCGCCTCGAACGGCGTGTAGCGATCGGCGTTCAATTTGGCCATGATCGAGAGCATCCGCTCGCGGGTCGAGAGCACCTCGCGACTGATCCGATGGGACTGGCGCAGATCGGCCCGCTTGAGCATGCCGCCGAGCGCGCCCAGCAGATCGTTCAGCGATACGTCGGGATGGACCACCCGCGGCTCGAGTTCCGGCAGCGCCGCCTGCGCCGGATACCAGTCGCGCCCCATGCGCGGCAGCGCGTCGAGTTCCTCGGCGGAGAGCTTGAGCTGTTCGTACTCCTGCAGACGCCGGATCAGTTCGGCCCGCGGATCGGCTTCCTCGTCCTCGTCGTCGCCCTTGGGCGGCCGTGGCAACAGCGTGCGCGACTTGATCTCGGCGAGCATCGCGGCCATCACCAGATACTCGCCGGCCAGGTCGATCTCCATCGCCTGCATCAGATCCACGTACTCGACGTACTGATGGGTGATGGCGGCGACGTTGATGGCCAGGATGTCGAGATTCTGCCGCCGGATCAGATAGAGCAGCAGATCGAGCGGCCCCTCGAAGGTCTCGAGGAAGACCTTGAGCGCTTCCGGCGGGATATAGAGATCCTGCGGCAGCTCGGTCAGGCGCTCGCCGTTGACCCGGACCACGAAGTCGAGTGGCAGCTGCCCCGACGGCGACGCCTCGGCGGCATCGGGTCGTTCGGATTCGATCACGCTCACGCCGCCTCCCGGATCATGACTGGACAATAATCGCAGTCTAACAAGGCAGGCAACGATGGCCTATCGACACGACGTCGACGGACCCACAGTGGAGACGTCGCCATCGTCGGATATCAGGCGGGTTGGCGCGAAAATCGCCGGTAGGTGAATTCGTCGTCTCGGCTCGAATCGATGATCGCCAGCGTCTGGATCTCGTCGTGGTAGGGAGAGAGCTCGCAGACCGGGTCCATCTGGGTGGCGTCGCCGGTCAACATCAAGGCCTGGCAGCGACAGCCGCCCCAGTCGATCTCGCGCCGGTCGCAGCTCTGGCAGGCGTCCGGCATCCAGTCGGTACCGCGATAGGCGTTGAAGGCGGGGCTGTGCTGCCAGATATCGCCCAGCGAATGCTCGCCCACGTTCCAGAACTCGAGGCCGGGGATCGTCTCGGCGGCGTGGCAAGGCAGCACCTTGCCCGCGGGCGTGACGTTGAGCGACTGTCGGCCCCAGCCGTTCATGCAAGGCTTGGGCAGCCGCGCATAGTAATCCGGCACCACGGCGTCGATCACCAGCTTGCCCTTGAGCCGCCCGCGGGCCGCCTCCACCAGATCCAGCGCCTCCATCACCTGTTCCCGCGGCGGCATCAGCGCGCCACGGTTCTGAAGCGCCCAGCCGTAATACTGCGCATGCGCGATCTCGAGGCGCCGCGCGCCGAGTGCCAGCGCCAGCTCGACCAGATCGGGGATCTGATGCAGGTTGGCGCGATGGATCACAGTGTTGAGCGTCAACGGCAGCCCGACGTCGGTCACCTCGCGAGCGAAGGCCAGCTTCTTGTCGAAGGCGCCGGGCAGGTTGGCGATATGATCGTTGACCTCCGCCGTCGCACCCTGCACCGAGAGCTGGACGTGATCGAGCCCGGCGTCGGCCAGCGCTTCGAGACGCGCGCGACCGATATTGACCCCGGCCGTGATCAGGTTGGAGTAGAGGCCGTGTTCGGCGCAGCTCGCCACCAGCGCTTCCAGATCCTGGCGCAACGCCGGCTCGCCACCGGAAAGATGCACCTGCAGCACGCCGAGCTCGGCCGCCTCGGCGAAGACCCGCTGCCAGGTCTCGGTATCGAGCTCCTCGCGCTTGCGGGTCAGTTCGACCGGGTTGGAGCAGTACGGGCACTGCAGCGGGCAGCGATGGGTCAGTTCCGCCAGCATGCCAATAGGGGGTGGCTGCATCGAGGGCGACTGACGCGCTTCCGACGGGGTATTCATGTCACTTCCAGGACGTTCTTGGTGATCAGGTCGGCGAGCATCGCGCGCACATCGACGAGTATGCGCTCGCGGGGCGCCGCGAAGGTTTCAGCCAGATCGTCGACGATGGCGGCGATATCGCGCTCGCCGTCGACGCGGGTGAGCACCTGCTGGGCGATGGGATCGAGCTGGAACACCCGCTCCGGCGCCAGCAGCACCCAGCCACCGCGGGCCTTGTCCTCGCGCAGCCGCACACCGCGCGGGATCTTCACCACGTCGGATTCGTGAAGACCGGGCACGCCGCCGGCGTCGCCATTGCTATGGGTATCGGCACTCATCGGGCATGCCTCCCGTGGTCATTCAGGCCGTCACCTTCGATCTCCTGCCCTTCGACGCCGCTGCCCCAGGCGCCCGGCGGCACCTGGCCCGCGGACTTCGAGCCGGAACCGACATAGGCGTGCTGAAGCGCATCGAGCATCGCCCACAGCACGCTGCACTTGAAGCGCAGCGCATCGATCACCGCCTGCTGCTGGTCGGCGCGCACCGCGTGGCGCTTGACGTAGTCGAGCGCCATCTCGGCATCCCGCGGCGCCTGGGTCAACCGCGGCTCGAAGTAGGAGAGCGTCTCGCGGGAGACGAAATCGTAGTGTTCGAGCATGCCGCGCACGCGCTGGCCGATCACCATCGGCGAGAACAGCTCGGTCAGCGACGAGGCGATCGCCTCCAGCAGCGTCCGGTCGCGCACGAAGTGGGTGTAGGCCTCCACGGCAAAGCGCGTCGCCGGGAGGATGCCGCGGGTCGAGACGACCAGCTCCCGCGACAGGCCGAGCCCGTCGGTTAGCTTCAGCCAGCGCTCGATGCCGCCCTCGCCCGGCGCTTCTCCGTCATGGTCGACCAACCGCGAGCGCCAGGTGCGGCGCAGTTCGGGATCGTCGAGTCTCGCCATCAGCGAGGCGTCCTTGATCGGGATCATCGCCTGGTAGTAGTAGCGATTGAGCGCCCAGGCCTGGACCTGGCGCTTGTCGAGCTCGCCGTTCTGCAGCATCAGCTGGAACGGATGACGATGGTGATAGCGCGTCTCGCCGACCTCGCGCAGGCGTGCTTCCAGCGCCTCCATGCTCAGCGGCTCGATGAGATCCGGATGATTCTCGAAAGAGAGGCTCAACAGCTCAGCTCCATGCCGTCATGGGCGATCTCCCAGCCGGCGCGCTCGGCGGCCCGACGCTCCGGAGAGTCCGCGATCAACACCGGGTTGGTGTTGTTGATGTGGACGAAGACACGCTGGCCCAGCGAGAGTTCGGCCAGCGCGGCGATGCTGCCGTCTTCACCGGACATCGACATGTGGCCCATGCGTTGCCCCGTCTTGTGGCCGACGCCCGCCCGTACCATTTCATCGTCCCGCCACAGGGTGCCATCGAACAGCAGCAGGTCGGCACCGTCGAGGCGCGCGGCGAGTGCCGGAGTCATCGCCGCACAGCCGGGAATGTAGAACGCACGCTTGTCATTGCCGATCAGCTCGACGCCCACCGTGCTCTCGCCTTCGATGCCGATCTCGACCCGGTCGCCCTCGAGATAGAGCGCGGTCTTGCCCGGCACCGCGAACAGCCGGGCTTGCAGGCCCTCGAGCAGCGCAAAGGGCTGATCCAGGGCGATCGATTCGCGGCTGACGTGGTCGGGGTTCAGCACCTCGAAGATCGGACTGCCGCGCAGGACATCCTGAATCATCGGCGTTGCCAGCAGTCGGAACGGCGAGCTCTCGCGCAGATTGAGCAGCCCGCCAATGTGATCGACGTCGGCATTGGTCAGCAGCACGCTGGCGATCGGCGTATGCCGTCGACCCACGCGCGGATGCAGTGCCGGCGTCTGTTGAATCTGCTTGAGAATGTCGGGCGCGCAGTTAATCAGCGCCCAGTTTTCGCCGTCGACACTGACGGCAATCGAGGATTGGGTCCGTGGCGTGACGCGTGGGTCGCCCTCCCAGACCAGGCGGCACACGTCGCAGCGGCAGTTCCACTGAGGCGAACCGCCACCGGCGGCCGCCCCCAGTACGCGCAGCTGCAGGGCAGCGCCGCCGCGCGTGTCTTGCTGTTGGCTCAAAATTCAGCGGGCATGTAGTCGTTGATTTCCATGCCGACGCAGATTTCCTTCACTTCCGGGGTTGTCCAGCTCATGGGGAGCTCCTTGATCTTCGGTTTGGGGTGAGCGCTCGAACGAGCGGCACTTCATTCTAGCCAAAGGGCGCGATTGGCCCAATGCTTTTATTAGCAAGAAAACGATTCTACCCTTCGGCGCCTGCCGTGTCCGCCGTGCGATAACGCCCGACATAGTCGAACAGCTTCTCGTCGACCCGCCAGTGGCGTCCGGTCTTGCGGCCGATGACGAAGTCCGGCGCGCGTAGGCGCCCCGCTTCGGCAGCCGCCTGCTCGGCCGAGCCGGGCCGCCAGCCACTGCCCGGTGCGCGCAGATGCTGGCGGAGAAAGACGCGCGCGAACACATGCTGCTGCGCCGGCGTGTCGAGCCCGAACCACTCGTCCAGCGTCTCGCCATCCTCGTCGTGGTAGGTCACCTTGAGCCGCGGCACGCCGCGCCCGTTGGTGGTCGCCTCGAGCTGCATGCCACTCACCCGCAGCACCTTGGCGTGACGCAGCTTGAGCGCATCGCGCAGCTTGTCGTCCGGGTCGACCAGGCGCTCGCCGCAGTGGCCGCAGGCACGCGCGGCGATATCGTTCTCGCCCCCGCACTGCTCGCACACCTTGAAGCGAAAACGGAACGTGCATTGATGTCGACTCTCCACGGCGCCCGACTCCGCGCCGGCATCGACCTCCTTCTCCGGGTTTGACCTTCCGCTTTTCGCGCAGTCTTGGGCGCGTGTAGAGAGCGCGGGGCTTTGGCCGCGTGTGAAAAGAAGCCCTTGACAGCGCCGACCATGATGTTCGATCACAAGATCGCCGTCGCGCTTGCCCCAGAAGGTATTGGCGAAGCCGCATTCGGGGCATTCGACCTGCACCGGTTCGCTTTCGCCGTCCGGGCGCGCCTGGGCAATCTCCGGCGCGTAGAGGTCCCACGGATTGCCGGCGTAGTCGAGGATCAGGCAGTCGGTCTTGCCCGGCGAGAGCCGCAGGCCGCGGCCGACGATCTGCTGGTAGAGGCCCACCGATTCGGTCGGGCGCAGAATGGCGATCACATCCACATGGGGGGCATCGAAGCCCGTGGTGAGCACGGCAACGTTGACCAGGTACTTGAGCTCGCGGGCCTTGAACGCGGCAATCAGGCGCTCCCGCTCCACCCCCGGCGTCGCCCCGGTCACCAGCGCGCTCTCCTCCGGCGGCAACAGCCCCAGCACTTCCTCGGCGTGGGCGACGGTGGCGGCGAAGATCATCACGCCCTCCCGGTCCCGGGCTCGCTCGATCACGTCATCAACGATCCGCGGCGTGGCGCGATTGCCCTGCACCACGCCATTCAGATCGCGCTCGGCGAACTGGCCGTTGCGCTGCGGCATCAATCGGGAGAAGTCGTAGAACGCCAGGGCACCATCGATGCGCCTGGGCTCGGCGAGGTAGCCCTGACGCACCATGACACGCAGCGGCTGCTCGAACACGCAGTCGCGGAAGAACGCCTCCTCAGGCCCTTTCACCATGCCGTGGTAGTGGCGGTGATAGAGAAAGCCCTCGCCGAGCCGATAGGGCGTTGCCGTCAGCCCCAGCACCTTGAGGCTGGGTCGCGCCTCGCGCAGCCGTGCGATCACCCTCTCGTAGGAGGAAGCGCTGCGTCGGCGTTCGCTCTCGGCCTTGCCGGCGCCGCGGGCCAGCGCCTCTTTGGAAATCGATAGGCGATGGCATTCGTCGATCACCAGCAGCGTGAACTCGCCGGTGGCGAAATCATCCAGTCCGTTGACCACGGACTGCACCGAACCGAACACCACCTGGCGCCCGCTCTCCTTGCGCCCCAGCCCGGCGCTGAAGATATCCGCCTCCAGGCCGTAGGCCAGGTACTTGGCATGGTTCTGCTCGACCAGTTCACGCACATGGGCCAGTACCAGCACGCGACCGCGGGCGCGCCGGGCCAGTTCGGCGATGACCAGGGACTTGCCGCTTCCCGTCGGCAACACGACCACGGCCGGATCGTCACTGCCACGGAAGTGCGCGATGACGTTATCGACGGCTTGCGTCTGGTAGGGGCGAAGTCGAGGGGCGGGATTGGTCGAGGCGGGTCTGGACATGAGCGGCATGGTACTCAGGTCGCGCGGCCGAGGGAACGGCTCGATCGCGGCCTACGGCACAGCACTTTGACTGCAGCGATCAAAGACGCGCGCCCACTCCCTCTACATCTTTAGTTGAATTGCCATTAATGATCGATTCGATCAAATTGTCAATCGTTTCGATCATCTGGAAGCGCTGAATAAATCGGCAAGCGGTGGTGTAAAGCACAAGGCGTACGGAGCACAGGCTCGAAGCGAAGCGGCACCGCACAAGAAGTGATTTGCTCGCGCAGGCATTTATGCAGGGTTTCCCTAGCGAACCACTCGCCACGCATGGCGCACGGGAGTCAACCCATGAAACTGCTCGCCACGATCCAGAAGGTCCCCGGAGGCCTGATGGTGGTTCCCCTCATCTTCGGTGCCGCGCTCAATACCATCGATCAGCTTCACCTGTCCTGGATCACCGCGATCCTGCAGTGGCTGGGGGCAGGGCAAACCGACAGCGGCCAGTACGAATTCCTGCGTATAGGCGGTTTTTCCCAAGAGTTGTTCAAGGATGGCGCGCTGGTACTGATCGCGCTGTTCCTGTTCTGCTCCGGTAGCCAGATGAACCTGCGCGTGGGGGGCAAGGCGCTCAAGAAAGGCGCCCTGCTGGTCACCGCCAAATACCTGACCGGTTTGGCGGTGGGCGTGGGCCTGGGGCTGATGTTCGATCCGATCGACGGCCTGCTGGGTCTTTCGACGGTGGCGATCATCGCCGCCATGACCAACGGCAACGGCGGCATGTATGCGGCCTTGACCAGCCAGTACGGCAATCGCTCGGACACTGGCGCGGTGGCGATCCTGTCACTCAACGATGGCCCGTTCTTCACCCTGATGTCGCTGGGTCTGCTGGGCTCCCAGTTCCCGGTGATCGCCTTCATCGCCGTGCTACTGCCGATCGCGCTGGGGATGCTGCTGGGCAATCTCGATCGAGACATCCGCACCTTCCTCAAGCCCGGCGAGATACTGCCGGTCCCCTTCTTCGCCTTTGCCCTGGGCGCCAACATGAACCTGGCGGCCTTCTTCAATCCCGAGGTCGTGGGCGCCGGTCTGCTGCTGGGGGTCATGACCACGATTCTCACCGGTGGCGCGGGTATCCTGGTGTTCCGGCTGTTCCGCGAGCCCAGTGTCATCGCGCCGGTGTCCGAAGCGACCACGGCAGGCAACGCCGCCGGCACGCCGGCCGCCATCGCTGCCGCGGCGGCGGTGGCCGCCAACTCGGGCATGATGAGCGCGGCCGAGGCGCAGAGCTATCACGACCTGGTCAACATCGCCACGTCGCAGATCTCGATCGCCACGTTGACGACCGCCATTCTGGGGCCGATCGCCGTGATGCTGGTCGACCGCTGGCAAAAGAGGCGCGGTATCGACGGCACCCTCGAGGACGAACCCCATCGCCGTGCCGACGAGGACCTGAATACGGCGCGCAACGGTTGAGCGACGTCACGTCGATATCGTGGCATGCTGAAACCCAAGCTATTCCCTGGCGGCGCGAAAGCGCCGTCAACCTGGAGCCTGCATGAAAACCTCTCTGCTCTACGGCAAGGGTGAGCTGGCACTCGACTTGCCGGACGACGCTTTCGTCGTCGAACCGCCGACGCAACATGCCATGGTGAATCCCGAGGCCGGGGTTCGCGAAGCGCTCGAGACGCCGATCGGCACCCCACCGCTCAAGGAGATGGTCAAGGCCAGCGACCGCGTCGCCATCGTGATCAGCGACATCACCCGGCCTACGCCCAACCACCTGCTGGTGCCGCTGCTGATCGAAACGCTCGATCACGTGCCGCACGAGAATTTCGTCATCATCAACGGCACCGGCACCCACCGCGACCAGACGGTCGAGGAGCTCCGCGGCATGCTGGGCGACTGGGTGGTGGATCACATCGAGATCATCAACAACCACTGCGACAACTACGATGAACTGGTCAACGTCGGCGACAACAGTTTCGGCTGCCCTTCCTGGCTCAACCGTCGCTGGGTCGAGGCCGATTTCCGTATCGTCACCGGCTTCATCGAACCCCATTTCTTCGCTGGCTTCTCCGGCGGACCCAAAGGGGTGATGCCGGGCATCGCCGGGCTCGAAACCATCATGACTTTCCATAATGCCCGCATGATCGGCGACCCGCGTTCGACCTGGGGCAACATGGACGACAATCCGCTGCAGGCGATGACCCGCGAGATCAACGCCCTGTGTCCGCCGCACTTCATGCTCAACGTCACGCTCAATCGCGACAAGGCGATCACCCGGGTGTTTGCCGGCGATCTCACCGAGGCGCACCGCCAGGGTTGCGAACATGAACTCGAGCACGCGATGGTGAAAGCCGATCGGCGTTTCGACGTGGTGATCACCGGCAATTCCGGCTATCCGCTGGACCAGAACCTCTATCAGGCAGTCAAGGGCATGAGTGCCGCGCACAAGATCGTCAAGCGCGGCGGCACCATCCTGATGGCCTGCGAGTGCTCGGATGGCATCCCCGACCACGGCAAGTTCGCCGAGATTCTGGCCATGGCCGATTCACCCCAGGCCCTGCTCGAGATGATCGAGGATCCGGAATTCGCCATGCTCGACCAGTGGCAGGTGCAGAAGCAGGCGGTCATCCAGAGCTGGGCCGACGTGATGCTCTATTCGACACTGAGCGACGATCAGGCGCGCGCCGCGCTGTTGGAGCCCGTCCATGACATCGCCGAAACGCTGCAGGCATTGAAAGCACGTTACGGCGAGGAAATGTCGATTGCCGTGATGCCGCTGGGACCGCTGACGGTACCCTATGTTGATGACTGAGCTGTGTCGATGACTGAACGTCCGGTCGACGGACACACGACGGGAGGGACCCAATGACCTCGATGGCTCGAAGCGAACGGATCGACGCCTTGAGCGTGGACGCGGCGGCGCCGTCACGCCCGCACAGCGTGTCGCTGACCGCCGACGTGACCCAGGGCGCCGAACTCGAGGCCAAGCTGGAACGCCTGCGTCACGTGCTTCGCGAGATGGGCGACGTGGTGGTGGCGTTCTCCGGTGGCGTCGACAGCACCTTCCTGCTGGCCATCGCGCTGGAGACGCTGGGCCGGGAACGCGTCCTGGCGGTCACCGCCGACTCGGAATCCTATCCGTTCGAGGAACTCGATGCCGCCCGCGAACTGGCCCGGCGTCTGGAGGCGCCGCACCGGGTCATCGAGACCTCGGAGATCGCCATTCCCGGCTACGCCGAGAACGACGCCAACCGCTGCTACTACTGCAAATCCGGCCTGTTCACCCATCTGGCGCCGATCATGGTCGACGCCGGATTCCATAATATCGTCTTCGGCCTGATCGCCGACGACGACGGCGAACATCGCCCCGGCACCCAGGCGGCCCGCGAATATGGCGTGCGCGGACCGCTGCACGAGGTCGGACTCTACAAGGCCGAGATCCGCGAACTCTCCCAGGCCATGGGGTTACCGACCTGGAACAAGCCTTCGCTGGCCTGCCTGTCGTCGCGGGTCGCCTACGGCGAACGTATCACGCTGGAGAAGCTCGAGCGGATCGCCGAAGCCGAGCGCCGCGTCAGAGCTCTGAACATCGGCCAGCTCCGCGTGCGCCATCATGGCGAACTGGCGCGGATCGAAGTCGAACCCCAGGACATGGCGACGGTGCTCGAACATCACGACCGGCTGGTCGCGGAACTCACGGCGCTGGGATACGCCTGGGTGACGCTGGATCTGGCCGGCTACCGCAGCGGCAGCATGAATCGACTGCTGCCTTGAATTTAGTTCGACGGGAAATTGCATGACCGAACGCCCTGACCGCCCCATTTCCGACCTGGGATTCGCCCGCGTCGATCACGCTCGCGAAGCTCGCAACGGCGTCCCCGAAGTCGTGTTCGGCGAGGGCAAGCAGGCCGATCAGATCAGCGCCATCGTCGCCCGCCTGATCGATCGTCACCAGCGGGCGCTGGTCACCCGACTCGATGCCGAGCGTGCCGAACGCGTGCTTCAGGATCATCCCCACGGCCACTACGATCCGATCAGCCGTTTGCTTTCGTGGGGTGCCTCGCCGAAGCGTCTCCCCGGCACCGTGGCAGTGATCTGCGCCGGCACCTCGGACCTGCCCGTGGCCGAGGAGGCGGCTGGCACGCTCAATTGGCTGGGGGCCAACGTCGCCCGACTCAACGATGTCGGCGTCGCCGGGCTCGATCGACTTCTGGCCCACCGCGAGGCACTGACCCGGGCCGATGTGCTGATTGTGATTGCCGGCATGGAAGGCGCGCTGCCCAGCGTGATCACCGGGCTGGTGCGCAACCCGGTGATCGCGGTACCGACCTCGGTGGGCTACGGCGCCAGCCTGCAGGGCATTACCGCCCTGCTCGGCATGCTCTCGGCGTGCGCCACCGGCATGAGCGCGGTCAATATCGACAACGGTTTCGGCGCCGCCTGGCAGGCCGCCAGCATTCTCTCGCTGCTCGAGCGGGGGCCCGATCCGCGGCCCGCCAGCTTCGACAGTTCGGCAGCCGCCGCCGAGGGACCCGCCGAATCCGCCTCAACAGGGCCCCGCAGCTCATGAAGACGCTTCATATCGACTGCACCTTCGGCATCGCCGGCGACATGCTGCTGGCGGCGCTGGTGGACCTCGGCGCCGATCTGGAAGGGATCGCGGCGTCGTTGCGCCGCTTGCCGATCGATCCGTTCGCACTCGAGACCCGGCCGGTGGATCGCTGCGGTATCCGCGCGCGGTTGCTCGACATCGCGCTCGAGCCCGCTGGTGGCGTTCATCCTCATGATCACGGTCATGAGCATGTGCACGGCCACGCCGGCCACCCTCACCGCCGGGCGGGAGATATTCTGACAATGGTCGCCGATGCCGATCTGCCTCCTCGCGTAAGGCGCCGGGCGACGGCGATCTTCACCGCCATTGCTCAAGCCGAAGGGCGAATCCATGGAATCGATCCCGCCGAGGTTCATCTGCACGAAGTGGGCGCGATGGACTCGATCATCGACATCCTCGGCGTCTGCCTGGCACTGGAAGCCCTCGATGTCGAGACGATCACCGCAACCCCGGTGCCGGTGGGATACGGCGTGGTCAGCATGGCCCATGGCCGCTTTCCGATCCCGGCGCCGGCGACACTGGAACTGCTCAAGGGCGTGCCGCTATCCACCTTCGAGCCCGATGTCACGGGCGAGCTGACCACACCCACCGGCGCCGCGTTCCTGGCCACCCTGGTCGACTCGTTCCGCTCCGCTGCGGCGGGTACCCCGGTCGAGATCGGCTACGGTGCCGGCAACCGCGACTTCCCCCATCCCAACGTGCTGCGCGTGATTTCGATGGAAACAGCGGTACCCGATCAGGGCAGAGAGACCATCGCCGTGCTGGCCTGCCAGCTCGACGACGCCACCGGGGAGCAGCTCGGTCACGTGATCGAGCTGCTGCTGGAGGCCGGCGCCCTCGACGTCTTCTTCACCCCCGTCACCATGAAAAAGTCCCGGCCGGGCCATCTGGTGACGGTGCTGGCGCCGCTGAACCGGGCGGAGGCGCTCGAACTGCTGATGCTGCGCCAGACGCCGACGTTCGGCGTGCGCCGTCACGACACCAGTCGACGTATCCTGGAGCGCCGGATCGAAACGGTGGAAACCCCCTTGGGAAGCGCCAGGGTCAAGATCGGTTCTCTCGAGGGAGAGACGTTGCGGACCACACCGGAATTCGAGGATGTGAGCGCGCTCGCCTTCCGCCACCGCCTGCCGTTCGTCGAGGTCCAGCAAGTCATCCTGGCGGCCTGGCACCGATCCCGGGAGCGCCGGCCCCGACCTTGATCGATTCGATCATAATGGCGACCGACGAGGCGGCTCGATCAACGAAGGTCGTGTCAATCGCCTCTCCCCACCGGCGATTCCGGCGTCGGTAGACCAATGTCTAATATTACGCAACTGGCTGACGTAGAAGGAAATTAGCGACCTGCGCCGGTTTTCCTCAGGGTATTCTGCAGCCAAGGGTTGTCATTATGATCGTAACGATCAATTTTATGCTCACTGCGATCAAAAAGAGCCGATGACATGGCAACTCCTCAATCGAGCCGAATCGCCGGCGACCTGGACGCCGACTTGCCGCCCAGACTGCCGACGACGCTTGGCGACTACCTGCGCAGCATCGGGCCCGGGCTGGTACTCGCCATGGCCTTTCTGGGAACCGGCGACCTGGTCAGTTCCACCGTGTCGGGCGCCAACTACGGCTACGCGCTGATGTGGACCCTGGTGGTCGCCCTGGCCGCCCGCTACTGCATGATCTCGGCCATCGCCAAGTACAAGCTGGCCAACCGGTTCGAAGACTCGTCGCTGATGGCCGGTTACCAGCGCCTGTGGAAGGGCTTTCCGGCATTCTTCGCCATCCTGATGCTGGTCTACGGCCTGATCATCCAGATGAGCTTCATGCGCGCCTGCGCCGTCGCGCTGGTGCACCTGATCGAATCCACCGGCTTGACGCTGCCCGATGGATTCGGCCTGCCGCTGATGGGTCTCATCGTCATGCTGCTGTCGCTGGTCATGCTGGCGGGCCGCAACGCGTTCAAGTGGCTCGAGCGCTTGGCGCGGGTCGCTTCCGTGATCATCATCGGTTCGTTCGTCTACGCCCTGTTCCGGATCGGTCACATCGATTTTCCCGCCCTGCTCAGCGGCCTGACGTTCGCGGTTCCGGCCGACAACGGTCCCTTCGATGCGCTGTTCATCGCGGTGGCGACCATCGGCACCATCGGTGGTTCGGCGATCAACCTGCTCTACCCCTACTTCATGGATGATCGTGGCTGGAATCGCCCGGCCCACCGCAAGATCCAGCGGCTGGATCTGATCGCGGGCATGCTGCCGCTGCTGATCATCAACGCGCTGTTCTGGATCGTGGCGGCGGAGACGCTGCGTGGAACGGGCGTGACCGTTTCCAGCGAGACCGATCTCGCCACGATGATGCAGATGGCAGTCGGCGACTGGGGACCGACTCTGCTCTGGGTCAGCCTGTTCATGGCCGCCTTCACCAGCTTCCCCGCCCAGGCGCACGGGCTGGCCAAGCTGATGTTCAACGGGCTCCACCTGGCGACCGGAAAGAGAGACGGCGAGATGCGCCCCGAGCAGGACCCGCGCTATCGTCCAGCCCTGATCGGCCTGTTCATCGTCGCCCCACTGTTCATCACGCTGCCCTTCGCGCCCAATCTCGTCTATCTGAGCGTCTTCGGTACCAGCGTGATCACGGCCACGGTACTGCCGCCGATTCTGATCGGCATCCTGATCCTGACCACCAGCCGTCGCTTCATGCTCGACGACTACGCCAACCGTTGGTGGGAAACCCTGATCCTGGGTGTCATCTCCCTCATCGGCCTCTGGTCGCTCTACGCCATCCTGACCAATCTGGCGGGCGCCATCGCCAGGGTCGCCCAGTAGCGATCGACGCATGCTTTCACTCTCATTTTCCACGAGGAGACTCGCATGACACAGTTCAAAGGCATCGTTCCCGCGCTCATCACGCCGCTCGATTCCCACGAGGAGATCGACGAAGCGGGCCTGCGTCGCCTGGTCGACATCCTGATCTCCAAGGGTGTTCACGGCCTGTTCGCCCTGGGTACCAATGGCGAGTTCTTCTCGCTCTCCGACGAGGAGAAGGTGCGTGTCGCCACCATCGTCAAGGACCAGGCCGCGGGTCGCGTACCGGTCTATGCCGGCACTGGCGGCTATACCACTCGCGGCGTGATCGAGCTCAATGCCCGCATGGCCGACGTCGGGGTCGATGGCCTGTCGATCATCACCCCCTATTTCAACGGTGCGACCCAAGCCGAACTGATCACCCACTACGAGCGCATCGCCGCGGCGACCGACCTGCCGATCCTGCTCTACACCATTCCGGCCAAGGCGGGAGTGACGCTGGAAGTATCGAGCGTAGCGACGCTGTCGAAGATTCCCAACATTCGCGGGATCAAGGATAGCGGCGGCGACTTCGATCGCCTGGTCCAGTTGATCCGCCTGCGCCGGGACGACTTCGCCGTGTTCACCGGCACCGACTCGATGATTCTGTGGACATTGATGGCAGGCGGCGACGGCGCCGTGGCGGCGACCACCAACGCGGTACCGGACGTGGTGATGACGATCTGGAACGCGTGGCGGGCCGGCGATTTCGAGACCGCCCGCGAAGCCCAGGAGAAGCTGCGGCCCCTGCGCAGCGCCTTCGCCCTGGGTACCATGCCGAGCGTGCTGAAGACGGCAGCCAATCTGCTCGGCATGCCCGCGGGGCCCGCTCGCTCGCCGGTCCAGGCACTGACGCCGCAGGCGCTCGCCAAGCTGAAGCAGGCTCTCGAGGCGTACTCCCGTGTCGACGTCTGACGCCCCTTCGGCATTGGCGATGACGGCATCCGGGAAAGCTTCTTCCGTGCCCGTGAAGTTGCTCATCCTGGCCGATGACCTGACCGGCACCGCGGATTCGGCGGTCGGGTGCGCGCAGCTCGGCCTGACGACGCAGATCATGCTGTCTGCCGAAGCGGCCAGCGTGGCGGACGTCGCCGCGGTGGATCTCGATTCGCGCGCCTGCAACGCTGGCGACGCGGCAGCACGGCACCATCACTGCCTGACCCGGTGGGCCGGACGCTACCGTCATCTGTTCAAGAAGGTCGACTCGACCCTGCGCGGCAACCTTGCCGCCGAGGTCGCGAGCCTGGTGCCGAGCGCCGGCATGGCGATCGTCGCGCCGGCCTATCCCGCCACCGGCAGAACCACTCGGGATGGCCGCCAGTGGCTCCACGAACGCCCGGTCGAAGAGAGCGAGGTCTGGACCAACGAAGGTATCGGCGGTCGTGCCGATCTGGTCGAGATGCTGGAAGGGGCCGGCCTGAAGACACGTCGGCTGGACCTGTCGGCGCTCCACGAAGCGGACGCGGCGGTGACGGACACTTTGCGCCGATACCGGCAAAGGGGCGTTCACGCCGTGATCTGCGATGCGCTGACGGATGCCGACCTGACGCGTCTGGCAACGCTGTCGGCGCCCCTGGAACGCGTGTTCTGGGTCGGGTCGGCGGGGTTGGGGCTTGCCCTGCCCCGGGCGCTGAGGCTTTCCGGCACGCCGGGCGCGGCCCAGCCGGCGCCCGCCCTGCGTCGACGCCCGACCCTGATCGTGGTCGGAAGCATGAGTCGCATTTCGCACGCACAGGCCGACGCGCTGGTCGATGTCACCCCTGCGCTCGAAGTGGTCGAGATCGATGCCGGGGACTTTCTGGGCGCCCGCCCGCAAACGTCCGTCCGGGCCGCGCTCGACGATCGCATCCGGCAAACGCTGCAGGCCGGGAACGACGTCATGGTTCGACTGGCCCAGCCCGGCGATCGCGATGCCGCCGAGGGGCCGAGGCTCAGCGTCGAACTCGGCGCGATACTCGCACCGTACCTGACCGAGGTCGATCGCCTGATCGCCACGGGCGGCGCCACCGCACGAGCGCTACTGATGGCGGCAGAGGTCACCGAGCTCGATCTCGTCGATGCGCCCGACACCGGGATGGCAAGGATGCATGCGAATCATGACGGCCGGACGCTCGAAGTGATCACCAAGGCGGGCGGCTTCGGCGATACCGAAGCCTTCGTGCGGATCTGGCACGACACCGGTTCCATCTCCACTTTCCAGACTCAACAGAGGATACGCACATGACCGATCGTCCCGTCATCGGCATCACCATGGGCGATGCCGCCGGCGTCGGGCCGGAGATCATCGTCAAGGCACTGGCCCAGGACACCGTCCACGACAGCTGCCGGCCGCTGGTCATCGGCGACGCCGGACGCCTGCGCCAGGCGATGGAGATCGTCGGCTCGACGCTCGAGCTGCATGTGGTGGAGACCCCCGCCCAGGCACGGTTCGAACGCGGCACCCTCGAGTGTATCGATCTCGGGCTGATCCCCGCTGACCTGCCCTGGGGGAAGGTCTCCAGAATAGCCGGCGATGCCGCCTATCGCTACATCGCCAGGACTGTCGAACTGATCGAGGCCGGCGAACTCGACGCGATCTGCACCGCGCCGCTCAACAAGGAGGCGCTGCATGCCGGCGGCCACCTCTTCCCGGGCCACACCGAACTGCTGGCGCACCTGACCGGCACTGAGGAAGTCTCGATGATGCTGGTGACGCCGAAGATGAAAGTGATCCACGTCACCACCCATATCGGCATCATCGATGCCATCGCGCGCATCGAGCCGGAGCTGGTCACGCGGACCATCGAGCGCGCCCACGAAACGCTGGCCCGGGCCGGCATTCACGACCCGCGCATCGCCGTCTGCGGCATCAATCCCCACGCCGGCGAGAACGGGCTGTTCGGCTATGGCGAAGAGGAAGAGAAAATCGTCCCGGCGATCAAGGCGTTGCGCGAGCGCGGCTGGAACGTCGAAGGCCCTCTGCCCGCCGACACGCTGTTCTTCCGTGCCGGCCGCGGAGACTTCGACTGTGTCGTGGCGATGTACCACGACCAGGGCCATGGCCCGGTCAAGGTGATGGGGCTCGAGGCGGGCGTCAACGTCACCGTCGGCCTGCCGGTGGTTCGCACCTCGGTCGACCATGGCACCGCGTTCGATATTGCCGGCAAGGGCATCGCCGACGAGCGCAGCCTGATCGAGGCGCTACGCCAGGCCGTCGAACTCGCCAGCCGTCGAACCGCGCTGCCGACCTGACATCGAATTCACCCATTCCCAAAGCAGGAGAGCGACATGCCAACCATCGGATTCGCAGGACTCGGGCTCATGGGCGCCGGAATCGCCCGCAACATCCTCAAGGCAGGCTACCCGCTCAAGGCGCTGGCCCACCGCAACCGTCAGCCGATCGAGGCACTCCGTGCCGAGGGTGCGATGGAGGTAGATGATGCCGCCGCACTCGGCGCCGAGTGCGATATCGTGTTTCTCTGCGTGACAGGCGCGCCGCAGGTCGAGGCAATCATCGACGGCGAGGACGGCATCCGCGCCGGCGCCCGCCGCGCCAACCGACAGGACCTGGTGATCGTCGACTGCTCCACCTCCGAACCGACGCTGACCCGGCGCCTGGCCGAATCGCTCGCCGCCGACGGCATCACGCTGATCGACGCCCCCCTTGGCGGCACCCCGACCCAGGCCGACGCCGGCGAACTGCAGGCGATCGTGGGCGCGGATGATGGCGTGCTGGAACGCGTGAGGCCGGTTCTCGAGACCTGGACGTCGAAGATCATCCACGTCGGCCCGGTGGGCGCTGGCCACACCATGAAGCTGCTCAACAACTTCCTCGCCATGGGCTACGGGGCGATCTTCGCCGAAGCGCTCACCATCGGTGCCAAGGCCGGCATCACGCCGCAGACCTTCGACAGCGTTATCCGGGGATCGCGCATGGACAGCGGCTTCTACCAGACCTTCTTCCAGTACGTGCTGGAGCGCGACCGCAACGCCCATCGCTTCACCCTGGCCAACGCTCACAAGGACACGCGCTACCTGGCCTCGCTGGCCGAGGCGATGAACGTGGAGGCCGGCGTCGCCAGGGCCGTCCGCGATCTCTACGCCAGCGCGGAATCCCAGGGCGACGGCGAGAAGTTCGTGCCCGAGCTCTCCGACATCGTTGCCGCGCGCCATCAACTGACCTTGTTCTGAGGACCCGGCTCATGAAGATCGTCTGTACCTCGCCCTCTTTCGCCAGGTATTCCCGTGCGCCGATCGAATCGCTGGAGGCTCGCGACATCGAACTGGTCGCGCTGCCGGCGGACATCGACGAAACCACCTTCATCGAGCGTGCCGACGGCGCCGTCGGCGCCATCGTCGCCTTCAACGCCATCAGCGATCGTGTGCTGGGCGCGCTACCGGCGATGAAGATCGTCGCGAAGCACGGCGTCGGCGTCGACAACATCGACCTTGCCGCCGCCGCACGGCACGGCGTGACCGTCACCAACGTGCCCGCCGCCAACCGCGAGGCGGTGGCGGACTTCACCTTCGCCCTGCTGATGGCGTCGGCCCGTGCCATCCCGCGGATCGATACCGCCACCAAGCGAGGCGAGTGGCCGCGCCACTTCGGCCGCGACGTGCACGGTGCCACGTTAGGCATCGTCGGCCTCGGCAGCATCGGCCAGGCCGTCGCCCGCCGTGCGGCCGGGTTCGACATGACCCTGGTCGCTCATGACCCCTTTGCGGATGCCGACGTTGCCAGCGCGCTGAGCGTCGAACTGATGCCGCTGGACGAACTCTGCCGTCGCGCCGACTACCTCACGCTTCACGTCGGCCTGTCCGAACAGACGCGACACCTGATCGATGCCGCCCGGCTCGGGTCGATGAAGCCGACGGCGGTGCTGATCAACGCGGCGCGTGGCGGGATCGTCGATGAGTCGGCGCTTTACGATGCCCTGACCCAGGGAACGATCGCCGCCGCCGCGGTCGATGCCTTCGAGATCGAACCAGCCTCGGAGCATCCGCTGTTCGCGCTCGACAACGTCATCGCGACATCGCATGTCGCCGGCTATACCGAGAACGCGCTGACGACCCTGAGCCAGAGCTGCGTCGATGACGTGATCGCCGTCATCGATGGTCGCGCACCTCGCCATCCGGTGTCGGCCTGAGCATCGCCGCCACTCGCCGATAGCGTCGGCGAGTGGCGGCAATCGCGCGTTCCTGTCGCCGGCCATGACCGGACGGAGAGGTCCTCGGGAGACTCAGTGCGGCCAGGAATCCAGCAGCCGGCCCTGGTCATCGAAACGCATGGGGCGCGGTTCGTGCACGATCTCGATCCCCGGTCGCCCTCGCAGCGACAGCAGCAGCGCTTCCGAGGCATAGAGATACTCGAGATGAAGCGTGTTGGGGATCCGCATCAACGTGATCGCGTCCGGATCGTGGGAGCCGCAGGTCTTGATCGCGGCCTGGATCGCTGTGCGATCGTCGGGCATGGCGAGGGGAATAGAGGCGGCGATCAGTACGCCCGATGTCAGCGAGTTGGTATAGACCTTTTCCCGGTCGAAGCGCTGGAACAGCCGCTCGGTAATGACGTCGGCACGTGCCACGCCATTGGCATTGCCCTCGCTCTTGTCGCTGACGTCAAGCACCGCGATCCGGGACACGTCCGGACCACCGCTGATCGCCGTGGTCGAAGGGCGCCCGGTGATGTTGGGGTCCATGCCGCTGCCCGAGTACTCCTTGCCGACCTCATCCACGACCAGCACGTCGAGAGGCCCCGAGGCCATCGCGTCTCCGGGCGGGCCCAGCGGTAGACGCGGCATGTTGCGCATCGCCTCGGCAAGATGGATCCGCTCTTCCTCGATCAGCGTCTCCGGTGGCAATACGACGACTCGGGAGAGACGATCGTAGGCATTCTCGAGCGTGCCGATCCCGAACAGGATCCGGCAGGTTCGTAGCTTGACCCTCGCCATCTCCACGATGAACCGGCCGACGTAATGGAACCCCCAGGCGTGGCAGTTCTCGGCGCCGGACTGCTTGCCCAGGCCGATCGAGAGCATCTTGACCAGCCCGCTCTCGTTGTCGGCGCGAAAGGCGCTGTGTGGCTTGATGCGATTGAACAGCACGATGCCGTCGGCCTCGAAAGCCAGCCGGTCGATACGCACCGACATCCCGTTGTCGAGCGTGCCCAGCGCCACCGTTTCCATGCTGGAGCGAATCTCGCAGCCTGCGCTCTCCTCGGTCACGCCGAGTTGCGCCAGCACGCGGCGCTGCCCCTCCGCGGTGGCGCCGCCATGGCTGCCCATCGACGGCACGATGAAGGGCTTGGCACCCCGGGCCAGCAGCGCATCGACGATGGCTCTCACCAGCTCCGGCAGATTGGCGAGACCGCGACTGCCGACCGTCAGCGCGATCGACATGCCGGGCCTGACGCGCTCGTCGACGATGTCGGCGGCATCGATGGCCGCCCGCACTGCCGCTGTCGGGCTATCGACATCCGTGGCCTGGAACCGTTGGCGCACCAGCGCCATCGGTGGCAGCGGAACCGCCTCGACCAGTCTGGCGTAGCTTGGCTTCATGACCGCTCCAGGACGCGATGCGACATCGGCTCGACTGTCATTGGGCGGCAACCGCTACCCGGCGACCGCGATAGCTTCGATAGAGCGGCAACAGCAGCGACAGTGCCGCCAGGATCAGGAACGTCGCGGTGATCGGGCCGGATAGCAGCACGCCGACATTGTCATCGGCGCTCATCAGGCCGAGCCGCAGGTTGGACTCCGCCATTGGCCCCAGGATCAGTGCGATACAGAGCGCCGCCTGGGAGAAACCGAATTTATGCATGAAGTAACCCAGCACGCCGAATCCGACCATGGTGTAGAGGTCGACGACGTTGAGATTGATCGAGTAGGCGCCCACGAAACAGAACACCACGATCGCCAGGGTCAGGATGCGCCGCGGGACTCGCAGTATCTGGGTGAAGAAGCGAATGCCCAACAGGCCGAACACCAGCATGAAGATCGTCGCCACGAAAGTCCCGGTGAAGATGCCGACGACGATGTCGGGATGCTGCTGGAACAGCATCGGACCGGGTGCTAGGCCCTGGATCATCAGACCGCCCATCAGCACCGCTGTGACCACGTCGCCGGGGATCCCCAATGCCAGCAACGGGATCAAGGCCGCGGCACAGACCGCATTGTTGGCACTCTCCGTCGCTGCGATCCCCGGCATGTGGCCGGTGCCGAACTTCTCCGGCGTCTTCGAGGTGCGACGCGCCTCGTTGTAGCTGATCCAGGAAGCCGTGCCCGACCCCGTCCCCGGGATGATGCCGATGAAGGTCCCGATCACCGAGCCTCTCACCATGGTGGTCAAAGATCCCTTGAGGTCCGCGCGCGAGGGCCAGATACCCGACACCTTCATCCGCTCCACGCGGTCGCTCAGGATCTTCTCGATCTGCGAGAACACCTCGGAGAGGGCGAACAGGCCGATCAGTGCCGGGGTGAAGGCGAATCCGGAGGCGAAGCCCGAGATCCCGAACGTGTAGCGCGAGATGCCGCTGATCGGGTCCGCGCCCACGCAGCCGATGAGGATGCCGGCCAGACCGGCGATAGCGCCCTTGAGGATATCCTGGGACAGGCTGGCGATAATCGTGAGACCGAAGACGGCCAGCGCGAAATACTCCGCCGGCCCGAATTTCAGCGCCAGGGTCGCCAGTTGCGGGGCCAGGGCCGCCAGCACCACGGCAGCGATGATACCGCCCACGAACGAGGCGATGGTCGCCATGCCCAGTGCCTTGCCGGCTTCACCCTTTTGCGCCAGCGGGTAACCGTCCAGCACCGTCGCGGCGGACGAGGGCGTGCCCGGCGTGCGCAGCAGGATCGCCGAGACGCAGCCGCCGTAGATTCCCCCGATATAGATCCCGATCAGCATGTTCAATCCCAGTATCGGGGCCATGCCGAAGGTCAGCGGAATCAGCAGCGCCACCCCCATGGTCGCCGTCAAGCCGGGCAGTGCACCGATGACGATGCCGCCAAGGGTCCCCAGGGCGATGGTCCATAACACTTCGGGGTCGAAGACCGCGAGCACGTGCGGTGAAATATCCATGACTAGGCTTCCGAACGACTGGTCGATACCGCGACGCCCCCACACGGCCTGTCGCCGTGCGGGAAACGCCCTGAGTCACTGCTGGTTGACGCCATACATGCCGAGCTTGCGGATGATGGCTTCCGCCGTTTTCGAATCTTTCTCCGCCAGCTCGCGGTAGGCGTCGCCTGTGCGATAGTCGACGAATTCCCCCATATCCTTCATGCGGGAGAGAAAATCCTCGTCCTGGAAAGTCTTCCTCAGCGCCTCGCTCAGCGTCTTCTTGACCGCTTCCGGCAGCCCCTTGGGCGCGATGACGCCTTTCCAGGATGACCAGGCGAAGTCGATGCCGAACTCGCTGGGAACGGGCGTATCCGGCAGCACGTCGATGCGCTTGTCCTCCATCACCAGTATGGGCTCGAGCCCCCCGTTGTCTGCTTGCGGCAGCACCTCGGCCGGTGACGCCACGACACCGTCGATATGTCCGCCGACACAGGCGGTCACGGCAGCGGAGGAACCGCCGAAAGGCATGCTCTTCACTTCGAGGCCGGCGGCATTCGCCAGCCCCTCCATGGCAATGTGGTTCGCTCCGCCGGCACCGGAGTTACCGACCCTCACCTCACCCGGATGAGCCTCGGCGTAGTCGAGAAAGCCCTGGGCATCATCGAACGGCGCGCCCTGACAGGCTGCCAGAACCATCAGGTTGCGCCCCATCAGCGCAAGAAACTCGACGTCGTCGATGCTGTAGTCGACGCCACCATAGTGCGGCAGCATCGCCAGGGGCCCTTGAGCGCCCGTCCCCAGCGTGTAACCGTCGGGGCGCGCGTGCAGTATCGAACTGGTACCGATGGAGCCGCCCCCGCCGGGCTGATTACGCACGATCATGGGCTTGTCCAGATACTTCTTGATCGTGTCGGCCATGATCCGCGCGGAAAGGTCCGTCCCTCCGCCGGCCGAGTAGGGCACGATCACCTGAATCGGCCTGACCGGATAGTCCGCCGCGGTCGCCGACCCCGTGAACAGGCCGGTCATCCCCGCGGCCAGTGCCAGTGCATTCATCCACTGCGTTTTCATCATCGTCTCCTAGCGTTGTTATCGATATGTCGGTCGTCGGTTACGACTTACCTCCGGTGCCTCGACATCCTCAAGGCAGATAGACATCGAGCAGTCCGGTAAAGCCGAAATAGACCCCCAGGACGACGGCCACGGGCACCAGCAGGAAATGCACCACCCGCCGCTCCTTGAGCAGCAGCATGCCGATCACGTACATCACGATCGTGCTGGGCAGATACCCGACCCGTTCGAAGGTGGCGGCATAGGCCACCATCAGGACGGCAAACAGACTCAACACGCCGTAGCCGATGCGTCCGGCGCCCGCTTCTGGCTTGGGCCGGGGCGAGGTCCTGAGTCCCCTCAGCAGTAGCGCCAGTGCCAGCACGGCGATGCCAATGATCGCCAGCCAGGGAAAGAAGTCCGGTCCCGCCCGGGTGCCGGTACCGGAAGCTGGAATCAGCGTCGTGCGCCATGCGGCAAAAGCGCAAAACAGCATCAGGAACAGCGCAAGCTGGCAATCCGTCTTTCTTCGAATCACATCGTCTCTCGCTTCAGCTACCATCGACGGCTTCGGATATTCTCGAATCGCTCCCCGCCTGTTTTCGATCGAAACGATCATAAAAGCGCAAAGAGCAAACCAAAAATGATCGATTCGATCTTGAGTGGCAATAAGACTCTTGGCTAAGGGACAACGCGAATCGCGACCTTGCTGGTAAAAAGAGACGGACTGATGCACTACCCGACCGCGAAAGAGGCAGGAAATATCTCTTCCGGTAATGCTCGATTTGATCAAAATGTCGAACTAACATCGCTTAACCGACAGCCGGACGGCCACCTCATCGCCCTCCTTTAACACCACGCCGCTTATGCCGTAATGTCGCTATAACTGAACACGGGACACCGCCATGAAAGTCGCCAAACGCCGCCAGGCCATGCTGGATGCCGTGCTCTCCGGCATCACCAGCATCGAGGCCCTCTGCCAGCATTTCGGGATTTCCGAAGCGACCGCCCGCCGCGATCTGGGCGCGCTGTCCGACCAGGGCCTGCTGGTGCGCACCTATGGCGGTGCGGCAGCCCACATCGGCCATCGCGAACCGGAGCTGACGCTGGAGCAGCGACGCACGCGCCAGGGCGACGTCAAGGCGCGTCTGGCGGACTGCGCGCTGGGTTGCATCGAAGACAACGACACCGTGCTGCTGGATGGCGGCACCACGACGACCGCGCTGGCCGCACGGCTCAACGAGCGACGCGGCCTTCACGTGGTCACCAACAACATGGCGGCACTGACGTGGCTGACGAACCTGCCGGAGGGTCATACGACCGTGCTGGGGGGCGATCTGCGCGCCTCGAGCATGACCGCCTACGGCCCACTGGCGCATGCCGCTCTGGCGAGGCTGACTGTCGACCGACTGTTTCTCAGTGCCGACGGTGTCACCGAGCTGGGGCTGTGCGAAGCCAGCCCGGAACAGGCGTGGCTCAAGGAGGCGATGATCGCCCGCGCCGCCGAAGTCTACGTGATGGCGGATGCCACCAAGCTGGGTCGCGCGAGCCAGCAGCACTGGACCGCCTTTCCGCCACGCTGGACTCTGATAACCGACGCTACCGATGAGCGGATCGAACCGTTCGAGAGACTCGGCGCCACGATCCTCAATCCGTCCAGGATACAGCCCTGAATCGGACCCGGCCGATCAAGCCCGTCTTCCGCGGCGTCCTGCATTACAATGAATGTCGTTGGCGCCGCCGCGCCCAAGACACGACTCTGCCCGGAGCGCACTAATGCAAGCCGATACAGCACAGGAATCCAACGCACCACTCCAGCGTTACATCGAACAGCTGCGCGCCATGGAGATCGACATCGAGGCGATGGACACCCATGCGGCACGCATACGCCAGGACCAGCTGGAATTCGTGCTGGTGGTCGCCGCCGACGAGCCGGCGTTCTTCCAGTTGATGCTGCCCGGCGTATGGCAGGCCGCGGAGACCACCACCCGGATTCTGTTACTGGAAACCGCCAACGAGGTGATGAATACCCTGAAAGCCGCGAAACTGGTGGTGCACAACGAAGCCGTGCATGTCAGCGTCGAGCAGTTCGTCGAGGGGCCGGATCAGGGCGTGGCGCTGATTCCCGGATTGCTGGAACTGCTCAAGAGCGCGGTGGCCGAATTCCAGGAGCGTCTCGGCATGGGCGAGGCACCTCGCGTCCACTGACTGACAGGGCCGGCGGCTTTCGCCCCCGCCATCGCGTGCCTAGACTGCCTGCAACACATCCATTCCCCCAAAGGAGATTCCCATGGCCGACACCACCCATTTCGTGGTCATCGCCGAATTCCAGGTCAAGGCTGGGCAAGTCCCGGCCTTTCTGGCGCTGGCGCACAACGACGCCAGCGAGTCCCTGGCCAATGAAGAGGGCTGCTTCGCCTTCGACGTGCTGACGCCGGAGGGCAGCGAGGATATCGTCGTGCTGCACGAGGTCTATCGCGACCGCGCCGCCTTCGAGCATCACACCCAGATGCCGCACTACGCGCCGTTCAAGGAGGGTTCCGCCCCGCTGCTCGCCGCCGAACCTTCGGTGCGTTTCTTCTACACCGCCACCCGCCCCGAATAAGCCCACCGGGAAGCGCTTCCCGTCCGCTCCCGCTGGCCGCGAGCCTTTGCTCGCGGCTACACTCGGCGATCCATGAGCCCAATCGGACGCCGCCGCATGTCCCCGAACACCCCGCCGGTCACTTTCGGCCCCGAGCCGCTATCCATCGAATCGATCGTCGCCCTGGCCGAGCGCCGCGTGGAATCAAGGCTCGACGCCGATCCGCTCTGGCGCGAGCGAATCGATCGGGGAGCGGCGATCGTCGACGGCCTGCTCGATCGCGAAGGGGAGATCTACGGCATCACCACCGGCTACGGCGACTCCTGCGTCACCGCGATTCCGCTCTCCCAGGTCGAGGCGCTGCCACGTCAGCTGTATACGTTCCATGGCTGCGGGCTGGGTCGTTTCCTTGACGCCGAGGCCGCGCGCGCGGTGCTCGCCGCCCGTCTTCAGTCGCTTTGCCAGGGCGTGTCCGGCGTGCGCTTCGCGCTGCTCGAGCGCCTTCACGCCTGCCTGCGGGAAGATCTGCTGCCCAGAATTCCCGAGGAGGGCTCGGTGGGCGCCAGCGGCGACCTGACGCCGCTCTCCTACGTCGCCGCCATGCTCTGCGGCGAGCGCGAAGTGATCTGGCGAGGCGAGGTCCGGATGGCGGCCGACGTCCATGCCGAGCTGGGCTGGCAGCCGCTGACGCTGCGACCCAAGGAGGCGCTGGCGCTGATGAATGGCACCGCGGTGATGACCGCGCTGGCGTGCCAGGCGTTCGGTCGCGCCGAGTATCTGCTGAAGCTCGCCACGCGGATCACCGCACTCAACGTGGCCGCGATGCGCGGCAACCCCGATCACTTCAGCGCGCGGCTGTTCGCGGCCAAGCCTCATCCAGGCCAGGCCAGGGTCGCCGCCTGGCTGCGTGCCGATCTGGAACTGGAAAGCCTGCCGCCCCAGCAGCGCCTGCAGGATCGCTATTCGCTGCGCTGCGCGCCCCACGTGCTGGGGGTGCTGGCCGACAGTCTCGACTGGCTGCGCGGCTTCATCGAGACCGAGCTCAACAGCGCCAACGACAACCCGCTGATCGACCCGGATGCGGGCGAAGTGATGCACGGCGGCCACTTCTACGGCGGCCATATCGCCTTCGCCATGGACAGCCTCAAGACCCTGACCGCCAACGTCGCCGACCTGCTCGACCGTCAGCTCGCGCTGCTGGTCGACAGCCGCTACAACCACGGCCTGTCGAGCAACCTCTCCGGTGCCCCGGCCGGGCGGGCAATGATCAATCACGGCTTCAAGGCGGTCCAGATCGGCGCCTCAGCCTGGGCCGCCGAAGCGCTCAAGGGCACCATGCCCGCCAGCGTCTTCTCGCGCTCCACCGAGTGCCACAACCAGGACAAGGTGAGCATGGGCACCATCGCCGCCCGCGACGCCCTGCGCGTGCTCGAGCTCACCGAACAGGTCGCCGCCGCTGCGCTACTGGCCGGACTCCAGGGCGTCCACCTGCGTGGCGATCCCCTGCCCGCCCCGCTTGCCGCCATGGTCGCGACGCTGCGCGAGGATTTCGTCCCGGTGGTCGAAGACCGTGCGCTGGATGGTGAGCTCAGGCTCTGCCTGGAGCGGATACGGGCGCGGCACTGGGCGCTCTATGAATGAGAGTTTCGCCATCCTTTTCTTGAAGACGGTGAACCATCTGGGAAATTCGTTGAGGTGAAGGCCGCCACCCCACGACGCCTATTCAGAACGATGCCGAGCGATGAGCACACAAACCGGGGCGCGCGACATGGATGTCGCGCGAGGCGCGTTGGGACAAGGATGTCCCTAGGCGCCGACCCGAGTTTGGTGCTCAAACGCTCGGGACTTCATCGTTCTGTGGCGTCAAAAAGGGGAGCGCGAGGGGCCTGCCCCTCGTAATAACGCGCGCAAGGGCAGTTAATGTGCCGTCAGTCGTAGCCTCACCAACATAGAACCAACCATCCGGCCAATCACCCATAAAAAAACCGGCTTGCCCCAAGGTTATAAACCCTAGGACAAGCCGGTTTTCGTCATCACGCCAACGCTGGCGTCAGTCCCCTACATCACCCGACCCAGACCCGCGCATTGCGGAACATCCGCATCCAGGCGCCATCCTGCGTCCACGCCGGCGGCCGCCAGGAGTTGGTCACCGCGCGGGCGACCCGCTCCGGATGGGGCATCATGATGGTGACGCGGCCGTCCGGCGTGGTCAGGCCGGTGATACCGGCCGGCGAGCCGTTGGGGTTGGCCGGATAGCGCGTCGTCACCTGGCCCTCGTTGTCGATGTAGCGCAGCGCGATCTGGCCGCTGGTCTGCATGCCGCGCAGGTGGCCGCTATCCTCGAACAGCGCCTGACCCTCGCCGTGGGCGACGGCGATCGGCAGGGTCGAACCGGCCATGCCGGCGAGCAGGATCGACGGGCTATCCTCGACCTGGACCATCGACACGCGGGCCTCGAACTGCTCCGAGCCGTTGCGCACGAAGCGCGGCCAGCGCTCGGCGCCGGGGATCAGCTCTTTCAGCTGCGAGAACATCTGACAGCCGTTGCAGACGCCGAGGCCGAAGGTGTCTTCCCGTTCGAAGAAGGCCGCGAACTGGTCGCGAGCGCGGCCGTTGAACAGCGCCGACTTGGCCCAGCCGCCGCCGGCGCCGAGCACGTCGCCGTAGGAGAAGCCGCCGCAGCCGACCAGGCCCTTCATGTCATCGAGGGTGACACGCCCGGCGAGAATGTCGCTCATGTGGACATCGACCGCCTCGAAGCCGGCATGGTCGAACGCCGCCGCCATTTCCATGTGTCCGTTGACGCCCTGCTCGCGCAGGATCGCCACCCGCGGCCGCACCCCGGTCTGGATGTAAGGCGCAGCGACGTCGTCGTCGACATCGAAGGTGGGACTGGCCGACAGCCCCGGATCGCGCAGGTTGAGCAGGCCGTCGAATTCGCTCTTGGCGGATTCGGGGTTGTCGCGCAGCGCCTGCATCCGATAGCTGGTTTCCGACCAGACGCGCTGGGTCATGGCCCGGGTGGTTTCCAGCAGCGGCTCTTCGAACAGCGTCACGCGGACCTGGTCGTCGTAACGCGGGCGGGCGATGACGCCACAGGTCTCGATGCCGGCAGCGGCGAACTGCGCCAGCACGAATTCGGTATCCTGGCGGTTGACCTGAATCACCGCGCCCAGCTCCTCGGCGAACAGCGCATCCACCGCGCCGACGGCATCGTCGGTGAGCCAGTCGAGCTTGATCTCGAGCCCGCCGCGGCCGGCGAAGGCCATCTCCAGCAGGGTCACGATCAGGCCGCCGTCGCTGCGGTCATGATAGGCGAGCAGCTTGCCGTCGGCGTTGAGCCCCTGGATGACGCTGAAGAACGCCACCAGGTCCTCGGCTTCGTCCAGATCCGGGCAGACGTTGCCGACCTGGCCGTAGACCTGCGCCAGGGCGGAGCCGCCGAGACGATTCCGGCCGCGACCGAGATCGATCAAGATCAGGTCGCTCTCGTCCTGGTCGAGGCGCAACTGGGGCGTGAGCGTGCGCAGCGCGTCGGTGACCGGGGCAAAGCCGGTGATGTTCAACGTCAACGGCGCGGTGATGCTCTTCTCGCCCTCTTCGGTCTGCCAGGCGGTGCGCATGGACATCGAATCCTTGCCCACCGGTACGGAGATGCCCAACGCCGGGCACAGCTCCATGCCCACGGCGTGGACGGCGTCGTAAAGCGCCTGATTCTCGCCGACGTGATCGGCGGCGCTCATCCAGTTGGCGGAGAGCTTGATGTCGGAGAGCTTCTCGATCGGCGCGGCGGCGAGATTGGTGATCGCCTCGGCCACCGCCAGACGCGCGCTGGCCGCCGGATCGATCAGCGCCACCGGCGGGCGCTCGCCCATGGCCATCGCCTCGCCGGCGTGGGTGTCGTAGCTCGACGTGGTAACCGCGCAGTCCGCCACCGGCACCTGCCACGGGCCGACCATCTGGTCGCGCGCGACCATGCCTGTGATCGAGCGGTCGCCGATGGTGATCAAAAAGCTCTTCGAGGCCACCGTCGGCAGCCGCAGCACCCGATCCAGCGCTTCGCGCAGATCGAGGTTGTCGAGCCCGAGGCCCGGCAGGTTGAGCGTCTCGCGCTCGAAGCTGCGCTGCATCTTGGGTGGCTTGCCGAACAGTACGCTCATCGGCAGATCCACCGGATCGGCCTCGAAATGACCGTCGCGCACGGCCAGGTGGTGCGACTCGGTAGCCTCGCCGACCACGGCATAGGGACAGCGCTCGCGGGCACACAGCGCATCGAAGCGCTCGAGCTGCGCCGGCGTCACCGCCAGCACGTAGCGCTCCTGGGCCTCGTTGCACCAGATCTCCAGCGGGCTCATGCCCGGCTCGGCGTTGGGCACCGCACGCAGGTCGAACAGGCCGCCGCGGCCGCCATCCTTGACCAGCTCCGGCAAGGCATTGGAGAGACCGCCGGCACCGACGTCATGGATGAAGGCGATGGGGTTGTCGTCGCCCAGCGCCCAGCAGCGGTCGATCACTTCCTGGGCGCGGCGTTCGATCTCGGGGTTGTCGCGCTGCACCGAGGCGAAATCGAGATCCTCGCTGGAGGCGCCGGAGGCCATCGACGACGCCGCACCGCCGCCGAGGCCGATCAGCATCGCCGGACCGCCCATCACGATCAGCTTGGCGCCGACCGGGATCTCGCCCTTGAGCACGTGGCCGTCGCGGACGTTGCCGTAGCCGCCGGCCAGCATCACCGGCTTGTGATAGCCGCGCCGCTCGATCCCGCCGGCGCCCACGGCGTCGAGCTCGAAGGTGCGGAAGAAACCGTTGAGGTTGGGGCGGCCGAACTCGTTGTTGAACGCCGCGCCACCGATCGGGCCTTCGAGCATGATATCGAGGGCCGACTGGATGCGCTCGGGCTTGCCGTAGTCGAACGCCTCCCACGGCTGGACGAATTCGGGAATCCGCAGGTTGGAGACAGTGAAGCCGGTCAAGCCCGCCTTGGGCTTGCCGCCGCGGCCGGTGGCGCCCTCGTCGCGAATCTCGCCGCCGGCACCGGTGGCCGCCCCCGGATGCGGCGCAATTGCCGTCGGGTGATTGTGAGTCTCCACCTTCATCAGGATATGGATCGGTTCCTGAGTCGCCCCGTAAACCTGATTCTCCGGCGAAGGGAAGAAACGCCCCGCTGTCGGCCCTTCGATGATCGCGGCGTTGTCGCTGTAGGCCGAGAGCACCTTGTCGCTGGAACACTCGAAGGTGTTCTTGATCATCTTGAACAGCGAATGGGTCTGCGGCTCGCCGTCGATCACCCAGTCGGCGTTGAAGATCTTGTGGCGGCAGTGTTCGGAGTTGGCCTGGGCGAACATCATCAGCTCGACGTCGGTCGGGTTGCGCCCCAGCTCCCGGAAGGCCTCGACCAGATAGTCGATCTCGTCGTCGGCCAGCGCCAGCCCCAACTTGCCGTTGGCGTCCGCCAGCGCCGGACGCCCGCCCTGGATCACGTCGACCGTGGCCAGCGGCGTCGGCCGGTGATGGGAGAACAGCTTGGCCGCGTCGCTGGAGTCGAACAGCACGGTTTCCGTCATTCGATCGTGCAGGCGCGCCACCAGGGCCTCGTAGCTGTCGGGGGCCGGCGCGCTCTTCAGCGCCACCCGATAGGCGATGCCCCGCTCGATCCGCGCCACCGACTCGAGACCACAGTTGTGGGCGATATCGGTGGCCTTGGAGGACCACGGCGAGATCGTGCCGATACGGGGCACGACCAGAAACAGATACCCTTCGGTCGATGCGTCCCGTCCGGGTTCGGAACCCTGGCCATGGCCCAGCAACCGCTCCAGTACCTGGCGCGCCTCGGTGTCGAGCTCGTCGTGATGGTCGACGAAATGAACGTAATGTGCGTTGAGGGACTCGACTTCGGGAACGACAGCGCGAAGATCGGCGAGCAGTTTGGCGTGACGGAATGCAGATAGCGCGGGAGCGCCTTGCAATTCGAGCATGGCGTGGAAAGCCTCCAGGACGGTCGAGGATCGCGCCTGTCTCGTGCGAGACGGACGACGATGCCGGGATCAGGGCGCCATGATACTGGAAAGCGACGGCGCTCGCTAAGGCAACGGGCCTGACGCCGATCGAGGCCGCTGCAGCGTGGAAAAATCCTCTACAACGGGAGCGAGAGGCCCGCCCCTCGGGATGCGTAGCGCGGTAGCCAATGGATGACAGCGGGACGGGGGCCGGCTATGGTGTGCCGTCACGCTGTCACCGATCCCCACTGCATGTCCAAGCTCATGACACGTCTGCGGCGCGCGCTGGTCCTGCTGTTGGCGCTGACGATCGTCCTCTGTCCCGCTCAGTTGGCGCCGCGTTTCGGCGACGGGCTGGAGCCGATCCGCAAGCGCGATTTCCTGCAGGTGGCGACACGCAGCGGGCCGATCACCTTCTACGCCGGGGGGCATGGCCCGACCGGCTTCGAATACGAGCTGATGCGTCGCTTTGCACGGTCGCTGGGCGTCAGTCTGTCGGTCGATACCGAGGAGAGTATCGGCGGCGTGATCGACCACGTGAGACGGGGCGACGCCGACATGGGCGCCGCGGCCCTGGCACTCGACCTGGATCGGAAAGGCATCCGGTACAGCCAACCGATCCTCACGCTGCAGCCGCTGGTGGTCTATCGCCGGGGCCTGCCTCCGGTACGTACCCTGGACGATCTCGTCGGTCTGCGTATCGGCGTGATCGCCGACTCCGGCAATGCCGAGGCGCTACGCACCCAGCAGCGCAATCTTCCGGGTCTGGGCTGGAAGGAGGCGGAGGGCCTGGCCATCGCCGATCTGATGGAGATGGTCGAGCGCGACGACCTCGATGCGGCCGTGGTCTACACCCAGCAATTCAGGCTCAACCGGCTGTTCTTCCCCAACGTCGAACGCGGCTTCCCGCTGGGCAAGCCGATGAGTCTGGCCTGGGCCTTCGCGGCGAACCAGCCGATCGACCTGCTCAGCGCCGCCAACGATTTCCTGGAAGAGCAGCGTCGCAACGGCGAGCTCGATGAGCTCGTGGGGCGCTACTTCGGCCACGACGATTATCTCGAGTACGTTGGCGCCCGGCTCTTCATCCACCACGTGGGGACGCGGCTGCCGCGCTTCGTGCCCTACTTCAAGGAGGCCGCCCGGGAGACCGGCTTCGACTGGCACCTGCTGGCCGCGCTCGGCTTTCAGGAGTCACACTGGGAGGCCGATGCCGAATCGCCGACCGGCGTTCGCGGGTTGATGATGCTGACGCACCCCACCGCCGACGAGGTCGGCATCGATAATCGCCTCGACCCGCGTCAAAGTATCGACGGTGGCGCCAGGTACCTGCTTCAGGTCAAACAGCGCCTTGCCGATGACATACCTGAACCCGATCGAACCTGGATGGCGCTGGCCGCCTACAATGTCGGCCTGGGGCACCTGTTCGACGCCCAGGAGATCGTTCGCCTGCGCGGCGGCGACCCCAAGCGCTGGGCCGATGTCCGCGAAGCGCTGCCGTTGCTGCAGGAGCGCGAGTGGTACTCCCGGGTGCGCCACGGTTACGCTCGTGGCGGCGAACCGGTAATCTACGTCCGTAACGTGCGCCGTTATTACGAGATACTGAAGTACGTCAATCGTAGCCAGCAGCAGTTCAACCAGCTGGGCGAGCGCGCACTGGACGAGGAGAGTACCGCGCCCTTCGAAATCGTCGCCCCGCTGCTGTAATCGGCGGCCGCGCCGTGGAGAACCCTAACGCCCATGCCTCTGGTGGTGTCCCGTCTATCGTTGTACCTGGCGTTCCCGATCGCGTTGATTGCCCTCTGGCCCGCCGGCGAACCGGATCAGCGCTGGCTGCTGATGCCACTGCTGGGCGCGCTCTGGCTGGGTCAGGTCGCCGCATCACGCCAGTGGATCAGGACCAGCCGCTGGCTGCTGATTCCTACCTGCCTCCTCACCCTGACAATCCTCGCCAGTTACCTGGTGGCAGAGACCTGGCTCAGCGCCGATGTCTGGCAGCAGTGGCTCGATCGGCTACCGGGAAGCTGGGAGCTGTTCCGCAGCCGGCCTCCGATTCTCTCGCTCTGCATGATCTTCGGTCTGACGCTCAACGTCCTGCTGCTGTCGCGCCTGGGCCTTGGCTCGCCGATGCTGCTGTTGCTGGTCGCCATGGGCGGCGCCTGGCTCGGCTACCGCTCGCTGGCTCCGCCCCCGCAATACGCGTCCAGCACGACGGGAGTGCCCGTGGCGATCCTGGCGGCGTTGTGGCTTTTCTGGTTCGCCCAGTGCCTGGCGCTGCTTCCCGCGCTCCGCCGCTACTGGCGGCGAATCCTGCCGCCCCTGGCGACCGGCGGCCTGATTGCCCTGCTGGCCATGATCAGTTGGCAGGAGCAGCGCCAGACCGACAACCTGCGCCTGTATGACCTTGCCGCCAGCGAGGGCAACGACATCGCCACCAGGATGGCTTCGGAGACGGCATCTCACCTCAAGGCGATGCGACGCTTCACCAGTTTCTGGAACATGCTGGGCGATGTTCCGACTCGCTCCGAGTGGGAACAACAGGCCAGGCTCTACCATGACGACTTCGGCTACTTCCGCAACATCGCCTTCATCGACCTCGACGGCACCGTCATCCGCGTCTATCCGCTACGCGGCAATCAGACAGTACTCGGCACCAATCTCTACCGGGTGGACTCACAGGACCGGGAGGCACTGGATCGTCCACTGGTCTACGGCATCGAAGGGCAGACGGGGATCGTCGATTTCATCCAGGGCGGGCGTGGCGTGATCAGCTACCTCCCGGTGCGCGACGTCGTGGATGGAACACTGATCGGTGCGGTGGGGATGGTGGTGAGCGTCGACAAGCTGCTCAATTCGCTACT
Organism: Salinicola sp.; assembly: GCA_002695065.1. Lineage (GTDB taxonomy): Bacteria > Pseudomonadota > Gammaproteobacteria > Pseudomonadales > Halomonadaceae > Salinicola. The sequence goes on along the minus strand of NZNW01000014.1, from coordinate 2,404 downwards.
GGCGCAGACGCCCAACCAGGACCGTGCGGTGACGCTCAGCGACCACCGGCAGCTCTACTTCTACTACGGCCCGCTGGGCAATCTCGCGGACTGGCAGTATCGCCAATCCGTCACCGTGGGCACCGATCGACTGACCCTGAGCGTGGCGCCCTCCCTGCACTGGCTGCAGGCGAAACGGAGTCGGCTGCCGGAAATCACCCTCGCCTTCGGCATCCTGCTGGCCTACCTGCTGCACATGGTGCTCTATATCTACCGTCGACTGGCCCACCAGCATCACCTGGCCAACCGGGCCAACGCCTCGCTGCGCGAGGAGATGAAGGCGCGCGAGCGTCTTCAGCACGAGATCGAATGGATCGCCCGTCACGACGAGTTGACCCAGTTGCCCAATCGGCGCGAACTGCTGCGCTGGATGGACGATCAACGGGACCCGCTACCGCTGGCGCTGCTGATCTGCGATCTGGATCACTTCAAGAGTGTCAACGACCACTTCGGGCACCTGGAGGGCGATCGCTATCTCAAGACGATCGCCCAGCGCTGTCGACGGCCGGTAGAGCGCGCGGGCGGGCTGTTCGCCCGTTACGGCGGAGAGGAGTTCGTGGCCTGCCTGCCGAACTGCGATCGACAGACCGCCGGGGAGATCGCCGAGGCGCTGCGTGTGGCGGTGGCCGAGAGTGGCCTGCTCCTGCCGGGCAACGTGCCGGTGACGCTCAGCATTGGCGTCAGTATCACCGACGAGCCGCCGATCCGTCGCGATCGACTCTTCCAGGCCGCCGACGATTCGCTCTACCGCGCCAAACAGGGCGGACGCAATCGCGTGATCCTCACCGACGCCACCTGAGCCGGTTCACGGCTGCATGGCATCCCGCCGGCGTTCCCGGAAGAACTGCTGGAGCAGCCGCTTTGCCGGCACGGCCAGCACGCCACCCTCCACCTCGACCCGATGATTGAACCAGGGCTGCGCAAAGAGATTGGCGCGGGATTCGGCCATACCGCCCTTGGGCTCCGCGGTGGCGTAGACGACCCGCCGGATGCGGGCATGGATGATCGCCCCCGTGCACATGAGGCAGGGCTCGAGGGTGACGAACAGCGTGCAGTCGTCCAGCCGATAGTTGCCCAGCGCCAGCGCCGCGCTTCTCAACGCCTGGACTTCGGCATGGGCGGTAGGATCCTGGCCACCGACCGGGCAGTTGTAGCCGGCACCGATCGGCTCGCCCCGGCCATCCACGACCACGGCGCCAACCGGCACCTCGCCCGCCTCCAGCGCCAGCCGGGCCTGCTCCAGCGCCCGGTGCATGTAGAATTCATCGTTGCGTATCATGATCGTCCCGTATTGCCGCGCCGCGTCGCGGCGAGTCGCCAGCGAGCAGGATATACTCGTGACCAGCCATCACCGACGCGCCATCAAGGATACCCGAATGACACAAGCGCTGAACGACCTTATCCAGCTTCTCGGCCTGGAAGCGCTGGAGGAGAACCTGTTCCGCGGCCAGAGCCAGGATCTGGGACTGCCGCAGCTTTTCGGAGGCCAGGCCCTGGGGCAGTCTGCCGCCGCCGCGACCCGCACGGTGCCCGAGGATCGCTATCTGCACTCGCTGCATGGCTATTTCCTGCGCCCCGGCGACGCCCAGCTCCCGGTGGTCTACTCCGTCGATCGCGTTCGCGATGGTGGCAGCTTCACGACGCGGCGCGTCACCGCGATCCAGAAGGGCAAACCGATATTCTTCTGCAGCGCCTCCTTCCAGGGACGGGAACACGGCCTGAGCCACCAACCCATGGCGCCCGATGTCCCGACCCCCGAGGCGCTGCTGGCGGAAGGCAAGGCGGTCCACCAGCGCTTTCGTGGACACCCCGTCGAATTCATCACGGTGGAGGAGCGCCATGACTGCCCCCCCTCGCGGATGATCTGGTTCCGAATGGGCGGCGGTCCGATGCCGGACGATCCGGCACTCCACCGCTACCTGCTCTCCTACAGCTCGGACTTCAACCTGCTGTTGACCTCGCTGCTGGCCCACGACGTGGAGTTCGGCGATCCACGCCTGCGCATCGCCAGCCTGGATCACGCCCTGTGGATCCACGAGGACCCCAGAATCGACGAGTGGTTGCTGTACGTGATGGAGAGCCCCTGGGCGGGCGGCGCGCGCGGTTTCGCGCGCGGCAGCTTCTACGACCGCGACGGCCGTCTGGTGGCCTCGACCGCGCAGGAGGGGTTGGTGAGGGTTCAGCCCTGAGCCGCGAGCCGCGAGCCGCGAGCCGCGAGCCGCGAAGAACAGCGTGGATGCGGAACGAAGAACGCCAGCGACATCGTCGCTGGCGTTCTTCGCTCGAAGCTCGAAGCTCGAAGCTCGAAGCTCGAAGCTCGAAGCTCGAAGCTCGAAGCTCGAAGCTCGAAGCTCGAAGCTCGAAG
>NZNW01000013.1 GCA_002695065.1 Salinicola sp. | reverse complement strand
CGGGCTACGAGCTACGAGCTACGAGCTACGAGCTACGAGCTACGAGCTACGAGCTACGAGTTTTGCAATGTTGCGCCGGCTTCGGGGCGCTGTAAAAGGCCATGCGTCGGCTCCGGGGCGCTGTAAAAAGCCATTCACGTTCTCCAGATGCGCGGCTCACAAGCGTTGCGTCCGACAAGCAACGGCCTGAGCTCACGCCAGGCAGCGCTGCAACGATCCCAGGCTTCGTTGCGTGAGTGGCCCAGATAGCGCAGCAGCAGTACATCGTGACGCTGGGTGACCGCCCAGTTCCTGGCGGCCGGCATCGTCTCGCGCAGACGTGCCACGGCCTGCTGCGGATCCGCCAGCCCCACCGCCCACAGCGTCGCCTGGACCGTCGCGCCACCCTGCCCCCAGCGGCCCACGAACCGCGGGTGCAGCGGATCCAACGGCTGGCGCTCGAGCCACAGCGGCCGGCCGTCGCGAACCAGCCGAAAGCGCTGCTCGATGCGACCGCTCTCGAACGGCAATTGGCTGGCCGGGCGCCCCAGCGCCATGATCTCCCAACCCAGGCAGCGCGCGCTCCCCCGCAGCGCGATCTCGGTCCGCTGCTCGCCCCGCGAGCCGTCGAAGGCGATCGTCTCCTGGGGTAGCCACTCCAGCATCCCCCCGTCGTCGACGACGAGTCGGTTGGCCTGGGACCAGGCGACGCCGTGGCTATCGGCACGGTAGAGCTTGGTCGCCGCCGGCGTGGTCAGGACGGCATGAGCGCCCGCCCCCACAGCCACGTCAATGGCGAGGGCATCGCCGCTGACCAGCCCTCCCGGGGGATGGAGCAGATAGACGTGGCAAGGATCGGGCTGCCCCACGACCCGGGATTCCGGGTAGAAGGGTCGCTGCACCCGCAAGGGGCCGTGGTGGCGCGCACGAATCAGGCGCGTCCGCATCGCCTCGCCAGTGTCGGCGGGACGCGCGGCAAACGTCAGCGCCAGCGAGGCGCCCCAATGCCGGCTCGCGTCGAAGCGGTGCCCGGAATCCGTCGGCGCCGCTTGCCAATGACATGAAGGCTCTGCCGTCATACGGTTAAATGTCGCTTGATCAGATCGTCGCTCAGGTCGGCAATGTCGCCACCGGCCACGGCCTGGCCGCGATCCATGATCATGAAGCCATCGGCGTATCGACGCGCGAATGGCAGTTTCTGTTCCACCAGCAGCACCGTCAGCCCATCCTCGCGATTGAGACGCCGGATCACCTCGCCGATCTGCGCCACGATGTTGGGCTGGATGCCTTCACCCGGCTCGTCCAGGATCAGCAGCCGCGGGTCGAGCACCAGCGCCCGGCCGATCGCCAGTTGCTGCTGTTGACCGCCGGAGAGGTCGCCGCCTCGACGATAGCGCATCTCCCGAAGCACCGGAAACAGTTCGTAGATGCGCTCGGGAATCCGGCGCTGCCTGTCTCTTCTCGCCGGCAGACCGATACGCAGGTTCTCCTCCACCGTGAGCGTGGCGAATATCTGACGCCCCTGGGGCACGTAGCCGATTCCCAGGCCGGCACGCACCTCGGGCCGGCGCGTGCGAATGTCTTCGCCATCGAACTGAATCGTTCCGCTACGCGCGGCGACCTCGCCCATGATCGCCTTGAGCAGCGTGGTCTTGCCGACGCCGTTACGGCCCATCACGCAGGTACAGCGGCCGGCGGGCACCTCGAGCGACAGGTCACGCAGGATATGACTCTCGCCATAGTACTGATTGAGCTTATCGACACTCAGCATCAGGCCGCCTCCTCGTCGCCGCCGAGGTAGACCTCGATCACCCGCGGGTCGCTGGCGACCTGGTCCATCGTGCCCTCCGCCAGTACGCTGCCCTGATGGAGCACGCTGACCTGCCGCGCGATCGAGCGCACGAAGCCCATGTCGTGCTCGACGACGACGACCGACTGCTGCCCCGCCAGTCGCGTCAACAGTTCCGCGGTGCGATGCATTTCCGGCTCGGTCATGCCCGCGACCGGCTCGTCCACCAGCAGCAGCCGCGGTCGTTGCATCAACAGCATGCCGATCTCGAGCCACTGCTTCTGGCCGTGGGAGAGCACCCCGGCCAAACGGTATCGCTCCTCGGTCAGGCCGATGGTCTCCAGCACCTCGTCGATTCGCGCCTGACCTTCCCGATCGAGCCGGGCCAGCAAGGTCTTCCAGATACGCCGATCGCCGGCCATCGCCAGTTCCAGGTTCTCGGTGACGTCGAGCGCCTCGAACACCGTCGGTTTCTGGAACTTGCGCCCGATGCCCAGGTTGGCGATCTGGGGCTCGTCCAGCGTCAAGAGGTTGTGCCGGCTGCCGAACCAGACCTGGCCGCTGTCGGGTCGGGTCTTGCCGGTGATGATGTCCATCATCGTGGTCTTGCCCGCCCCGTTGGGGCCGATGATGCAGCGCAGTTCGCCGTCGTCCACGGTCAGGTTCAGTCCGTTGATGGCGCGGAAACCATCGAAGCTGACGCTGACGTCCTCCAGATAGAGGATCGGCCCGTGGCGCACATCCACCGGCGACTGGGCCGGCACCATGAAATCGAACACGCGGTCCGGCCGCGCGATCTCTCGCAGCTTGCCGAAACGGGAGCCATCCGTCCTGCTCATGCACTCACCTCCTTACGCTCTCCCGTCCTGCGACCGAACCGCGTGCCCCGCCACGCCGAGATCACCCCGGCGATGCCACGCGGCAGCAACATCGTCACCAGCACGAACAGGCCGCCGAGAATGAACAGCCAGGCATCCGGCATCGCCCCCGTCAGCACCGTTTTCAGATAGTTGACCACCAGCGCGCCCAGCAAGGCACCGTAGAGCGTGGCGCGCCCGCCCAGCGCCACCCACACCACCACTTCGATGGAGAACAGCGGCGCGAAGGTGCTGGGATTGATGATGCCCACCTGCGGCACGTAGAGCGCCCCGGCGACGCCGGCGATCATCGCCGAGACGACGAACAGTGCGAGTTTGACGTGATCGACCCGGTAGCCGATGAAGCGCACCCGCGCCTCGGCATCGCGGGTCGCCACGCTGACCCGGCCGAGACGCGAGACGGTGATCGCTCGGCACAGCCAGAACGCCAGCAGCACCGCCATGCCGGAAGCCACGAACAGCGCCACGGTCATGTTTTCGCTCGCCAGCGAGAAGCCCAGCAGTTCGTAGAAGCGTGTCAGCCCCGTGCTGCCGCCCATGCCCATCTCGTTGCGGTTGAACGCCAGCATCAGCGCGAAGGTCAGCGCCTGGGTGATGATCGAGAAGTAGACGCCGGTGACCCGCGAACGAAACGCCAGCCAGCCGAACGCCAGCGCCAGCAATCCCGGTGCCAGCAGGATCGCCAGTGCCGCCACCGGAAAGTAGGTCATGATCGACTGCCAGCCGGGCAGCGGCGAGGTCTGGGCGTTGAGGTAGAGCCCCATGGCGTAGCCGCCCAGGGCAAAGAAGGCGCCATGCCCCAGACTCAGGATGCCGAGATAGCCCCAGATCAGATCCACCGCCAGGGCCAGCAGCATGTAGGTGAAGTACTTGCCCAGCAGCGCGACGGTCGCCCCGCTGACGTGCAGCGCGCTCGACGCCGGCAGCGCGTTGAGGATCAGCACCGCCAGCATGCCGACGATCAGCGCGAAAGTGGTCACCAGCGTCGAGCGGGACAGGAACGCCTGCCGGGATCGATCGCGTTCCTGCGGTACAGCCTGGATCGTCATGAGGTCCGCCCCTTGGGTGCGAAGATGCCCTGCGGGCGCTTCTGGATGAACAGGATCACGCCGACCAGCACGATGATCTTGGCCAGCACGGCACCGACCCACGGCTGCAGCACCTGATTGATGACACCGAGCGACATGCCGGCCACCAGCGTTCCCCATAGATTGCCCACGCCACCGAAGACCACGACCAGAAAGGAGTCGACGATGTAGCCCTGCCCCAGATTGGGCCCGACGTTGGTCAACTGCGACAGGGCGACGCCGGCGAGACCGGCCACGCCCGCACCGAGGCCGAACGTGAGCATGTCGACCCGGGTGGCGCGCACGCCCATGGCGCGCGCCATCGCCCGGTTCTGGGTCACCGCGCGCACTTCCAGTCCCAGCCGGGTGTAGCGCATCAGCGCCCAGAGCGCGGCGAAGACCGCCAGGCAGAACAGCAGCACGCCAAGACGGTTGAGGGTCAGCGACAGCGCCTCGTTGATCTGCCACGCCCCCTGCAGCCACTCCGGCGAGGTCACCCGACGGTTGAGCGGCGAGAACACCGTGCGCACCAGTTGCTGCAGCACGAGGCTGAGGCCGAACGTGGCCAGCAGCGTCTCCAGCGGGCGCCCCTTGAGGAAGCGGATCACGGTGCGCTCGATGACGACGCCGAACCCGCCGGCGACCAGGAATCCGCCGGGAATCGCCAAGGCCAGCGCCAGGCCCGGCTGACCGGGGAGCGCCTGCTGGATCAGCCAGGTGGTGTAGGCGCCGATCATGATCAGCTCGCCATGGGCCATGTTGATCACGCCCATCACGCCGAAGGTGATGGCCAGGCCGATGGCGGCGAGCACCAGAATCGAGCCGGCGCTCAGGCCGAAGAACAGGGTCTGTGCGCGATCGTACCAGGCGCGCTTGCTCTCGATGCCGTCGAGTACCGACTGCGCCTCGGCGGCGAGCGCGGAATCACCGGCGGCGATCGGGGTCAACGCGTTGCGCACGCGGGTGTCGAGGTTGCCCCGCAGCGCGTCCAGCGCCTCGGCATCGCCTTGCTGGAGATCGTAGAGCGCCAGCGCCACATCGAGCTGGCCGCGGACGGCATCGCTCTCTTCGTCGTCGCGCATCCCGCGCACGCGATCGGCGTTGTCGGCCGTGACTTCGCCGACCAGGCGCTGCGCTGCCGACAGCCGAGAGGCTTCATTGCCAGCGCTCAGCGACAATGAAGCGAGCAGCCCCTCGATCCGCGTGCGCAGCTCGTTGTTGATCTTGAAGATGTCCACGGTGCGCCGGGTGCCGGTACCGGCATCCTCGAAGGTGATGGCATCGATGATCGGCCATTCGCGGCCACTGTCGTCGGTGACGATATAGAAACGATCGCCACGACGCTCCTTGCCCAGGCGGCCGTCGAGCAGCGCCTGCAACCAGCGCGTCTTCTGCTCGGCGCCACTCTCGGCGATCGCCTGGGCGGCGTCGCCCTTGGCCTGAAAACTGCCGGTATCGAGCGCCCCCAGCAGCGCCCGTGGCTCTCCTTTCGCCTGCGCCTGGGGCTCGCCCTTCGACGCTTGCACCTGCGATTCGCCGGAGGCGGCCGAAGCCTCTGAACCGATACCCAGACCGCAGGCCATCAACAGGCACAGCAGCATGGGAATCGTGAGCCTGCGCCTCGGCGCCGGGCCTTTCCATCCTGTGGTAAAGCTCATGATGTCGCCCTCGAACACGGTCTGCCATCAGCTCCAAACAGCGACACCGACGCCCCGGGCGGGCATCGGTGTCGGCAGAACCGGCTCAGTCGGCGCCCGGGCCGTCTTCGCAGGTCATCGACTCAACGTCGAGCTTGCCGCAGCGCAGCGGGGCTCTCCAGTCGCTGATCAGATTCTTCGACTCCGGCAGGTAATCCGACCAGGCGTCACCGGCGACGGTCGTCGGCGTCTGCCAGACCACGCTGAACTGCCCGTCGTCCTGGATCTCGCCGATCATCACCGGCTTGGTGATGTGGTGGTTGGGCATCATGGTGGAAGCGCCACCGGACAGATTGGGTACGGTCACGCCGATGATCGAATCCTTGACCGCGTCGACATCGGTGGTCCCGGCCTTCTCGACCGCCTGGGTCCACATGTTGAAGCCGATGTAGTGCGCCTCCATCGGATCGTTGGTCACCGCCTCGTCATTGCCGGTGTAGGCGACCCAGTCGTCGATGAAGTCGTAGTTGGCATCGCTGTCGACGCTCATGAAGTAGTTCCAGGCCGCCATGTGGCCGACCAGCGGCGCGGTATCGATCCCGGTCAGCTCCTGCTCGCCCACCGAGAACGCCACCACGGGGATATCGCCCGCCGAGATGCCCTGGTTGGCTAGCTCGTTGTAGAACGGCACGTTGGCGTCGCCGTTGATGGTCGAGACCACCGCCGTCTTCCGCCCCTGGCTGCCGAAATCCTTGACCTGGGAGACGATCGACTGCCAGTCGCTGAAACCGAACGGCGTGTAGTTGACCATGATGTCGTCGTCGGCAACGCCATTCGCCTTGAGATAGGCCTCCAGAATCTTGTTGGTAGTGCGCGGATAGACGTAGTCGGTGCCCAGCAGCGCCCAGCGTTCCACGCCCTGGCTCATCAGGTAGTCGACCGCCGGAATCGCCTGCTGGTTGGGGGCTGCGCCGGTGTAGAAGATGTTCTCGGAGGACTCCTCGCCTTCATACTGCACCGGGTAGAACAGCAGCCCATCGAGCTCTTCGACCACCGGCAGCACCGCCTTGCGCGAGGCCGACGTCCAGTTGCCGAAGATGACGTCGACACGGTCGTCGCCGGTCAGCATGTCACGGGCCTGTTCGGCGTAGAGCGACCAGTCCGAGGCCGGATCCATCACCACCGGCTCCAGTTGGCGACCGAGCAGGCCGCCGGCCTCGTTCTGCTTGTCGATCAGCATCAGCATCTCGTCTTTCAGCGTCGACTCGCTGATCGCCATGGTGCCGGAGAGCGAGTGCAGGATTCCGACCCGGATCGGGCCCTGGTCCTGCGCCGCTTCCTGGGCGAGGGCGGTACTACCGAAACCGGCCAGCCCCAGCACGATGCTGGAACCGGCAATCCACTTGCGAAGGGAGGTTGTTGTCATCGGATTCTCCTGGTCATGACCCTTGGTGATCGGCCTGATGATCCAGACCCGGCCACGGGCGTGGATCTCGACTGGACAACCCGATGCATTTTTCGTGCCTTGATGACTGATCGCGAGAATCTTGTATACAAAAACCGGGAAAGACAGCCAAAATTCGACAAAATGGCCGTTATTGGTGCACGCAGGAAGCGTCTATCGCACGCCTCCTCGCTTTGCTGGTGCAACCGGGGGTCCCGCCGGCCGACCTCTGCACCGCAATGGGTACGAAAACGCCGTCACGGAATGCGAATGCGCCATGGAGGTGCACGGATGTTTGAGGCGATCCGCCGAGACCGCCTCCGAGGCCTCAGAAATACGACGCCTCGAGCGCCATCAGCCCTGACGGTCCCGCCGCGATCTGGCGCTCCAGCGCTTCGGCCTGCGGTAACTGACGGCTCAGGAAGTGCTGCCCCACGATCAACTTCGCGCGATAGAAATCGGCCCCGGATGGACCCTGGTGGGCCAGGCCTCGCTGCGCTGCGCGAGCCGCCTTCCACCACATCCAGGTGTAAACCGCATAGCCCACCAGATGCAGGTAATCATGGGCTGCCGCGCCCGCCGCTGCCGCATCCGCTCCGGCCGCCTCGATCACGGCGTCGCTGACTCGCTCGAGCCGGCTCAGCTCGGTTTCGAGCGCCTCCCGGAACGGCCGCAATTCGGGGGACCCGATAGCGTCACCGTCGAGATCCGCCCTGATCCGCCCGGCAAGGCGCTCGACGTAAGCTCCCCGGTTGCGCGTCAGCTTGCGGCCGATCAGATCCATGGCCTGAATGCCGTTGGTGCCCTCGTAGATCATCGCGATTCGCGCATCGCGCACGAACTGCTCGGCGCCCCATTCGACACAATAGCCGCTGCCACCGTAGAGCTGCTGGGCCTCCACCGTGGTCTCGAAGCCGCGGTCGGTCAGAAACGCCTTGGCCACCGGGGTGAGCAGCGCGACCAGCTCCCCGGCCTCCTCGCGCACCTGGTCATCGGGATGATATTTGGCGCGATCGAGTTCACGGGCAACGAAGGCGGCAAACAGTCGACCGCCTTCGTTCCAGGCACGAGCGTTGAGCGCCATGCGCCGCACGTCCGGATGGACCAGAATCGGATCGGCGGCCTGATCGGGCTCGGCAGCAGCACCCGGTGCACGGCTCTGGCGACGCTCATGGGCAAAGGCGATGGCGCTCTGATAGGCGACGTCGCCCAATCCGAGCCCCTGGATGCCGATCGAGAGCCGCTCGTAGTTCATCATCGTGAACATCGTCGCCAGGCCCTGATGGGGCGCGCCAATCAGGATCCCCTCTGCGCCCTCGAAATGCATCACGCAGGTGGCGCTGCCGTTGATACCCATCTTGTGCTCGAGCCCGCCACAGACCACCCCGTTCGCCTCCCCCAGCGAACCGTCGTCCAGCACCCGGCGTTTCGGTACCAGGAACAGCGAGATCCCCTTGGCGCCCGGGGGCGCATCCGGCAGCTTGGCCAGCACCAGGTGGACGATGTTCTCGGTCAGGTCATGCTCCCCGCCGGTGATCCAGATCTTGCTGCCGGTGACCGCGTAGCGGCCGCCATCGATGGGCACCGCCCGAGTCCTGATCAGCCCAAGATCGGTGCCGCAGTGCGGTTCGGTCAGACACATGGTGCCCAACCAGTCGCCGGCGTAGAGCCGCGGCAGATAGCGGGCCTTGACCGCGTCGTCGGCGTAAGCGTCGAGCAGCAGCCCGGCACCGTTGTTGAGTGTCAGATAGAGGGCGAAGCCGGTGTTGCTGGCGTAGAGCAGTTCGTCGAAGGCCTGGGTCAACAGTTTCGGCAGGCCCTGCCCACCGTAGGCAGGGTTGCCGCCGAGGCCGCACCACCCGCCCCGCGCCATCTCCTGAAAGGCTTGGCGAAACCCGCCCGGCGTGGCCACCGCGCCGTCCAATATCACGCACCCCTCGGCGTCTCCACGCTGATTGAGCGGAAACAGCTCCGCTTCGGCCAGGCGAGCGGCTTCCTCGAGGACGGCATCGGCCAGCTCGGCGTTGAAATCGGCGGTCGCCGGCATGGCCTGCCACTCCTGCTCGGCCTGAAACACCTCTTCACGGACGAACCGCATGTCCACGAGCGGCGCGCGATAGTCTGCCATTCGAACTCTCCCGGAGATTCAAACATTCGTTTAAATACAGCTGGGACTATAGGCGACAACCCCAGCGCGTTTCACTCTGACCTTGGTCTACTCCTCGCGTCGTCGCCAGAACAGGATCGAGAGTCGAAAGCCGCTATCATCGCGCTATCGGTCGCGATCAGCGGCGGGGAAACTTCGGGTTTCTCGCCAAGACGGTTGGAAGCACCGACTTGATTCAGGATAATTGGGAAACTTGCGTGTTCCGGCGGATACGCCAGACTGTGTGCTCTGCCTGGACCGGGTGGGCACGCACTGGCATGCCCCCCGGACGACGCAAGGGAGCGCAAGGGAATCGTCGCCGCGCGAGGGCGGCCTCGAACTGACTCATCAAACAATGGAGACGGCTAGTGGCTCAAGACGCCAACAATCAGCCGGATGCGCCGCAGGAAGGCATACCGGCACCAGAGGGTCCCGCCAATCTCATCGATACCGATTATGTGATTGGCCAGGACAATATCCAGACCAATAGATTTGGTTTCAACGTCGATCTGCACGGCAAGGTCTTCTCGATCTCGTCACTGCTGATCCTGTTCTTCGTCATCATCACGCTGGCGTTGCCGGATCAGATGGGGCCGATCTTCAACGGGGCGAAGAGCTTCCTGACCGACAACTTGAGCTGGCTGTTCCTATTCGCCGCCAACATCTTCGTGCTGCTCTCCGTCGTGCTGATCTTCACGCCGCTGGGCAGGGTGAGAATCGGCGGCCTCCACGCCAAGCCGGACTTCAGCTACGCGGGCTGGTTCGCCATGCTGTTCGCGGCGGGCATGGGCATCGGGTTGATGTTCTACGGCGTCTCCGAGCCGATCACCCATTTCGGCACCTCCATGTCCGGTGATTCCTGGGCACCGCTGGGCGGCGCCGAAGGCAACCCGGCAGAGGCACAATCGCTGGCCATGGCGGCCACGATCTTTCACTGGGGCCTGCATCCCTGGGGTATCTACGCGATCGTCGCGCTGTCGCTGGCACTGTTCTCCTTCAACAAGGGCCTGCCACTGACCATGCGCTCGATCTTCTACCCGATTCTGGGTGAGCGCATCTGGGGTTGGCCTGGCCACGTCATCGACATCCTGGCGGTATTCGCGACGCTGTTCGGCCTGGCGACATCATTGGGTCTCGGCGCCTCGCAGGCATCGGCCGGGCTCAACTATCTGTTCGGCATCCCCAACACCAACGTCACCATGGTGCTGCTGATCATCGGCATCACGCTGATCGCGTTGACATCGGTCATGCTGGGCGTGGACAAGGGCGTGCAGCGCCTGTCGCAGATCAACATGGCTCTCGCGTTCCTGCTGCTGCTGTTCGTGATCGTCGTTGGCCCGACCCTGCTGATCGCGACCGGCTTCGTCGAGAACATGGGCTCCTACCTCAAGAATCTTCCGGCACTGTCCAACCCGTTCGGCCGCGAAGACACCGACTTCATGCATGGCTGGACCGCCTTCTACTGGGCGTGGTGGATCTCCTGGTCACCGTTTGTCGGCATGTTCATCGCGCGCGTCAGCCGCGGCCGCACGGTACGTGAATTCCTGATCGCGGTGCTGCTGGTACCGACCCTCGTTTCCGTGCTGTGGATGACCGCTTTCGGCGACACCGCCATCGATCAGCTCGTCAATCAGGGCTTCGACGGCGTCAAGAACGCGGCGCTGGAGTTGCAGCTGTTCGCCATGCTGGGCCAACTGCCGTGGACATCAATCACCTCGTTCGTCGGCATCATCCTGGTCATGGTGTTCTTCATCACCTCTTCGGACTCCGGTTCGCTGGTCATCGACTCGATCACCGCCGGCGGCAAGGTCGATGCGCCGACGCCGCAACGTGTCTTCTGGGCCCTGATCGAAGGCGCCATCGCCATCGCCCTGCTGCTGGGCGGAGGCCTGACGGCTCTGCAGGCGGCGGTCATCGCCACCGGCTTGCCATTTACCATCGTGCTGCTGGCCGCGTGCTACGCGATCATCCAGGGGTTGCGATCCGAGCCTCGTGGCTGACGACCTCGTTGCAGACGAGCATCATGAAAGCGGGCGGCTCCTGGAGCCGCCCGCTTTTTCTTTCGTCGGCGGGCTCGTCGCGCCCCGCCGGTAGCCGGCTCAACGCCACAGCGCGCCGACCGGCGTCTCCCAATCGTAGTGGTAGAGAATCTGCGCCTGCAGCAGCTCCGCCGTCGCCAGCGAATCGATCAGTGCGTGGTGTCCGGTATAGGCCGGAAGGTGATAGCGCTGGCGGCTCTCGTGCAGGCGAATCGACGCCATCGGTCGCCCCGCCCAGCGACGCAGTCTCGCCCACCAGGACTGCCGGTGGATCCGCGCCTCCAGCGACATGGTGTCGATCATCGGCATCAGCAGGCCATCGCCCAGCCGTTCTCGTATCGCGGCGTCGAGGAACGTTCTTTCCAACTGTCGGTAGTGCACGACGACCAGGCGGCCCGCGAGCATGGCCAACAGCTCATCGATGATAGCGGTGAAGTCGGGGGCGTCCGCCACCTCGGCGTGGGTGATGTGGTGGAAAGCGACCGATTCGCCGCTCAGCTTGCGGCGCGGTGACAACACCCAGTAGCGGCCGTCGGCCGGCCGGATCCGGGACAGGGTGAAAGGCATCACCCCGACACTGACGATGTCGTGACGGCTGCTATCCAGGCCGGTGGTCTCGAAGTCCATCGCGACCAGCGGCGCCTCGCCGATGGGTGTCTCGGGGTCCAGCGTTCCTCCGGCGAAGAAGCTGGCCAATCGGGGCTCGCGAACCCGCTGCGCGCGCGAGGCCATGTAGTCCGGCCAGGTCGGCGTGCTCTGCCCTCTCGCGGCGCGACGCAAGGTCATCGGCGGCTCCGCTGCGAAGCCTGGCTGGCGGAGCCTGCCGAGGAGGAGGTGTGGGTCTTGGAGGAACCCGACTTGGACGGCATGCTGTAGCGGAAGGAGAGGAACTTCTGGGCGTTGCTGATCGCTTCGAAGGCATCCTTCAGATGGTGGCGTTCCCGGCTGCCGATGTTCTCGGGATCGACGCTGTTGTCGGGCTCGGCGCCCCGCTCGATCGCATCGGCCTGATGGCGAATGCGGACCATCGACATGAACTCGAAGGCGTAGCGCAGACGCTCGGTGACGCCATCGGCCAGCAGTTTGGTCTGGGCGATGTCATCGAGGCGGGCAAAGCTGTTCTGCGCCTTGGAGCCGCAGGCCAGCGCATGCACGCGAACCAGGTCGGTCAGCGGCGCGGTTCCCCGGCGCTTGAGGTTGATCGACTTGCGATGTTCGCCGTCCTGCTCCATGACGAACTGACGGAAGAAGCCCAGCGGCGGCGTGCGATTCTTGGCGTTGCGTGCCAACGCCGCCAGAAAGACCGGCCGCTGCGGTGCCAGTTCGGCGATCAGGTCCTGCAACGCTTCGACCATGGGCGTCTCGCCATGCACTGGCGCCAGATCGAAGAAGATGGAGCTGTGCAGCAGCCGTTCGCCGTTGGGCTCGTCCATCCACTCGGTGAAATACTCCTTCCAGACCTGCAACGGCTGGCGCCAGCGCGGATTGGTCGCCATCACGTCGCCCTTGCAGTACGGATAGCCGCAGGCGTCGAGGCCGTCGCAGACGAACCTGGCCAGCGCCTCGAAATACTCGCCGTGCCGCTCGGGATCGTAGTCGTCATGGAGAACCAGCGCGTTGTCCTGGTCGGCATTGATGGTGGGCTCCTCCCGCGCCATCGACCCCAGTACCATGAAGCAGTAGGGTATCGGCGCCGGGCCCAGCTCGGCCTCCGCCAGCTCGATCAGGCGCTGCGTGAACGCCCGCCCGATCGTCGCCAGCGCCCGGCAGACCATCTCGGAGTTGGCGCCGTCGGCGACCATGCGCACGAACCCCGTGCCCACCTCCGGCGCCAGCCGTGCCAGCTGCTCGGGCGTGTTCTGGACGAAGATGTTGTTGACCAAAAACAGGCTGCTGTGGGTCTCGTGGCGAACGATATCGGAGAGGTGGAGCACGCCGACCGGCTGGCGCCGGTGCAGTACCGGCAGATGGTGAACCTGATTGCGCAACATGCACAGCATCGCTTCATAGACCGATTCGTCGGACTGGATGACGATGACTTTCCGCGACATGACCTCGCCCACCGGGGTCTGGGCCGACTTGCCCTCCGCCAGTACGCGGGTGCAGAAATCGCGATCGGTCAGAATGCCGTTGAGCTGCCAGTGCCGGCCGTCGGGGCCGGTGAAGGTATAGGCGGACTGGGTCTCGGTCACATCGACCACCAGCACGCAGGTGACGTTGGCGTCGCGCATCTGCCGGGCCGCCTGCTGCAGGGAGGTGGCGGCTTCGACCATCTGCGGCTGCCGGCTGATCAGCTTGCGCACCCGGGTCGTCATCAGGCCGCTGTCGTCGCGCTGCTGTTCCACCGTCACCTTGAGGCGCTGGCCACCGGTCTCCACGAACTCGGCGAAGTCGTCGTCCTCGTCGCAGATCGTCTCGAAGACATCGCCGGGGATGAAATAGATCAGCGTGTCCTCGATGGCGCTGACCGGATAGCGCACCCGGCGGTTGCTGCGCAGCAGGTCCGAGTAGCCGAAGATGTCGCCTTCGCTCAGGCGGTTGAAAAGCCGGCCGCTGCGCTGGTACATCTCCACCGCCCCGCTGCGGATGTACCACAGCGATTCGACCGGCTGGTCCTTGACCAGCAGTTCGCTGCCGGCCTGGAAATAGCGGATCTCGACCTCGCCGGCGATACGGTCGAGCAGCGCATCGGGAAGATCGTCGAACGGCGCGAACTGCGCCATGTGGCCACGGATATCCAACTGCTCAACGTTCATGCGCCTCTCCCCGTCGCGAGTTCTCATTGTCGAAGCGCCGGAAGATGGCGTCAACGACGACTTGGCCGCTATCCGGTTGATCTATCGATGGAAACGTCGAGGGTGTCGACCGGTAGGAAGATGACGCCGGCCATCCCGCCCACCCACCAGGCCCGGGTGCCAGGATCAGCGCTCGCCAGCGGCGGACTGCCTCAGGCGCTGTCGGCCCGGGAGAGCGGTGTGGGATGCTTGCCCTCGACCCAGCCCAGGCTGCCGCTATCGGTCGGCTTGAACCAGTCGAGACGCGAGGCCAACTCGACCACGCTGCCGATGACGATCAGCGTCGGCGGTCGAGGTTGATGATCGGCAAGACTCCCGGGGAGTCGTGCCAGCGTACCCAGATGCACCCGCTGGTTGGCCGTCGTGCCCTGCTCGATCAGCGCCAGCGGCGTGGCCGCGTCCAGCCCGTGTGCCACCAGCCGTTCGCGAATCAGCTCCAGCGCACCCAGGCCCATGTAGAAGACCAGGGTCTGGCCGCCCCGTGCCAGCGCCGGCCAGTCGAGGTCGCAGCTGCCGTTCTTGAGATGACCGGTGACGAAACGCACCGACTGGGCATGGTCGCGATGGGTCAGCGGCAGGCCGGCATAGGCCGCGCAGCCGGAAGCGGCGGTAATCCCCGGAACGACATCGAATTCGATCCCGGCGGCGACCAGCGCCTCGAGCTCTTCCCCGCCGCGCCCGAAGATGAACGGATCGCCGCCCTTCAGCCGAACCACCCGATTACCCGCCCTGGCCCAATCGACCAGTGCCTGGTTGATGCCCTCCTGCGGCACGCTGTGCCGGGAGCGCGCCTTGCCGACGTAGAAGCGCCTGGCGTCGGGCCTGGCCAGTGCCAGGATTTCCTGGCTGACCAACCGGTCGTGGATGACGATATCCGCCTGCTGCAGCTGCCTCAGGGCTTTCAGCGTCAGCAGGTCCGGATCCCCCGGACCGGCCCCGACCAGCGAGACGTGGCCGCGCCGCCAGCTGCCCGGCACCAGCCCTGCCGCGTTCTCGGCCGCGTCCCGGGTCGTCACCCGTGGCGGCAGGCGCACGCTGCACAGTGCCGGATGCGGCGGTACGAAAACCGCCACGCCGGCCTCCCGCGCCCGCGTGGCCACCTGGCGATCGCGCGCGGCGTCGCCACTGGCCACGAGCCATAGCTGGCCGATCCCCGGTTCCGGCTCGTCGCTGCGTACCGCCCAGCCCTGGCCCTGGCAAAGCGCCGCCAGCGCCGGCATCGTCGAGCCGGCGTGCACTGTCACCCGCGGCATCAGCCCGGCGACGCGCTGCGCCAGCGCCAGCGCCTCGCTGCCGCCACCGATCAGGTGCACGTCGAGCTGCGACGGGTCGTACTGCAGAGTCAGGGAGTCGGTCACGAATCGAGCCGTCATTGGAATGGGAGGAGCCGGCCTTAGATCGAAAAGCCGAAAAGAACGCAATGCTTATAGCGAAATTGTAAGACCACGACGCCGACGAACGAAGGAACGCTTTTTTTTAGCGTTATAACCAAACGCACCCTCGCCGCCCATCGGCGACGGGGCGCGTCGAGCCTACTCGACGTTGAGACGCGTCGATCCGCCCATGTAGGGCACCAGTACCGCCGGCAGATCCACGCTGCCATCGGCGTTCTGGTAGTTCTCCAGCACCGCCAGCAGGCAGCGCCCCACTGCCAGCCCGGAGCCGTTCAGTGTGTGCACCAGCTGCGGCTTCTTCTGCTCGGGGCTGCGGAAGCGCGCCTGCATCCGCCGCGCCTGGAAATCCTCGCAGTTGGAGACCGAGGAGATCTCGCGGTAGGTCCGCTGGCTCGGCAGCCACACTTCCAGGTCATAGGTCTTGGTGGCGCTGGCGCCCATGTCGCCAGTACACAGGGTCACCACGCGATACGGCAGTTCGAGCGCCTGCAGAATCGCCTCGGCGTGGCCACGCATCGCCTCCAGCGCCTCGTAGCTGGTCCCGGGGTCGACCACCTGCACCATCTCGACCTTGTCGAACTGATGCTGGCGAATCATGCCCCGCGTGTCGCGACCGTAGGCACCCGCCTCGCTCCGAAAGCACGGCGTATGGGCGGTCAGCTTCAGCGGCAGCGCGGCGTGATCGAGGATCTCGTCGCGCACGAAGTTGGTCAGCGGCACCTCGGCGGTGGGAATCAGGTAGTAGTCGCTGTCGGCGAGCTTGAACAGATCCTCGCCGAACTTGGGCAACTGGCCCGTCCCGGTCAGCGTCTCGGCATTGACCATGTAGGGCACGTAGCACTCTTCATAGCCATGATCCCGAGTCTGCGTATCGAGCATGAACTGCGCCAGCGCCCGATGCAGCCGGGCGATCGGTCCGCGCATCACGGCAAAACGCGAGCCGGTCAGCTTGGTCGCCATCTCGAAGTCGAGATAGCCGAACCGGGCCCCGAGATCGACGTGATCGCGCACCTCGAAGTCGAACTCGCGCGGTGCGCCCCAGCGATGCAGCTCGACGTTGTCGCTCTCGTCCGCCCCCTGCGGCACGTCGTCATGGGGCAGGTTGGGCAGCCCCGCGACCAGATCCTCCCAGGCCTGCTGCACCTCGCCGAGTTCGCGCTTGGCGGCGTCGAGATCGTCGCCGAGCTGGCCCACCTCCGCCAGCAGTGGCTGAATGTCCTCGCCGGCGGCCTTGGCCTTGCCGATCGACTTGGAGCGCACGTTGCGCTCGTTCTGCAACTGCTCGGTCCGCGTCTGCAGCTCGCGACGGCGGGACTCGAGCGACTCGAGCTGCGCGGTGTCGAGAGTGAAGCCCCGCAGGGCCAGGCGCTGGGCGACGAACTGCGGATCGCTGCGCAACAGCTTGGGATCGAGCATGACGAAATTCCGTTGGTTGAAATCGAAGACGGTGACGACAGGAATCGACCGAAGACGCACGACGACAGACGAACGTGTTGATGGTCATTCTTTGCGAGGGGAATATTGTAGGGAAAACCCCACCCCGGCACCATGCGCTACCGGGGATTCGTGTCACATCTCCGCCTGGCACGCTAAACTGTTCCACCCCGGTGCCCATGGCGCCACGGACCGGTTCCCGCCATCCCCGCGGCGCCGGGAATCGACAATCTGTCGGATGGGTCCCCATCCGATGAAGGCCGCCTGACCGGCCCGACGCGATGGCTTGATGCATGACAATGATGACACGCCTTGACCCGACCAGCGCCGAGCTGACGCTGCCCGAGCGCTATCGCCGCTTCCTCGCCGAGCTGGCCGCGGCCGGCTTTCGTGGCGATATCGCCGATGACGCGGCCAACCGCATCGTACTGGCCACCGACAACTCGATCTACCAGCGCCAGCCAGCGGCCGTTCTTTATCCCCGCGACGCCGCCGATCTCCAGCGGATCGCCCGGCTCATGGCGCAGGCAGCGTATCGCGACGTCGTGCTCGCGCCCCGGGGCGGCGGCACCGGCACCAACGGCCAGTCGCTGACCGACGGCCTGGTGGTGGACGTCTCCCGCTACATGAACCGGATCGTCGAGATCGACGTCGAGAACCGCCGCGTGCGCGTCCAGGCCGGCGTGGTCAAGGATCAGTTGAATGCTGCGCTCCGGCCCCACGGGCTGTTCTTCGCGCCGGAGCTCTCCACCTCCAACCGCGCCACGATCGGCGGCATGATCTCCACCGACGCCAGCGGCCAGGGCAGCTGCGAGTACGGCAAGACGCGCAACCACGTGCTGGCGCTGGATGTGGTGCTGCCCGGCGGCGAGCGACTCGAGAGCCAACCGCTGGACGACGCGGCCTTGACCGCCATGTGCCAGCGCGATGATCGGGTCGGCGAGATCCATCGCGCGGTCAGCGGCATCGCCGAGGCCGAGCGCGAGCGAATCGATGCCATCTTCCCGCCGCTCAATCGCTGCCTGACCGGCTACGACCTGGCCCATCTCACCGACGACCAGGGGCGCTTCGATCTCAATAGCGTCCTGTGCGGTTCGGAGGGCTCGCTGGCGCTGCTCAACGAGGCCACGCTCAACGTGCTGCCGCTGCCCCGGCATTCGACCCTGGTCAACGTGCGCTACGCCGGTTTCATGGAGGCGCTGCGCGACGCCAAGGCGCTGATGGCCGTGAGCCGTCCGACCTCGATCGAGACGATCGACGACCGCGTGCTGGCGCTGGCCATGGAGGATTTCGTCTGGGACAGCGTGGCGGCGTTCTTCCCCGCCGCCATCGATGCAGACGGCGAGCGCGGGACGCCGATTCGCGGGATCAACCTGGTCGAGTTCAACGACGACGATCCGGCTCGACTGGCCGATAGGGTGCGGGCCTTCACCGATCACCTGGGCTCGGACGCCAGCGTCGAGCGGCTCGGTTACACCCTGGCCGAGGGCCGCCCGCAGATCGGCCGGGTCTACGCCATGCGTAAACGCGCGGTGGGGCTGCTCGGCAATGCCAGTGGCGAGAAGCGCCCGATCCCGTTCGTGGAGGACACGGCGGTGCCGCCGGAAAGCCTGGCCGACTATATCGCCGAGTTCCGCCAGCTGCTGGATGCCCGCGGCCTGGAATACGGCATGTTCGGCCACGTCGATGCCGGCGTGCTGCATGTGCGCCCGGCCATCGACATGAAGGACCCAAACCAGGCGCGGCTGATCCGCGAGATCTCCGATCAGGTCGCGGCACTCACCCAGCGCTACGGCGGGCTGCTGTGGGGCGAACACGGCAAGGGCGTCCGCTCCGAGTACTCGCCGCGCTTCTTCGGCGAGCTCTACCCCGCGCTGCAGCGGGTCAAGGCGGCCTTCGATCCGTTCAACCAGTTCAATCCGGGCAAGATCGCGACACCGCTTGTTATCCCCCCCGATGATGCGGGAAAGACGTCTTTTCCCAGCCCGCCCGAAGCCGCGGGCAAGGCGGAAGATACCATCACGCACTCCGCAGCGCCGGGAGAGAGGTCAGGCGAGATCGGTATCGTCGACGGCCACGATCCCGGGCTGCTGGCGATCGACGGCGTCACCACCCGGGGCGAGCTGGATCGCCAGATCGACGAGCGGGTGTGGCAGGAGAACGCCAGCGCGGTCCACTGCAACGGCAACGGCGCCTGCTACAACTACGACCCCGCCGATGCCATGTGCCCCTCCTGGAAGGCGACCCGCGAGCGGGTGCACTCGCCCAAGGGCCGCGCCAGCCTGATGCGCGAGTGGCTACGCCGCCAGGGCAACGCCGGCGTCGACGTGCTCGAGGTGGCGCGGGAGCAGCGTCAGGCCGGCTTCAGTCACTGGCTCACTGCCCTGCCCGGCAAGTTCAAGCGCTCGCTGGCGAAACGCCGCGGTGAAGAGGACTTCTCCCACGAGGTCTACGACGCCATGGCCGGCTGCCTGGCGTGCAAGTCCTGCGCCGGCCAGTGTCCGATCAAGGTCGACGTGCCGGACTTTCGCTCGCGCTTTTTGGAGAGCTACCACAGCCGCTACGCGCGGCCGCTGCGCGACTATCTGATCGGCGGGCTGGAGTTCGTGGTGCCGCACCTGCAGCCGGTGGCGCCGCTCTACAACGCGCTGCTCGACAATCGCCTGATCGATCGCTTCCTGGCGCAACGCCTGGGCATCGTCGACAGTCCGAGACTGTCACGCGCCAGCCTCGGGAAGGTGCTCGACGCCTGGGGCGTTGCCGAGGCCACGCCGCTGACGCTGGGCAGGCTGACCGACGCCCAGAAAAGCCGCAGCGTGGTGCTGGTGCAGGACGCC
The DNA here is from genome assembly GCA_002695065.1 of Salinicola sp. GTDB lineage: Bacteria > Pseudomonadota > Gammaproteobacteria > Pseudomonadales > Halomonadaceae > Salinicola. The sequence continues at coordinate 64,514 of NZNW01000013.1, read as the reverse complement.
TTCACCAGCCATTTCGAATCGCGGCTGGTGATGGACGTGGTCGAGCTGCTGTCGCGGCTCGATATCCGGGTCTTCGTCGCCCCCTTCCAGCCCAACGGCAAGCCGCTGCACGTGCAGGGATTTCTCGGCCGCTTCGGGCGGGTCGCGGAGAAGCAGGCCGCCCGGCTCCAGGCGCTGTCGCGTTTCGACGTGCCGCTGGTGGGCATCGATCCGGCGATGACGCTCACCTACCGCCAGGAGTACGTCAAGACGCTGGGGCCGCAGGCGGTGCCGGAGGTACTGTTGCTGCAGGAGTGGCTGCTGTCGCTGGGACCGTCGATACTGCCCCAGGGCTGGAACAGCGGGCGCATCGAGCAGCCCGACCCGGGCTATCGCCTGCTGAGCCACTGCACCGAGAGGACCAACGCGCCGGGCAGCCCCAGGGGCTGGCAGCAACTGTTCGAGCGCTTCGGCCTCTCGCTGGGCCTGGTCGACACCGGCTGCTGCGGCATGTCCGGCACCTATGGCCACGAGGCGCGCCACCGCCGGACCTCGGAGACGATCTACGACCTCTCCTGGCGCGAGCCGGTGGAGGATCAGGCCAACGCGGGCCGGCTGCTGGCCACCGGCTACTCCTGCCGCAGCCAGGTCAAGCGGCTCTCCGATCAGGCGCTGCCGCACCCGCTGCAGGCGCTTTTGAAGCACGTCAAGGTCGCCGGCGCCATGTCTTGACGATGAGATAGGGCTAGACCACCGGCGAACGTCAGCAACCGTCGATCTCGTGCCATACTTTGCCGACTCATGGCCTGTCGCTTTACGTTCTGGCCTGTCGCCTCACGTTGTAGATAGGAGCGCCCTTCATGTCGAGCAGCTGGATTCTGGTCAATTTCATCGCCATCTGGACGGTAGCTGCCGTCACCCCGGGACCTAACTTCTTCCTGACGCTGCAGACGGGGATCGTACACGGGCGCCGGGCGGCGATGACTGCCGTCGCCGGGCTCGCCACGGGCACATTCGCCTGGGGGCTGTTTGGCTACTTCGGCATTGCACTGCTGTTTGCGCTGGCGCCGTGGCTCTACCTCACGCTCAAACTGGTCGGCGGTGTCTATCTACTGTTTCTCGGCGGACGACTGATTCTGCACAGCTTCCGCGGCGCAGGCGACGAGGCGGTCCACACGCCTCCCGGGCTCTCCGGTGGTCAGATCTATCGTCGGGGCTTGCTCACCGGTGCCTCGAATCCGAAGACGGCGCTGTTCGTTAGCAGCCTGTTCGCCTCGACGCTGCCGGCCCATGCACCGATGTGGATGGGCGTCGTCTGCATCGCCGCAATGCTGGCGGTCTCCGTGGGCTGGTACAGCCTGATCGCACTTGTCTCCACCACGCCGCGACTGCGCGTCCTGTATCGGCGCACGCGACACTGGATCGAATGTTGCGCCGGCGCCGTGTTCATGGGTTACGGCGGCCGACTGATCACGCTGCGCTGAAGTCGCGACACGCGAACGCGACACATCTGGAGCGGTCCCCAAAACCGCGTGACTCAACGGCCGTCTGTCATTCGAGCAACTGCGCTCTGATTCATCTATGCTCGGCGGCAATCCTTTACCAGGAGCCCGTCTCATGTCCGACACGCTTCACCTCGTCTGCCCCCACTGCCACGCGGTCAACCGGGTTGCCAGTACGCGCCTGGGGGATGCCCCGAACTGCGGTCGCTGTCACAACCTGCTGTTCACCGGCGAACCGCTGGCACTGGACTCCGCCAACTTCGACCGTCACCTGACGCGCAGCGATCTTCCGCTGCTGGTCGATTTCTGGGCCGACTGGTGCGGCCCCTGCAAGGCGATGGCGCCGGGATTCGCCAAGGCCGCGGGCGAGCTCGAACCCCACCTCCGCCTGGCCAAGCTGGATACCGAAGCGGCCACCGATATCGCGTCGCGCTTCGGCATCCGCAGCATTCCGACGCTGATCCTGTTCCGCGGCGGCCGCGAGATCGCGCGCCAGGCCGGCGCCATGGGGCAGTCGGACATCGTCGCCTGGACTCGGCGACAACTCGCCACACCCTGAAATCTGTCCGCCTCACGATTCGGCATTGCATCCATGCGGTGCCGCCGCTAGTCTGCGCGCCTTTTGCCACGCACCGGAGAGACCGCATGGAAAACGCCGCCCTTGCCCTGACCGGCATCGGCCTGCTGGCGCTGGGCTGCCAATGGCTCGCCTGGCAGATCCGGGTGCCGGCCATCCTGCCGCTGCTGATCGCCGGTATCGCCGCCGGGCCGATCACCGGGGTGCTCGATCCGGATGCGGTGCTCGGCGATCTGCTGTTCCCGCTGGTCTCCCTGGCGGTCGCGGTGATCCTGTTCGAGGGCGCCTTGACCCTCGATTTCCGGGAGCTGCGGGGTCACGGCCGCACCGTCAGCCGACTGGTGACCTGGGGCGCATTGATCACCGCGCTGCTGGCCATCGTGGCCGCGCACCTGATCCTCGGGCTCTCCTGGGAGATGGCCAGCGTGCTGGGCGCGCTGCTGGTCGTGACCGGACCGACGGTGGTCCTGCCGCTGCTGCAGTCGCTGCGGGCCCGCGAGCACGTCAGCCAGATCCTGCGCTGGGAAGGCATCCTGATCGATCCGATCGGCGCCATCGGCGCGGTCCTCGTCTATGAGTTCGTCGCCCTGGGACTCTCCAACGGCGCAGCGGCCCATACGTTAGTGAGCTTTGCCCAGACTGCGGTGATCGGCTTCGGCCTGGGGACGGCGGGCGGCTATCTGTGGGGCAGCGTGCTGCGTCACTACTGGCTGCCGCAACGCCTGCACAGCTTCGGCACCCTGATGATCATGCTGACGCTGTTCACCGCCTCGAACCTGCTGTTCCACGAGTCCGGCCTGCTGACCGTCACCGTCATGGGGGTGTGGATGGCCAACATGCGGGGCGTGCCGACCCAGCCGATTCTGGAGTTCAAGGAGACGCTGTCGATCCTGCTGATTTCGGGGCTGTTCATTCTGCTGGCGGCGCGCTTGAGTCTCGAGCAGCTGGGGCTGCTGTCGTGGGAGGCGTGGGCGTTCCTGGCGGTCCTGGTGTGGGTGGCGCGACCGCTGGCGGTGTGGGTCTGTACCTGGGGCAGTTCGCTCAACTGGCGGGAGAAGGCGCTGCTGGCCTGGCTCTCTCCCCGCGGTATCGTCGCCGCGGCGGTGGCCTCGCTGTTCGCGATCCGGCTCGAGGCGCTGGAGGTGCCGGGTGCGGAGCTGCTGGTCCCGATCACCTTCCTGGTGATCATCAGCACCGTCGTGGTACAGAGCCTGTTCTCGCGTCCGCTGGCCCGGTTTCTGAAGGTGGACGCGCCGACGGCGTCGGGCTTTCTGATCATCGGCGCCAACCCGGTGGCACGGGCCTTCGGTAGCGCCCTGCAGGAAGCCGGCTTCGCGGTGCGACTGTGCGATCACAACTGGGATGCGATCCAGGAGGCGCGGATGGCCAGCCTCCCGATCTACTACGGCAACCCGCTGTCGGAGCATGCCGCCCAGCATCTGGGGCTGACGGGCATCGGCCATCTGCTGCCGCTGTCGCCCTACCGCGAGCTCAACAATCTCGCCGCGCTGCACTTCGAACACATTCTCGGTCACGGCAAGGTCTTTCGACTGGCGGTGGAATCCTCCCGCAACGCCCGTCGCCACCATCAACAGGCGCTGGCCCACCTGCCGCTGCTGTTCGACGGCCACACAACCTTCACCCGTCTCTCCAGCCTGATCGGCCAGGGCGCGGTGATGCGCCACGCCAGGATCAGCGACAACTTCGACATCGAGGATTACCGCCGCATCCATCAGGACCGACTGCTGACGCTGTTCACGCTCTCCGCCAGCGGCCGCATCCGCATCGCCACCTCGGCCAGGCCGCTCAACCCCAAAGCCGGCGACACGCTGATCAGCCTGATCTTCCCCGACTCGCCCGAATTCTGACCGCCCCAGCCCGGCGATGCCTGGAAGCGGCCCTTTCTCCCCGCCAACGTGAAGCGCCGCCCCCTTTCATGGAGAGCGGCGCTCGAACGCCGGCGATGTCGCCGCCTGCGGCTAGAAAAACATCCGACGCAGCGCGCTACCGGGCTCTTCCTCGCGCATGAACGCCTCGCCCACCAGGAAGGCGTTGACGTCGAACTCCCGCATCCGCTCGACATCGTCACGACTGTGGATGCCGGACTCGGTGACGACCGTGATGCCCTGGGGGATCCGCTTCAGCAGTTCGAAGGTGGTATTCAGCGAGGTCTCGAACGTGCGCAGGTCGCGGTTGTTGATGCCCACCAGCGGTAGATCCAGCATCAGGGCCCGCTCGAGCTCGAAGATGTCGTGTACCTCCACCAGCACGTCCATGCCCAGGGCCGTTGCCTGCTGGTGGAGATCCTTGAGCTGCGCATCGCTCAGCGCCGCCACGATCAGCAGGATGCAGTCGGCACCGATTCCCCGGGCTTCGGCGATCTGATAGCCGTCGATGATGAAATCCTTGCGGATCACCGGCAGCTCGCAGGCACCGCGCGCGGCAATCAAGTCATCCTCGTGGCCCTGAAAATAGTCGGCGTCCGTCAGCACGGAAAGACAGCTCGCGCCCGCCGCCGCGTAGTCGGCCGCGATCTCCGCGGGTCGAAAGTCTTCACGGATGACGCCCTTGGAGGGGGAGGCCTTCTTGATCTCGGCGATGACGGCGGGGTCGCCGCCCTCGATACAGGCGTCGAGCGCGGCCACGAAACCTCTGGGCGCGGCCTGGGACTTCGCCCGCTCGAGCCACGCCTGCTCGCTGACGACAGGGCGACGCTCGGCAATCTCCTCGCGCTTGCGCGTCAGTATCTTGGCCAGGATGGTCGGCAGTTCACTATCGGCGACATCGGTCATGTAGCGGTTCCTGTTGGGCTTGTTCGGCGAGAACTCACTCGGCGAAGATACGCGTGAAATCGGAAAGCTCCTTGAGCTTTTCCAGCGGAAGTTTGGAAGCCTGGGCGTCCTGGGCCATCAACACGCCCTCTTTCAGCGAATCGGCGATACCGGCGGCAAACAGCGCCGCCCCCGCGTTGAGCGCGACGATATCGCCGGCCACGCCCTTGCCCACCAGCGCCTCCTTGACCAGCTTGAGGCTGTCCTCGGCGGTAACGACCTTCAGCGGTTCGAGCGATTGACGCTCGATGCCCAGCGACTCGGGGGTGATCGTGTAGTCGTGGATCTCGCCATCGCGGAGTTCGGCCACCCGCGTCGGCGCCGCCACCGAGATTTCGTCCAGACCGTCCTCGGCATGCACGACCAGCACGTGCCGGCTACCCAGCTTGCGCAGCGATTCCGCCACCAGCGGCACGAGATGGGGCGCATAGACACCCAGCAGCTGGTTGGGGGCGCCCGCCGGATTGGTCAACGGCCCGAGGATATTGAAGACCGTGCGCACCCCCATCTCTCTGCGCGGGCCGATGGCGTGACGCATCGCCTGATGGTGACGCGGCGCGAACATGAAGCCGACGCCGACCTGCTCGATACAGCGCGCGATGGTCGCGGCGTCGAGATCGAGATAGATACCCGCGACGTCGAACAGATCCGCACTGCCGGCTGAGGACGAGACGCCGCGGTTGCCGTGCTTGGCGACATGGCCGCCGGCAGCCGCGACGACGAAACTCGATGCGGTGGAGACGTTGAAAAGGTTGGCGCCGTCGCCGCCGGTGCCGACGATATCGACGACGTTGTCGCAGTCGATCGATACCGGCTGCATCAGCTCGCGCATGACCTGCGCTGCCGCCGTGATCTCGTCGGCGGTCTCGCCTTTCATGGCCAGCCCGATCAGGAAACCGCCGATCTGCGCTTCGGTGGCCTCCCCCGTCATGATCGCCTGCATGACGGCGTGAGTATCCTCGTAGCTGAGGTCCTGGCGACGCATGACCGCGCCAATGGCATCCCGCATTTGCATGTTGGCTCCTCGCCTGTTCCAGTTAGCCGCGCCGTTTGAGGAAATTCGCCAGCAGCTCGTGACCTTGGCGAGACAGAATCGATTCAGGGTGAAACTGTACCCCTTCGATATCCAGCGTCTTGTGTTTCAGGCCCATGATCAGTCCCGGCGTCGGATCGTCGTCGCCGACCCAGGCCGTGACTTCGAGGCAGTCGGGCAAGGTCCCGGCATCCACCACCAGCGAATGATAACGGGTCACCTCGAGGGGGTCCTCGAGGCCGGCGAAAACGCCTTCGCCGCGGTGACGAATGCGGGACGTCTTGCCATGCATCACCTGCGGCGCACGCACCACATCGCCCCCGTAGACCTGGCCGATGGCCTGGTGCCCCAGACAGACCCCCAGTATCGGAATCCTGCCGGCAAAGTGGCGGATCGCCTCCATCGCTATCCCGGCTTCATTGGGCGTGCACGGGCCAGGCGACACCACCAGATGGGTCGGTTCGTGCTGCTCGAGACCGGCGATGTCCGTCTCGTCGTTGCGCACGGTCACCACATCCGCCCCCAACTCCCCCAGGTACTGGACGATGTTGAAGGTAAAGCTGTCGTAATTGTCGATCATGAGGACTGACATGGTGCAAGCTCCTGATATTCATACTAGATCGAGTAAAGGCCGTGATTGCTTACCCAGGTGATTACCCAAGTCGATCATTCCACCTATGCCAAACCCCACGAAGCGCAGCAGACAAACGAAAAATGCCGCCCCGAGGGACGGCATTTTCTACAGACGTCGGCATGCCGCCCTTGGATCAAAGGCGCCACCACCACTGGTTCGGTCTGAGCGTCGGAATCATGTTCATGAGCGGTATAGTGCCGTGGAGCGCCGATCACTGTCAACGCCGCCAGACGGGCGTCGCGGCCGGGGGCGCCGCCACCTCTCCCGCGTCATCCGGAGGCGTGGTTCGCGCCCGGAGACATGACTACTCCTCGCGGCCCCCTCCCTCGAGATCCGTCAACAAGTCGTCGATGTCGGGGAAGATGGGTTCGACTACCCGTTGGTCGGCCCGCCGGGGACCAAGCCTGACCCGCAGGAACTGCCAGAAGACCAGGCCGTAGCGATCCATGTAGTGGCCGGCTCGGGACTGCCTTGGTACGCCCTCGCCCCGCGCGAGCCGCTCGGCCAGAAAAGGAACGATCAATGTCTGGAGTCCTTCGAAGGCTTCCATGTCGGAAGACGCCTCCGCCACCAGACCGGGCAAGGCAGGCACCAGTGCCTCCCAGCGCTGCCGCGGCGGCACTGCCGGCCTGATGACGACGTCGAAAATGAACTCTGGCATACGCCCCTCGGAACCCCAAGGCCAATGGGAAACGGTCGCCGGCACTGCGCTGCGACCGCTCCTATTGTGCGAGAGGCACGGCGGATCGAATGGGTGAAGATCCATCTTCAAGCGGGCCAATTCATTCCCGAACCCGTTCACCGAATGGCGACGACGGCGGTCGCAACCCGATGGTCGGTGAAGGCGGGCGGCTGCCCGGAAACCGGGCGAGGCTGCTGGAATTTCAGGCATGAAAAAGCCGCTTGCACGGAGCGTGACAAACGGCTTGTTCATGAAGATCTGGTGGAGCCTAGCGGGATCGAACCGCTGACCTCAACACTGCCAGTGTTGCGCTCTCCCAGCTGAGCTAAGGCCCCAAAAAACGCGCTGCCCTGATGGACGCGACGCACTATAAAAGCCCCCTTCCCCCAGGTCAAGCCCCGCTTGCCCGGACTCGCCGACATCGAGGTCACGACCATCGACCTCGAAGCCTCGCATCGCCGCGCTTTGCGGGTCGCAAATTCCCCGCCAAACATGGAGTATTTGGTCCGAGAACGTGTCACACTACTTAACAGAACGGAGATGAATTAACAGAGCGGAGATGGAACTTCCATACTTAAACTTGCAAGTTCCAATGATGACGCTGTTGGCGATGCGCGAGCTTTCGCCGGATCGCTGAACGACAGCGCACGACCAATCATAAACAAGGCCCGCCGGTTGCTGGTACGGCAACCAACGGCAGGGTCTTCAGGGGCAGCGGGAATCCAGGAGTCATCTTGATCAGGGTATTAGTAGCCGACGATCATCACTTGGTGCGCACGAGTATCGCGCGCGTCTTGGACAGCGAACCCGATATCGAGGTCGTCGCCGAAGCCGACAGTGGAGAGAGTGCGTTACAGAGCTGCCGGGAACACCTGCCGGATATTGCGATGATCGACATACGCATGCCGGGAATCGGCGGTCTGGAAACCATTCTGAAACTCCTCAAGACTCAGCCCGATACGCGGATCATCGTGCTGACGGGACAGGTCGAGGAGAGCACGGCACAGCGTCTGATCGATTCCGGCGTGACCGGCTTCATCAGCAAGGGCACTGAACTGGATCTGATGATCGAGGCCGTGCGTCGGGTCGCGGAAGGCGAGCGCTTCATCAGCCCGGACATCGCCCAACGCGTGGTGTTGGCCCGCAGCGAGGGTCGCCAGAGTCCGTTCGACCAGCTTTCGCATCGCGAGCTGCAGATCGCGACGATGATCATTCACTGTCACAAGGTCAGTCGCATCTCCGAGCAGCTCTGCCTGAGCCCCAAGACCGTGAATACCTACCGCTACCGAATCTTCGACAAGCTGAAAGTGCAGTCCGACGTGGAGCTGACCCATCTTGGCCTGCGGCACGGGCTGCTGGACGAATTCGAGCCCCGATCGTGACGACAGTCGAACGCAATGGAAATGCAGGGAGCCCACCGTGCTCGTACGGGACTTTGATATACTCGGGGCATGAGTGAATCCTCGATCGATACCCCATTGCGCTTCGATGCCAAGCACTTCCTGAAGTCGGTCTCAGAATCGCCCGGCGTCTATCGCATGCTCGACGAGCAGGCCAACGTCCTTTACGTCGGCAAGGCCAAACGTCTGAAACCGCGACTTGCCAGCTACTTCAGAGGCGCCTTGAACGCCAAGACCCAGGCGCTGGTGGCGCGCATCCAGGACATCCAGATCACGGTCACACGCAGCGAGACCGAGGCCCTGCTGCTGGAGCAGACCTTGATCAAGGAGCTGCGGCCGCCCTACAACATCCTGCTGCGCGACGACAAGTCCTACCCCTACGTCTTCGTCACCGATCGACATCCCTACCCCGCCCTCGAGTTCAAGCGCGTTCGCCAGAAGCGGCGCGACGGCCGCTACCTCGGCCCCTACCCGAGCTCGACCGCGGTTCGGGAGAGCCTTTCGCTGATGCAGAAGATATTTCGCATCCGCAACTGTGAAGACAGCGTGTTCGCGCATCGGCACCGGCCCTGCCTGCAGTACCAGATCAAACGCTGCAGCGCGCCCTGTGTCGACTACATCAGTGAAGCCGACTACCGCCAGGACATCGAGCACGCCGTGATGTGCCTCGAGGGGCGCAGCGAGCAGGTGACCCAGCAGCTCACCGCCAGCATGGAGCGCGCCAGCGATGCGCTCGACTTCGAGGAAGCGGCCCGCTTGCGCGACCAGATCCAGCAATTGAGGCGATTGCAGGAGAAGCAGTTCGTCGACAACGCCGATGGCGATGCCGACATCTTTGCCCTGGCCGAGCAGCCCGGCGGACTCTGCATCAGCGTACTGTCGATTCGCCAGGGCCGCATGATGGGTGCGCGCCATCATCAACCCGACAACGGCCTGGATCTTGGCGCCGAGGAGCTGCTCAGCGAGTTCGTCAGCCAGTTCTACCTCGGTCAGTCCAAGGAGATCCCGCTCGAAATCATCGCCTCGCACCCGCTGACGGATAGCGAGTTGCTGCAATCGGCATTGAGCGAACATGCCGGCCGACGCATTCGCGTCGCGTCTCAGGTGCGGGGTCACCGCGCCCAGTGGCGCCGACTGGCCATCACCAATGCCGAGCAGCACCTGGCGACCCAACTCGCCAACCGCAGCCAGTTGGGCAAGCGTTTCGAGTCGCTGCGCCAGGCTCTGGACATGCCGATCTCACCCGCCAGGCTCGAGTGCTTCGATATCAGCCACAGCCACGGCGAGGCGACCGTGGCCTCCTGCGTCGTATTCGATCAGAATGGCCCGGCCAAATCCGACTACCGTCGCTTCAATATCGAGGGGGTGGCAGCGGGTGACGACTACGCGGCGATGCGCCAGGCCCTGACCCGACGCTTCAAGCGCCTGCAGAAAGGCGAAGGCAAGCTGCCGGACATCCTGATCGTCGATGGAGGCAAGGGCCAGTTGAACATGGCCCGGGAGGTTCTGGTCGAACTGGAAGTCGTCGATGTCGCCCTGATCGGCGTCGCCAAGGGGACTACCCGAAAGGCTGGCCTGGAGACCCTGTTCATCGAAACGGTGGACCGCACCCTCAATCTGGACACCAGCTCACCGGCGCTGCACCTGATCCAGCATATACGCGACGAGGCCCACCGCTTCGCCATCACCGGTCACCGCCAGCGTCGCGACAAGCAGCGCCGCACCTCTTCGCTGCAAGATATTCCCGGGATCGGACCGAAACGTCGCCGGGAGCTGTTACGCTTCTTCGGCGGCCTGCAGGGCGTGCGCAAGGCAACCCGGGACGATCTTTCCCGCGTTCCGGGGATCAACGAACAGATGGCGGCTACCATACATCAGGCGCTCCATGGATGAGCGCACGCAGCAGGCGTAAAATGCCCGACTCTCATCTCCCAGTAAGGACGCTAGCGGCACGATGAACATTCCCAATATGCTCACCCTGGCAAGAATCGTGTTCATCCCGCTCCTGGTGGTGCTGTTCTACTTGCCCTACGCCTGGAGCCTGTTGGTGACGGCCGCCCTGTTCGGGCTGGCGGCCGTCACCGACTGGCTGGACGGCTACCTGGCCAGGCGCTGGGACCAGAGCACGCCATTCGGCGCGTTTCTGGATCCCGTCGCGGACAAGGTCATGGTCGCCGTCGCGCTGGCGCTACTGGTCGAACGTTACGAGGCGTTCTGGCTGACGCTGCCGGCGCTGGTCATCATCGGCCGCGAGATCGTGATCTCCGCGCTGCGCGAATGGATGGCGGAAATCGGGCAGCGAAAGCAAGTCGCGGTCTCCTGGATCGGCAAGTCGAAGACCACCTTGCAGATGGTCTCCCTACTGCTGCTCCTGGGCTTTCCGCCGCTCTCCCCGATTGCCAACATCGGCATCGTGCTACTCTATGCAGCGGCCTGTCTGACACTGTGGTCGATGATCCAGTATCTCAGGGCGGCCTGGCCGGAACTCACCCGCTCGCTGTGAGCGAAAAGTGGCATAAGCGTTTGACAGGTACGCACTTATCCTTATAATGCGACGGCGTGTTCAGCGGGAATAGCTCAGTGGTAGAGCATCGCCTTGCCAAGGCGAGGGTCGGGAGTTCGAATCTCCTTTCCCGCTCCAGACACACAGTGCAAGGAAACGGTAAGCGAGGGTCGGGAGCTGGAACGCCAGCCCGACGGATGGCCGCCCCATCGATCTCCTTTCCCGCTCCAGACACGAATCTCGATCCTGCCGATTCGACGCGAATTGTCATGGTAATGACAGTTCGGGAGACATATCTGCAGTGAATCGATGAAAGGCTGGATGGCAGAGTGGTTATGCAGCGGACTGCAACTCCGTGTACGCCGGTTCGATTCCGACTCCAGCCTCCACTTCTTCTCGGCGTCGAGTCTTCATGATTCGTCGCTCTCCTGGTCACCGGCGCCCTGTCCTGCGAACAGGCCCCCCGGAAAACTGACCGAATGCGTCCGGCCCGGATGGCGAAATTGGTAGACGCAAGGGACTTAAAATCCCTCGGTGGCGACACCGTGCCGGTTCGAGCCCGGCTCCGGGCACCATCATCTCCGAGACTCTATCAATGGCAGGTAGCCGTTCCTCTCCGCTCGCCATGCTGCGACTTTGCAGAACGACGCCCCGGGTCGCCACTCCAGGCGACACAGTGGGCTGCCGGAACCACTATCACGACAACGAGCCTGCCGAACGCTTTCTGGTCGGCGTGACAGGATAGAGTGTCGGAGAAAAAGCGACCCGGTGGCACAAGGTGAGAAACCCCACATGTACCGGGTCGAAGTCGTCGCAGGGAAGCGACACAAAGCGATAGCGGATCCCGATCGACGTCGAAATCCGCCCGGCTACCGGCGCTGAACCCTCGCCCCAGACCGTCTGGTGCCTCTTCTATCGGCAACCGCCCCCAATGACTTGAGCTCGATGCCCGAACTCCCCGGGCGTACGCCTGAAAGCGTCGCACCGGCCTCAAGGTCCCGATCCGTAGCTCGCCCTTCGCCCGCAGGCCATCGAAACCCAGTTCCCTCTATTGGACCTGCCGCGAAACAGCTCGATGACTCATTGACAATAGATCGGCGGCGCATAAAAAACCCCGGCCAGGGGGAGTGGCCGGGGAAGTTGGAGACGACTGGAGGTCTCTCAAAAGCGCCCCAGACTCTCGAGGCGCAAGGCAGAAGATTCTATAACTGCGATCTTGCTTCCAGCTCAGTCAATGCTGGCGAAAGTCATTTCGACATTGCCATGACCGGACGGCTGGCCAGCGTTCTGCAACGCCTGGGCAGCTGCCACGCTCTGCCCTTCACCAATCAGGCTGCTGTCACCAGCCGAGATGCTGGTGGCGCGCATGGTGCTGGCTGAGACATAAGTCAGAGCCTGATCGGCCGCATCGCTGTGGCCACCATTGACCGGATCGATACGGTATTGAGTTGGCAGCGCCTGAAATTCGGAAGTCTGCTGTACGTTCAGCGCCTGCTGCTGGCTGGCAAAAGCCTCTTCGGCCTGGGCGCTGTTGGCCTGAGCAGCAGCGGGCAGAGCGATGGCGAGTGCGATGGCGGCAAGGATACGGGTTTTCATGATTCGTTCTCCAATGACATATTTTTCGTTTGTTCGGTTGGCCTCTTGGCCTTGACCGTTGATGTCATTATGGCAACGAGACAGTTAGCATGCGAATCGAAAGCCTCGAAAGCGACTATCGTCGAGATCAATAGATGAAGCCATGACAGCCGGATATACCGGCGGTGACCTCTTGTGCTGTCGGCGTCATGGCCTGTTCAGAGGCGACTCCTGTCGCAGGCACTCTTCCCCCCGCTCACGAGGATGCGGCTTCTTCCTGGGCTTGCGCTGAAGCAACGATGCGCTCCAGCACGGGGATCCAGCAGGACTCGACGTTCAACCCGAACCGTCCGCCCAGGGTATCGATCATCTCCTCGACCGTGAGGCGGTGCTCTTCGATACCGCCCTCTACCCGTGCGATCTTCAAACGATTGCTCGCCAACGTGTAACGCGCCTCCGGTGTGGTCACAGCCACCATCAACCGACTGCGAAAGTGCGAGTCCGGATAGCGGGAGACGTAGTGGTTGGCCACCTGGTAATCGATGGGTTCGCAGGGGAAATCGAGAATTTCGTACAGGGCTTGCCAAGCGTGATCATGGTATGACTCGACCATGAAGCCGCTCATCGTTTTACGCAGCCGATAATCGCCGTAGGCATGTTGCTGAGGAAGATCCGGCTGCCAGGCGAGCGGCTCATTGGGCATGAAACTGCCGAAGCCGACGTCCACCAGCCACAGGGCATCGTCCACCACCACCTTCAAGGACGCATGCGTAGCGGCCGGGGCGGGACCTTCCGGCATGTGGCCGACCCACACCCGGGCCAAGTGGGTTTCAACCGAGAATCCCAGGGCTTGCAACACACGCTGCAGCAGGCTGGTGTGTTCGAAACAGTAGCCTCCACGTTGGCGATGGAGCATCTTGTCATCGACGGCTTTCGGGTCGAGCGAGATATCCCGCCCCAGCAGCACATCGATGGCCTCGAATGGAATGGAGGCCATGTGATGAGAAATGATGGAGCGCAGCGTTTCCTGCGTAGGGGGCAAGGCGCCCGAGAGCCCGATGCGCTTCAGATAGGCTGCTAGATCGACGCAGGCCATCTGCCGGTCAGAGAGTGAAACGATAGCTGACATGATGGAGCTCCTCTGGAAGACGAGCGCAGCGTAATTCCTCGACTTAACTTGAGGTCAAGCCCGTGATGATCCGATGAACTTCCGCTCAGGGGATCCTTCGAACGCGGAGGATTCGGCGGGCACCGGGATGAACGACGACACCCACGCTCCCTGAACACCGCGTCTCGCTTGACTACAGCCTTGAGCCCAATTCACCTATGTCGACGCACGCCATCGAGGAGGACGGCTCTGTGACGGATCCCCTTTCTTCCGTACAATGGCGCGCCACCTCGTGCCACGCCGCCGAAAAGTCGCCATGGTGTACCACCTCTTCCAGGAGAAATAGGCTCGACCGGCCAACTGGTACACCACGGTGCAGTGAGCCGGGTCATCGGCAGGACTCGATGGTATCAACCAGTGTATGTTTACACCGCAGGCCATGACGCAACTAACTGATATACCGACACAAAGCCCAGCAGATCGAGCCCGCCGATTTTCGGTGGCCCCGATGATGGATTGGACCACCCGGGACTACCGGGCCTTCGCCCGCTGCCTGACTCGCCGCGCACTGCTGTATACCGAGATGGTCACCACCGGCGCGATCCTGCATGGCTCGCCGCGGGAGCGTTTTCTGGGCTACGGCGCCATGGAACACCCGCTGGCACTGCAATTGGGCGGCAGCGATCCCGGGGAACTGGCGGAGTGCGCGGCCATCGCCGAGGCGTGGGGCTACGATGAGGTCAACCTGAACGTGGGCTGCCCGAGCGATCGGGTGCAGAACAACCTGATCGGCGCCTGCCTGATGGGTCACCCCGACAAGGTGGCCGACGCCGTCGCCGCCATGCGCCGCGCGGTATCGATTCCCGTCACGGTGAAATGTCGCATCGGTATCGACGACCAGGACGAGGATGCCGATCTCGAACGCTTCATCGATCGGGTCGCCGGCGCCGGCTGCGAGACCTTCATCGTGCATGCCCGCAAGGCCTGGCTCCAGGGGCTCTCGCCCAAGGAGAATCGCGACGTCCCGCCGCTCAACTATCCCCGCGTCTACCGGCTCAAGACGCAGCATCCCGAGCTGCATATCGGTATCAACGGTGGTATCACCACGCTGGACGCCTGCAGGACGCATCTCGATGCTGGCGTGGATAGCGTGATGATCGGTCGCGAGGCCTACCAGAACCCGTGGCTGCTGGCCGATGTCGATCGTGCACTTTACGGCGAGCCCTCGCCTGCCGCTAGCCGCCACGACGTCGCGCGTGCGTTTCGTCCCTATGTGATCGAACGGCTGGCCGAGGGCGCCAAGCTCAACCACATCACCCGGCATCTGCTGGGACTGTTCCAGGGCTGCGCCGGGGGCAGGCGTTTCCGACGCTACCTCTCGGAAAGCGCCCACAAGGAGGGCGCCGGTATCAGCGTCTACGATGACGCCATCGGCCTGGTCGACGAGAGCCGGCTGGCCGGACCGGTCCGAGAGCGCGTCTAGAAGCCGGTCGTCTCGTAACGCGACTGGAAGCTCTCCACCGCGTTCTCGACATCGTCGATCTCCTGATAACGGGCGACGTGGAACAGCGCCTCGCCCTCGTTGACCAGCGGCAGGTTGCTCATGCCGATGACGATGCCATCGGCGCTGGCGACCACCGGCGCCTCGTCGTTGCCGAAGGGATCGGCCACCACCCCCAGCGACTGATGCTTGGCGACCCGCGCCCCCAGCCTGACACGCGGCCGCAGAATGCCATCGATCGGCGCCCTGGCCCAGCTCGAACCGTTGGCCACTTCGGCGGGAGGCGGCATGCGCCGGCGGTTGTCGGCCGGCAGCATGCCGATCAGGCGCATCACGCGCCGAATTCCCCTCACGCCCGGCGCGATCGCCCACTCGTCGAAGCGCAGCGCTTCGCCGGCCTCGTAGGTGAGCACGGGAACGCCACGATTCTGCGCGTACTCGCGCAGGCTCCCCTCGCGCAGCTCCGCGTTGAGGATCACCGGCACGCCGAACGCCTCGGCCATGGCCTGGGTCTCGCGGTTCTGGCGCAGTTGGGAGCGAATCTGGGGCAGATTGGTGCGGTGAATGGCGCCGGTGTGCAAGTCGATGATGTGGGTGGCCCGGTCGACCATCTCTTCCCGCATCAGTGCGGCGATGCGAGAGCCCAGCGACCCGCCTTCACTCCCCGGAAAGCAGCGATTGAGATCGCGCCGGTCCGGCAGGTAGCGCGACTGCTGGACGAAGCCGAAGACATTGACGACGGGCACGGCAATCAGCGTCCCGCGCAGTCGCGACAGGTTCGGCAACCTCAGCAGCCGGCGGACGATCTCGACGCCATTGAGCTCGTCGCCGTGAATCGCGCCGCAGACCAGCAACACCGGACCAGGCTGGCGACCGTGCACCACCTCCACCGGAATGTGCATCGGCGCGTGGGTATAGAGCTTGGCCACCGGAACGTCGACCTGCCGGCGGGTGCCGGGTTCGATTCGCTCGCCAACGAGGGTGAAGGCTTCCTGCGCCATGACGATCCTTGACAATGGTTGGGTCGGTAATGAAGAGCTCGTGCTCGTGAAGCCGCCATCTCATCTGGAAAGGGTCTCCCGCTGTACCGCTTCCAATTCGAAGATCAGGGTCACATGGTCGCCGACCATCCCGTTGTCGACGCCGTAATCCATCCCCCAGTCACTGCGATCGAGAGCGCCCCGGATGGACAGTCCCAGCGTGGGCTGCCCGTGCCCGAGCGGATATACCGCATCCTGGTTCAACGTGACGTCCAGCGTGACCGGCTCGGTACGGCCCAGCAGCGTGAGCTCGCCATTCAGCGTACCGGTCGTCGGAGACGACGGCTCGAAATCCGTGGCAACGAAATGTATCCGCGGATGCTCGTCCGCGTCCAGAAAGTCGCGCCCCCGCAGGTGTTCATCGCGAGCGTCGAGGTTGGTGAAGACGCTGTCGGACCGGATCGTGACCTCCGCCGAGACCAACGTTTGCGTCTCACGGTCGTAGACGAAGGTACCCTCGCCCTCCAGGAACTGTCCGAGCAGGTTTTCGTAGCCCAGATGATCCACCATGAAGGCGATGGAGAAGTGTTCGGGATCGATCTCGAAGCGCTGCGGCTCGGCACTTGCCGGCGACGATGCCAGCGCCAGCAGCACCAGAGCGGGAAGGATGTTCAACCGGGCGGATCTCATGACAGCCTCCTTGCGGGAAAATCGACCCAACAGGGGTCGGGAGAGACAGCGACGCCGCTCAGAGCTCGATGTCGCCAACGGGTCGATGGCGCCAGAGCCAGACGATGTCCCGGCCAAAGGAGAGGACCAGCAGCGCCGCCGCCACGAGCGTGAAAGCGGTAGCCCATGAGGGTTCGACGAAGGGAAGCAGGCAGACCATCAGCGTCGACACCTGCCAGACGCAGACCGTCTTGCGAAAATAGCTCTCGGGCAGGGAGCGATTGAGCCACGGCGAGTAGACGCCAGCTACCAGGAAGGCATACCGCGCCAGCCCGATGAGCAGGATCCAGGCACCCACCTTGTCCAGGGCGATCAACGCCATGCACAGCACGACGATGAAGAACGCATCCAGCTCCATGTCGAACCGCGCCCCGAAGGCGCTGGACGACCCGGTTCGCCGCGCCACCCAACCATCGATGCCATCGAGTGCCAGCGCCAGTAGCGATAGCGCCGCGATGCCCTCGGCATGGCGCTGGATGAAGTCTGGATATACCACGACGCCGGCAACGATCGCGATCAGCGCTGCGCGCAGCAGCGTGACACGGTTGGCCCAGCCGAGGCCCTGCCGCGAGGCTGGCCAGGCCCAGAGCACTGCCGTGGCGATCGCCACGTAGATGCCGCCGGCCGTGAAACGCAGGCCCGAAGGCGCCGAGAATGCCCAGTGCACCCACTCGGTCAGCAGGGCGACCAGCGCGAGGCCCGCCGCCATATCGACCCAGCCGCGCAGGGATCCGACCCGGCGGAGAGCCGCTGCCGAGATACGTGTCGATGAGTGTCGCATCGGCGACTTCCTCCCTAATGATGGCTCGCTCCTCGACCAGCCGTGACGCCAGATCGTAACGAGGCCCTCCAACCGATACGCTGCCCGTACAAGTTTGGATGCAGTTTGACCGATTTGCGAGAATTGCCGGTCATTGCGGCGATCGGCGGGGCGAGCAACGCCGGTAATTGGCCGATCTCTCCATCGCTCGTCAGGGGCCGGCGAATGGCCGGCACCGCCATCGGTTCGAAGTAATCTTGTTTTTAGATCTCTTCTTGTACACCATTTGTACAATGCTAATTCGTCACACTCTGCCATACTCTCAGCAGGACGACGAACCGCCATCCCGATCTGTCATCAAGGAACGGATATCGCAATGACGACGCCTTACGCTCATGCCTTCTGGTCTCTCGGCAACGGTAACGGCGAAATTCGCCAGGCCGAGCTGAGTGTCAGCGGCGACTTGATGATCCGCACCTGTTACTCCGCCATCAGTCGGGGCAGCGAGACCCTGGTCTTCAACGGCCAGGTACCGGCGAGCGAATACCAGCGAATGCGGGCCCCCTTTCAAAGCGGCGAGTTTCCCGGCCCGGTCAAATACGGCTACTCCAATGTCGGCGTCGTCGAACAGGGAGCGCACGACTGGCACGGGCGATACGTCTACTGCCTGCACCCTCACCAGACCCACTACCGTGTCGGCATCGGGGATGTCGTGCCGCTGCCGCCCGGCGTGCCCCCGCAGCGCGCGATACTCGGCGCCAACATGGAAACGGCGCTCAACGCCTTGTGGGACGCGGCACCAGGCATCGGCGACCGGATCAGCGTCGTCGGCGCTGGCGTGGTCGGCGCCCTGGTGGCCTGGCTCTGCGCCCGACTGCCCGGGACCCACGTCCAACTGATCGATATCGACGAGCGCAAGCGCTTTCTCGGCGAGGCGCTGGGGGTGGATTTCCACACCCCCGAGACCGCCGAGGCCGAACAGGATCTGGTGGTGCATGCCAGCGCATCGGATGCCGGCTTGCAAAGCGCGCTTTCACTGGCAGGGTTCGAGGCCACCGTGCTCGAGATGAGCTGGTACGGCAGCCGCGAGGTCAATCTGCCGCTCGGCGAGGCGTTTCACGCCCGTCGCCTGACGCTGCGATCGAGCCAGGTCGGCAGCGTGTCGCCCGGGCATCGTCCGCGCTGGAATCACAAGCGGCGACTCACCCTGGCGCTGGCGCTGCTCGATCACGACTGCCTGGACGTGCTGATCAGCGGGGAGAGCCATTTCCGGGATCTGCCCGAGACCCTCAAGCGACTGAGCCAGCGTGACGACGACACGCTCTGCCAGCGCATCCGTTACGGCTGACGCCACGTAATCTCATCACACCGCCCCGGTGTCGCGCTCGCCACCGGGGGGATTCGCCAGGGACAGCAGGACGCAAGTTCGGCACCGGCCGCCCACCAGGCCGACTCATCAAGGAGCGAGAGACATGTTCAGCTTGACCGTTCGCGATCACATGATGATCGCCCACAGCTTCAACAGCGAGACTTTCGGACCGGCGCAGAAGCTGCACGGTGCGACCTACGTGGTCGACGCCACCTTCAAGCGCCCCGAGCTCGACCAGGACGATCTCGTCGTCGATATCGGTCTGGCCAGCGAGACACTGAAACGCGTGCTCGGTGAATTCACCCTGGGCAACCTTGACGATGTCGACGAGTTCAAGGGCCGCAACACCACCACCGAATTCATGGCCAAGGTCGTCTTCGACCGGCTCTCCCACGCCATTCGCGAGGGTGAACTGGGTGACGGCGGCCGCCACCTCACCGCCTTGACCGTGACCCTGCACGAGTCCCACGTGGCCTGGGCAAGCTACGAAGGGGGACTATGAGCGACTTCACCCTCATCGTCGCCGGAAACCCCGACCAACTGACCGGCGGCTACGTCTACGATGCGCGAATCGTCGAAGCGTTGCGCGCGGCAGGCTGGAGCATCGACGTCATCGGGCTCGAGGGACGCTTTCCCGAGCCGGATGCCGTCGCCTCCCACGCCCTGGACTGCGCCTTGACCGCCCTGGCGGACGGCAGCCGGGCCGTGATCGACGGGCTCGCCATGGGCGGGCTGCCGGCCATCGTCGAGCGTCACGCGTCGCGGCTATCGATCACCGCACTGGTGCACCATCCACTCGCCGACGAGACCGGCCTGGGCGCCCCGGAACAGCAGCGCTTCCGCGTCAGCGAGACCCGCGCCCTGGCGGCAGCCGCGAGCGTCATCGTCACCAGCGTCTATACCGCCCGTCGGCTTCGCGACTTCGATGTGCCGGCCGACAAGATCGCCGTCATCGAGCCCGGCGTCCAGACCGGCCCACTGGCGAGCGGCGACGGCAGTGGCACCCCTCGCCTGCTGTGCATTGCGACGGTGACACCGCGCAAGGGCCAGGATCTGCTGGTCGAGGCGCTGGCGGGTCTGACCGCGCTGCCGTGGCGATGCGATCTGATCGGCGCGCTGGATCGGGCCGACGCCTACGTCGCCAAGGTGCGCGAGGCCATCGACGAACACCAGCTGGGCGAACGCGTGCGACTGCTGGGCTCCCAACCCGCCGAGCGCCTGGCCGAGCATTATCGTCAAGCCGATCTCTTCGTGCTGCCTTCCCACTACGAGGGCTACGGCATGGTCGTCACCGAAGCGCTCGCCCATGGCCTGCCGGTAGTGACCACGACGGGAGGCGCCCTGGCCCATACGCTGCCAGACACCGCCGGCATCAAGGTGCCGCCGGGCGATGTCGCGGCGCTACGCCATGCACTCGAACGCATGCTGGAGGATTCGGAGCGCTACCAGCGCTACCGGACAGGGGCCAGAACGTGCCGCGAGACCCTGACGGACTGGCACACCGCCGCCGCCGCCTTCGGCCAGGCCCTGACACGCTCGAAGATGACAGAGGCAACGCGCTGATGCCGATGTCGCAGCTACCCGCCACCGACGCGCTGTTCAGCGATCAATGGCTGACGCTGAGGGAGCCCGCCGATCACAGGGCGCGCGATGCCCAGCTCACCCACGCCGTGGATCAGTGGCTGACGCGCCGCGCCGCGGCGCACCCACCGCGCGAGGCCCGGTCGCTCGAGACACCACGCAGCGTGGTCGACCTGGGCTGCGGCAGCGGCTCCAATCTGCGCTATCTGGCACCGCGGCTGCAGGGCGCCCAGTCCTGGCGACTCATCGACCACGACGCCGGGCTGCTGGCCCAGGCCCGACTTCGCTGCGAGTCGCTGTCGAGTGCCGACGGCCAGCCGATCCACCTGGAGACCGACCAACTGAGCCTGACGGCGGCCTGGGAGCACGGCCTGGAGGGCGCCGACCTGGTCACCGCCTCGGCGCTGTTCGACCTGCTGACGGCCGCCGATATCGAGGCATTGGCCGATGCCTGCCAGCGTAGCGGCTGTGCGGTGCTGTTCGCCCTCAGTATCGATGGCCTGATCCGTTTCCACGATGCCGGCGGCAGCGCGCTTTACGGCGACGACGACCGCTTCATGCTCGCCGCGCTCCAGGCCCACCAGCATCGCGACAAGGGGGGCGGCCCGGCGGTGGGCAGCGAGGCTCCCCGACGGCTTCGCGAGAGCTTCCACCGCCGCGGCTACCTTATCCGTGAAGCCGCGTCCCCCTGGCGGCTCGGGCCGGAATCGCTGCCTCTCGCCGAGGCGCTGATGGCCGGCTGGCGCAAGGCGCTTCACGAGCAACTGCCGCAGCAGCGGGACCGTGTCGACCATTGGCATGCCCGCCGTCTCGACGATCTGCGGCGTGAGCGGGCGACGTTGACCGTGGGTCACCGCGATCTGCTGGCGACCCCGACCGGCGGAACGCCCTCGGGAGCGCGAGCGTGAACCGGTGGCTGTCGCCCTGGCTGCGGCTGGCCGTGACGCTGGCGCTGCTGGGCCTACTGGCGTGGAAACTGGATACCGGCCAGCTGCTGGAACGGCTCATGGCGCTGTCGCCGGCCTGGGTCGCGGTCGCGGTCCTGCTCGGCATTCCCCAGGTCGCGATCTCGGCCTGGCGCTGGCGGATGACGGCGCACCGGATCGGCATCGCGCTGCGGTGGCCCGTGGCCATCCGCGAATACTATCTGGCCACCTTCCTCAACCAGGTGCTGCCGGGCGGCGTCCTGGGAGACGCCGCCCGAGCCTGGCGCCACGGCAATACCCGGACACACTCCGGTGGCGGCCATCCCCCGGCATCGGGGCCGGCGGTTCGCGCCGTGATCATCGAGCGCGCCTCCGGACAGGTGGCGCTGCTGCTCGTGGCGGTCGCCGCCATCTGTCTCTCGCCGGACCTACGCCACGGCATCGCCCGGGCGTGGCAAGCCCAGGCGACGACCCTGACGTGGCTTCTGCTGGCGGCACTGCTGCTGGTCGGCATCGTCATCGGCGTATCGAGGCGGTGGCGCTGGACGGCCCTGGCGACCTTCGGCCAGGACATCAGGCGGGCGTTGCTGACGGCATCCGTGTGGCCCGCCCAACTGCTCAGCTCGCTGCTGGTGACCGCCACCTACGTCGCCGTCTTTCTCTGCGCCGCCCAGGCCCTCGGCCTCCAGCGGCCGATCCCGCAGTTGCTGCCGCTGATCCCGCCCCTGCTGATGGCCATGGCGATCCCCCTGACCGTCGCCGGTTGGGGGCTAAGGGAAGGGGCCGCCGCAGTGATCTGGCCCCTGGCCGGCCTGCCGGCCCAGGAGGGAGTCGCGCTCTCAGTGGCCTACGGCCTGCTCGTGCTCGCCGCCAGCCTGCCGGGATTGGGAGTGCTGTTGTGGGACCGGCGTGCGAGCCGGGCAGCCTCGGTTCGCCGCAAGATGGCAGCGGAGGGACATCCCGGATGAGATCAGGAGGCCGATGGAGTTCTATCGCGCAGATCGAGATCGAACAGCATGTCCTGGCCGAGGCGGAAATGGCGACAGGCCGGTCGCAGCGCCACCTCCAGCGTCTCGATCTCCGGCAGCGTCAGCGCCGGACGGCCGGACCCGATCAGCATGGGTGCGACCACGCTGTGCAATCGGTCGAGACAGTCCGCCTCGAGAAAGCGGGAGATCGTCAGCCCGCCACCCTCGATCAGGATCCGACGATGGCCTTGCTCGGCCAGCACAGCGAGAACGCTGGCGGGATCGACGCCGGCCGCCCCCTGCGGCAGCGATTTGACGCTGACATGCGCCGCAAGCCCATGGCCTTCGACACCTTGGTTGACGAGGTGCCAGGTCGGCGCCGCCGGCTGGCGGAAGACATTGCGGTCGGCCGGCACCCGGCCCCGCGGGTCGAGCACCACCCGCAGCGGGTTGTCGCCCTCGACATGGCGCACCGTCAGCTGCGGATCGTCGGCATCGACCGTACCGGCACCGACCACGACCGCGTCGACCAGCGCCCGCATCCGATGCAGGTGGACCAGGCTCTGCTGTCCGGTCACGTAGTGGGAAGCACCGGTGACCGTCGCAATGCGACCGTCCAGGCTCTGGCCGAACTGGGCGATGACACGTGGCCCCCGGAGCAACGCCGCGGTGCACCACGGCAACCAGATCGACAGCAGCTGCGCGGCCTCCTCGTCGACCGGATGGCTGCAGCGCCAGTCGCCGGCGTCGTCGACTTCCAGGCGATGATGCCCATCGACGACGGTACCGTCGAAGGTGTCGTCACGGGTCAGGGCCGCCACCTGGCGAAGCCAGCGCCAGGCCTGGGGCGCGGACACGGTGGGTGTAACGGCATGAGCGGGATTATCGGACGAGGCAGTCACGGTCATTCCTTGGCCAGACGGCATCACAGCGTAACAAAGATCGCCCTTGGCGGAGAGCGTTCGGCGGTGAGCGCCGTCATTCCGTTTCACCTCGCCGCTCTTTCACGCCGGTCATGGGTGCCAATCACGGATAGCGATCACAGATGAGACTGATCATGGACGACAGGATAAGGAGACGATCATGCGACAGGTAGAACGCGCGATATTCGATCTGCGACGCGGCCTCCCGGTTCTCGTGCGTGCCCCCAGCGGCGACGTGGTGGTCCACCCGCTCGAGGGCTGCGACGACGACGCGCTGGCGGCACTGCCGGCGCTGGCCGGCGGCCCGGCCGCACTGGCGCTGACCCGCCACCGCCTGGCGCGGCTGGGCATCGACTTCGGCCCGCGCGTGGGGCTGGTGCCGGTCGCCCCCGCCGACGGCGCCCACGCCATCGTCGCCTGGGCCAGTGACGAAACGCAGCGGTTGCCCGTGGATCGCCAGCCCGTCGCCGCCGATCCGGCAAGCGAGGCGGCGCTGGATCTGATGCGAATCGGCCTGCTGATCCCCGCGGCCGTGGTCGCCGAGGTCAGCCACGCCCAGCGCGCCCAGGTCGAGGCGCTGGTCGCGGAGGGCACCGTTCTGGCGGTCGCCGCCGAGCAGATCGATGCCTACTCCGAAAGCCGGTCACGCTTCCTCAAGCGCACCAGTGACGCGGAGATCCCGCTGTCCCACGCCGAACGCGCGAAATTCGTCATGTTCCGGGAGGCCGACGGCATGCGCGAGCACATCGCGATCGTGATCGGCGATCGCCGCGAATGGAGCGATGCGGTGCCGGTGCGTCTCCATTCGGCCTGCCTCACCGGCGATCTGTTCGGCAGCTTGCGCTGCGACTGCGGCGAGCAGCTGCGCGAGAGCGTGCGCACCATCGACGAACGCGGCGGCGGCGTGCTGCTCTATCTCGCCCAGGAAGGCCGGGGTATCGGGCTGGCCAACAAGCTGCGTGCCTATACCCTGCAGGATGGCGGCCTGGACACGGTCGACGCCGACCAGGTACTCGGGTTCGGGGAGGACGAGCGAACCTACGAAGTCGCGCTGGAGATGCTCGAGCAGTTGGAGATCGCGCGGATCGAACTGTTGACCAACAACCCCGAGAAGATCGCCGCCATGGACCAGGGCGGCGTCGAGGTGGTCAACCGGCGCGGCGTCTACGGCAAGCTGACCAAGCAGAACCGACGCTACCTGAACGCCAAGGCCAAGCGCGCCGGCCACTGGCTGGAAGAGGTTCTCGACGACGGCGAGAAGGAATCGGCCACGCCTTTCCGGCGTCCGGTGGCGCGCTGAGCCTCACCCAATCGTCGCCGCAACCATCGGCGTTCGGGAGACGCACCCCGTCACCCCGACGCCGGATGGCGTCAACGCAGGGTGTCGAGATCGAACTCTCCCGCCTCCTCGATCACCTGCGCCAGCCGGGCGCCGAAATGATCGACCAGCCGACGCCCGGTCTCGGCGTCGGCCAGGGTCGCATTGCCGGTCACTCCGCTGGCGTGCAGATCCTGCGCCATCCAGGCGTAGCCGGCATCCCCCTCCGGGCCCAGGGTCGATCCGGCCTGCTCGCGGATTCGCCCTTCGGAGACCGCATCGGCCAGCCGGGCAACCCGAACCTTGTCCGGGGCGAGATGTAGCATCATCGACGTTTCCAGCGCGCCGCCGTGCAGGCCATGGCGGAGTTCCTCGGCGGGCAGCGTCTGCGCCGGCGGCGTGAAGCGGAAGTAGTTGGCCTTGACCACCAGCATGGCGTGCCTCGCCCGCAGCTTGAGCGCGGCCAGGTCAATGACCGCCTTGTTGCCGCCGTGGCTGTTGAACAGCACCAGACGGCGAATACCGGCGCGGCTCACCGCCTCGCCCAGCGCCTCGATGACCGCGATCGCCGTTTCCGGCAGCAGGCTCAACGTCCCCGTGAAATCGGCGTGTTCCAGACTCGAGCCCAGCGCCAGCGGCGGCAGCAGGATCACGTTCCGGTCCGGTGCGAGTCTTGTCGCCGCCGCCTCGAGCAGGCCCAGTCCGATGTCCAGATCGGTGGAAAGCGGCAGATGCGCGCCGTGCTGCTCGATCGCCGCCAGCGGCAGCACGGCCACCGTCCCCGCGTCGACCAGTCCGGCCATTTCCGTCGTGGTCAGTTCCTGCCACTCGTGGACACTCATGTTTCACTCCCTGACGAATCCCTTGGCACGGATGATCCTGGCAGACCCAGCAGCCGCTCCGCGATCGCGCTGTCCCTGACCACCTGCCGGGCGATGGCCTCGCGTAACGTCCGCTCGTCGTTGCCACCCTGTGCCAGCGCCAGCGTCAGCCGCGAGCGGGCTCGCGTGATGCCAGTGTAGATCAGCTCCCGGGTGACGATGGGATTGGCCCGCGCCGGCAGTGCGAACAGGACGTGATCGAACTCCGATCCCTGGGATTTGTGCACGGTCATCGCGAATGCCGTCGCCGCGGCATCGAGCCGCGACGGCAGTACCTGGCGGATACCGTCACCCTGCGGGAAACAGACCCGCAGCCGGCCGGCGTCATCGGCCAACGTCAGCCCCAGGTCGCCGTTGTAGAGCCCCAGTTGGGGGTCGTTGTGGGTCACCATCACCGGGCGGCCGGCGAACCAGCCATCGGTGCGCGAGATCCAGCCCTGCTGCCACAGCGCCCGGGCGATGCGATCGTTCAGCCCCTCGACGCCCCAGGGCCCGCGGCGCAGGGCGCACAGCACCTGGAAGCGGCCCTGCAGGGCAAGAATCGATGCCACGTCCGCCCCGCCACGTAGCGCCTCGAACAGCGGCCGGTAGCCTGTCACCACGGCCCGCTCGAATGCCGCCGCGTCGATGTCTAGCGTCTCCACATCCTGGAAACCCGATTTCAACAGCCGCGTGAAGTCGCGGCCATCGCCGGCGTTGGCGGCCCTGGCGAGAGCCCCGATGCCGCTGTCCGACCGGAAGCGGAAACTCCGGCGCAGCATCGCCACGTGATCGGCCAGCGGATTGGTCTCGGCGGCAACGGGCAACGGCTCGCCCGCGATCGCCTGGAGATAGTCGCGAGTCGCCTCGGAGTATCCGGCGTCGCCGGCCCCCGCACACAGATCGCCCAGCACCGAGCCCGCCTCCACCGAGGCCAGTTGATCCTTGTCGCCAAGCAGGATCAGGCGCGCCTCCGCCGGCATGGCATCGAGCAGCGCCGCCATCATCTCGAGATCGACCATCGAGGCCTCGTCCACCACCAGCAGGTCGAGGCTCAGCGGCGCCTCGGCATGATGGCGGAAGTGGCGCGTGTCCGGGCGCGCCCCCAGCAGCCGGTGGAGCGTCTGCGCCTCCTGGGGTATGGCGGCGCGCACGGCGTCGGAGACCTCCAGCCGGCCGACCGCTCCCGCGATCGACTCCGATAGCCTGGCGGCCGCCTTGCCGGTGGGCGCGGCCAGCCGTATCCGCAGCGGCTCGCCCTCGCCCGACAGCGACTGCTCCTGCAGCAGCGCCAGCAGGCGAGTCACGGTGGTGGTCTTGCCGGTTCCCGGCCCGCCGGAGATGATCGTCAGCCGCTGCCGCAGCGCCAGGGCGCACGCCACGCGCTGCCAGTCAGGTTCGCCCTGCTCGCGCCGATTGCCGGCGAACAGAGCCTGCAGTCGCGTGGACAGCCCCTCGTCAACCGCCAACGGCGGCCCCAGACGCTGGCGCAGTCGTGCCGCCACCGCGCTCTCGGCCTGCCAGTACCGGCGCAGGTAGACCCGGTCGCCGTCCACGACCAGCGGTGTGGCGAGCCCCTCGGCCGCCGTCGCCTCGGCAACGGTGGTGGAGCCGATCAGCGCGGCGAACCATCGCGCCGGCGTGACCGGGTCGAGCAGGGATTCCGGCAGCACCACCGCCTCCGCCGATTCGTTCTCGCCCTCGTTCTCCAGGGGCGGCAACGACAGCGCGGAGCGTGGTGCGTCCAGCACCCGGGAGAGCGACAGGCAGACATGGCCCCGGCCCACCTGATGGCTGACCAGCGCTGCAGCCAGGCCGACCAGCGGATCGGCGGCGGGATCGCGTTCGAGCAGAAAGAGCGCGAAGTGGCGGTCCAACTGGCGCAGCCAGCCCAGCGCCACCCATAGCGACAGCGCCGCCAGCAGGGTGTCACGGCTGAGCGCGCCGGCCTCGGCCGCGGTCGGCGACATGGGGGCGTCGTCGCCATCCAGGGCCAGCGAGAACTGGTCCGCGCCCTGCGAGCCGGGGCTCGCCCCACGATTCGGCTGCGTTGTCGACGGTCGGCAACTCATGTCGGTATCTCCGTGGGTTGTCGCAGCAACGCGCCCGCCGGCCCGGCGTCACCCTCGAGCCACGCATCCAGCGCCTCGATCAACGCCCGCGACGGGCGCCGGTGGAACACCCCGGGGGCGACTTCGGACGCCATGCCAGGCTCGAACGCGCCCTGGGCCGCCATGGCAGACTCAGGCGCGTCTTTGGGCGCCTTGGCAGACTCAGGCGCGGCTTTGGGCGCCATGGACAGCGGCGCCTCGGAAAGTCCCCGCAGGAAGACGTAGCAGGCGCCGCCCATGTGCCGGTCGTAATCGTAATCCTCCAGCCGCGACGCGAGCAGGCGGTGTAGCGCCAGCACGTAGAGCACGTACTGCAGGTCGTAGCGGTGATCCACCATCGCCGCGGCCAGGCGCTCGCCCTGGTAGTCGTCCGGCGTATCGCCCAGATGATTGGATTTCCAGTCGAGCACGTACCAGCGCCCTCCCGATTCGAAGACCAGATCGATATAGCCCTTGAGCATGCCGTTGAGCTTGCGCGGCGTCAGCCGGGGTCGTCGGCCTGGCAGCGGCTCGAGCCGTGAGACGAGACGATCCAGCGGCTCGCTCCAGGCTGCCGATGCCGGCAGCCAGAACTCGAGCTCGGGCCGCCATGACTCGAGGCGATCGAGGCGCACCGAGTGGCCGTCGACGGCCATCAACGGCGAGCGCAGCCGCTCCAGCAGCAGCGCCTGCAACAGCGGCGCCCACTCGGCATCGAATCCGCTGGTCGCCAGACGGCGGTCGATCTCCCGGCGCAGCGCCACGGCATAGCCGGGCTCGTCCAGGCGATCGAAGTCGAGCGTTTCCAGCAAGCCGTGCAGGAAGGTTCCCGGGCGTGGCCCCCGCGGGAAATCGAACAGCGCACGGATACTGGGCCGCGGTACCGGATCCCGCTCGCGGCTGACCTCGATGTCCAGCGTCGCCGGCAGGTCCTCGCTGGCCGCGACCGCATCCTCGCCCCCACCATCGCCGGTGTCGTCGCCGTTCCACGCCTCCTCCTCCTCGCCCACGGTGCGACGGGCATCCGCTATCAGCGAGGTGTAGGAGGCGATCCACCAGTCATCGTCGATCTCGCCGTCGAAGATCCGCGCCGGTTTGGTCTCCGGGGCGGCCATCGCCGCTCGCAGCCGGTGATCCGGCGGTTCGGGCAGCGGCTCGACCGCCAGCCAGCCGTCGCGCTGGCCCTGCCGCAGCCGATCCAGCAGCGCCGCACCATCGTCCGTCTGCGCGCTGCCCAGCAACCGGCCCAGCGCGGTCTCGTGCAGGCAGCCGCCCTGGCCCCGCCCGCGACCGACATGGGCGACACCCAGTCGACAAGCGTAGGCGGCACGGGTCAGCGCGACGTAGAGCAGACGGACATCCTCGTCGAGTCGCGCCAGATCGGCCTCGCGCTGGTGATCGTCGTCAGGCGAGGCCACCAGCACGCTGCCTTCGTCGCCGGGAGGCCTCACCGCCAGCAGTCCGGTCCGGCGATCCGGCTCCGCCGGCCGATGCGAGCAGACGAACGGCAGCAACACGATGGGATACTCGAGTCCCTTGGACTTGTGCACGGTGACCACCCGGACCAGATCCTCGTCGCTCTCGAGACGCTGGCTGAGCGCCTGGCTGTCCAACGTCGCGACGCCCTCCTGCAGCGCCCGGTGCCACCAGCGCAGCAGCGCCTGTTCGCCATCGAGCCGCTGCTGGGCGTTCTGGGCCAGTTCACCGAGATGGAGCAGATCGGTCAACGCCCGCTCGCCGTCGACGCGCTGGGCCAGCCGTTCGGCGACGCGGAAATCCTGCATCACCCTGCGCAACATGGGCAGTACGCCGCGCCGTTGCCACTGGCGATGGTAGTCGCCGAAGCGCTCGACTTCGCGCTCCCACGCCAGCTCGTCGGCCAGCAGCGCTTCCAGGGCCCGCGGCGAATCGTTGAGCAACTGGGTCGCCAGTGCCGCCTTGAGCCGGGCATCCTGGCGCGGCTGGGCCACCGCCTCGAACAGCTGCAACAGCTCGAACGCCTGCGGGGTGTCGAACACGCTCGACTTCTCGCTGAGGTAGACGCTACGGATCCCGCCGTCGGCGAGCGCCCGTCGCACCTTGAGTGCCTCCGGCCCGTTACGTACCAGGATGGCGATATCGGCCGGCTGGACCGCACGCTCGCCGGTGGCGCCGGCGAAGCGCCACTCGCCCTCCAGCAACCGCTGGACCTCGGCCCGGGTCGCCGACGCCATCGTCGCCTGATAATCGCCCTGGCTGTAGCGCTCGGTGTCCGGCCACCACACTCCCAGCGCGGACACCGGCCCACCGTCTCGGTCGACCAGCCGCGTCGGCTTGGGCTGGGAGTCGATCGCCACGAACGGTATCTCGGCGCTGCCGAACGGCTGGGGGTGACGCTGGAACAGCGCGTTGGTGGCCTCGACCATGGTCTGTGTCGAACGGAAGTTGCGCATCAGCGTGAAGCGGCTCGGCGTGGCCCGACGCGCGCGCAGGTAGGTGTGGATGTCGGCACCGCGAAAGGCGTAGATCGCCTGCTTGGGATCGCCGATCATCAGCAGCGCGGTGGCGGTGGGGTCGCTCTCCGGGGCCCGATAGACCTGCGAGAAGATCCGGTACTGGACCGGATCGGTATCCTGGAACTCGTCGATCAGCGCCACCGGCAGTTCCTGGCGGATACGCGCCGCCAGCCGCAGCGCGGCATCGCCGCCGTTCCGGCCCGGCGCCAGGGCGGCATCGAGATCGTTGAGCAGATCCGAGAACTCCCACAGCCCGCGGCGCCGCTTCTCCTCCGCGAACGCTATCGCGATCCGGTCACGGGCGTGCACCAGCACCTGAGAGGCAATCGCATCGAATGGCGTGCCGGCCTCGGCGAGCCGATCCAGCCAGCCGAAGAACGGATGCTCGGGCACCGCCGCATTCTTCTTCGTCGCGCCCGCCAGCTTCTCCTGGCTGAGCCAGAAACGGCCGCTGCTGTCGGTGACATCCTCCGCCTTGTCGAAACTGCCCTGCTCGAGCCAGCTCTGGAAGGCGGCGAGACGGGTTTCGAGCTCTTCCGGCTTGTAGCTGTTCTTCTTCAGCGCGTCGGCGTCGAACGCCCCCTGCAGCGTCTGGCGGATCGCCTCCCCATCCCAGTGCCCGCGCAGGGCGGACTCGATCTCCTGGCGTTTCTCCATTTCACGCTCGAAACCGCCGAGCAACGCCGCCAGCGATGTGGGCGCAGTCACCGCCACGCCATCCACCCACAGCGGCTGTGGCTCGCCATCCTTCAGCAACGGCCGCAACGCGGTGGTCAGGGCCTCCGGCCCGCTCCAGCGCGAGCGGATCTGGCGCTGCCAGCGCTCGTCGAGCGGATAGAACTCGCACCGCCAGTAATCCTCCACCGCCCGAGCCAGCAGCGCCTGACCATCCTGCAGCAGCTCGGCGGAGAAGCGTGCGCCGGCGTCGAAGGCGTGGCGGGTCAGCATGCGCTGGCAGAAGCCGTGAATGGTGAAGATCGCCGCCTCGTCCATCAGTCGCGCGGCCTGGTCCAGCCGCTTGGCCCCGCCGCGGCAGGCGGTCTCTCCGGTAGCCGCAAGCGGTGCCAGCAGGGTCGCCAGCACCGGGTCGGCGCGGTCCTCGGGGCGGGCCAGCAGCCAGTCACGCGCCTGCTTGAGGCGCGCGCGGATACGCCCGCGAAGCTCGGCGGTGGCGGCCTCGGTGAAGGTCACCACCAGAATCTCCGGCGGCGTCAACGGACGCGGGAAATCCACCGCCTCGCGCCCGGGTAGCGGCCCCAGCACCAGGCGAACGTAGAGTGCCGCCAGGGTGAAGGTCTTGCCGGTGCCGGCACTGGCCTCGATCAGATGCCGTCCGGTCAACGGCAGGCCGTCGAGCGCCAGCGGGACGACCTCCTCGTCCATCGCGGCATCGGCACGGTCGCGGCTGTCGGTCATGAGTCGCCCCTCGGAAGATGAATGCGCTGCGACGCCTGGCGCATCGCCTCCAGCAGCGGCTGGTAGTGGCGGACGCTCTCGGCCACGCCACCGGCCGCCTCGAACGCCTCGAAGTCACGCCAGAGCTGGCCCAGGCCGCCCTCTCGCTGGACCAGCGCCGCGACTTGGTAGTTGCCGGCCTCGTAGTCCGCGGCAAGCCGCTCCCGCAACGCCGGTTCGGGCGCCTCTCCCGCGGCCAGGGCTTGCAGCGTCTCGGCACGGCACTGGCCCCACAGCGTGCGGACCAGCTCCCCCGAGGCCGGCAGCGGCTTGCACCAGGCCCGCCACCAGCTCGCCAACCACGCTGTCAGTCGCCGCCTCGCCTCGAGCCGTTCCAGCGGCGGGAAATCGAGACAGCGATCCTCGAAGATCGCCGTCCAGTGACACGACGCCTCGCCAGCCGCATTGACCAGCAGCCAGCGCAGATAGCCGGCATGGAGTCGATGCGGCTTGCCGAGCTTCTTCCACGGGCCGTCGCCCTCGGGCTTGAAGTGACCGAAATGGCTGGTTTCCAGCGTCATCAATCGGCAGCCGCCCTGCTCGTCCGTGAACAGTCCGTCGACGCGCGCCTCCAGCGCCAGCGACGGCACGTCGTCGGCAGCCGCTGCCTCGAAACGCAGCAGTGGCGGCTCCCGCTCGCTGGCGGTCGCGGTCAATCGTCGCCAGGTCTCCAGTTGCGTCTCCAGCCGTTTCAGCGTCGGCTCGATGGTGGCCAGGCCGAAACCGGCAGCCGGCAGGCGCCCCGCCAGACGCAGCCGGTCCGCCATCTGCACCAGCGGTTCGCCGCGGCGCCCGGCGTCCAGCAGTTCGCGCTTGACGGTGTGGTCCTCCAGCGCATCGAGGACGAAAGGCTCGCTATCCTCGTCGGGAACTTCGGCCTCCTGGAAACGCACTCCCAGGCGGCCGAGGTAGACGCTCCAGGGGCGGCGCAGCAGCCGCTGCAGGTCGGCCAGCGCCAGCGCTTCGTCCGGCGACGGGGGCGGGGCCGGCTCGGCGACGTTCTGCCCGGTGTCCCGTTCGGCATCGTCGCGGGTGTCGTGCAATGGCGCCCAACTGGCATCGAAGGTGTAGCGTGGATCGTCGGCCTGGAAGTAGCGACGCGAAAACGGTTGCAGCGGGTGGGTCTCGATCAGCCGTGCCGCCAGCGCCGTCTCGTCGTCCACCGCCGGGCCATCCCCCGGAGGGCCGGCCGGACGCCAGCCCTGCTCGAGGGTATCGAGCAGTTCGCCGATCAGCACCGAGGGCGGTCGCGGCGTGTTGTCGCGCTGGTCGAAGCCGACCCACGACAGCGTCAACCGTTCGCGGGCGGAGAGCAGCGCCTCGAGCAGCAGGTAGCGATCGTCGTCGCGGCGCGAGCGATCCCCCGGCCGCGGGCGCTGCGCCATCAGGTCGAAGTCCTGGGGCTGGCGGGTTCGGGGATAGGCGCCGTCGTTCATCCCCAGCAGGTAGACCTGCCGGAACGGAATGGCACGCATCGGCATCAACGTGGCGAAATTGACCTTGCCGGCGAGGAAGCGCTGGGCCAGGCCGCCGTCGTCGAGCTCGGCCTTGAGCGCATCGCGCACCACCGCCAGGCCGATCGGCTGCGAGAACGAGGCCAGCTCGCAGCTCTCCTGCCAGCGGCCCAGCGCCTGGTCCACCCGCGCCAGCACATCGTGCTCGTCCAGTGCCGTCGGCGCGAACAGCGCCTCCATCAGCGATCGCAGTCGCATCAGCCAGCCCGCTGGCGTGCCAGCTTCGCTCAGGGCCTCGCACTGGGCGGCCAGCACCTGCATCAGCTCGGCGAGCCGCCCCGCCAGATCCGCCTCCAACCCGCCCACCTCGTCGTAGGGCACGATGGCGTCGAACTGCCACGCGCTGTCGGCAGACGTCCCGTTCGGTACTTGCGGCCCGGCGGCATCGGGCCGGTGGACGGCCCCAGAGGATCGCCCCGACGGCATCGGGCCGGTGGAGGGCAAAGCGCCGGTGGAATACCCCAGCAGCATGCGTTCGAGCCCGAACGCCCAGCTGTTCTCGTGCAGCGCCGGAAACCCGAGCGCCTGGCGATGCGCGCCCGAGAGTCCCCAGCGCACGCCGCTGTCCGCCAGCCACCGCCGCAGGCGCGGCAGTTCGGCTTCGTCGATGGCGAAACGGGCCCGAAACGCCGGCACATCGAGCGCATCGAGCAGTTCGCTCACCCCCAGCCGCCGCTCGGGCAGTTCCAGTAGCGACAGGATCAGCACCATCATCGGATGCGCTTCACTGGCAACCTGGTCGGCGATGGTGAAGGGGATATGGCGCGGATCGTCCGTGGGCAGCCGGCCGAAAACCGCTTCGATATAGGGGGCGTAGACGTCGATCTCCGGCACCATCACCAGGATGTCACGCGGCCGCAGCGGCGCCCCCTCGGCACTGGCCTCCTCGAAGGCCGCCAGCAGCCGGTCGTGCAGCACTTCCACTTCGCGCAGCGGCGAATGCACGCTGAACAGCGACAGCGAGGCGTCGTCCGCCGCGATCTTGCGTTTACCGCTCTCCCGGGTGCGCTCCCCCGGATGCCTGAGATCGAGGATGTCCTGCTGCAACTGGTTGAGCAGGGGCGCTCGTTCGGCAGCCGATTCAGCGTCCGCCGCCGGGTCGCGAAAGAGATCGGTCTCGACGTCGAAACCGCCATCCTGGCTCTCGAACTCGTAGAGACCGACGATGAAGTCGCGGCCCTGGGCGCCCCAGGCGGCCAACAGCGGGTTGGCCTGAAGGTGCAGCGCCTCCTCGTCCAGCGTTTCGAGCCAGGGCGCTTCGGGGTGGCGGGCCTGCTGGCGTGCCACCGCCTCGGCGGAGAGCCGACCGGCGCGCTTGATCGCCTCGCGGTCGGAGACGATGTCGCCCCAGTAGTGGCGGCAGGGGTTGGTGATCATCAGAAACACATCGATGACCCCGGAGAGCGCATGCAGCGCCTCCAGCGTCTGCGACGGCAGCGCCGAGATGCCGAAGACGAAGAGCCTCGGCGGCAACCCCCTGGGGCAGCTCTGCAGTCGCCTGGCGGCGTGCAGGAAACGACCATGCAGGTTGGCGCGGTGAAACGCCCGCTCGTCGGGCCCGGCGTCATCGATCAGCGCCCGCCATAGCGCCGGCTGCCAGCGCTGGTCGACGGGCAGGTCCCGAGGCGACTCCTCCCCCGCCTCCCACGCTGCCAGCCAGTCCGGGCGATAGTTGAGATACTGGTCGAACAGATCCGCCAGGCGGACCGCCAGTTGCCAGCGCTTGCGCTCCGCCTGCTCGGCCGCCCTGCGCTGCACGCCAGTCATCGCAGGGACCTCGCCACCGGACTCGCCCCCCGCAGCGTCTGGCATCGCGCCAGCCGGCCCGGCGCCCAGATAGTGGGCGAGCGGCGCGAATACGACCGGTTCCGCGGCGACCGCGCTCTCCAGCAGCCGAAAGATACGCCACGCCAGCGGCCGCTTGTCGAACGGCGAGTGCAGCGGAATCGACTGCCCCTCGTCCTCCCCTCCGGCCTGTTCGAGCACCGCGCGGTAGGCACGCCAGACGAAGCTCGAGGGCAGCGGGAAATCCACCGAGGCGGCGATCCCGTCGGCTTCGGCCAGCGACAGGCGCAGCCACTGGGCCATGCCGTTGGACTGCACCAGGAAAGTCTCCGGGGTCAGTGGCGGCAGTCGATGGCGCTTGATCAGCGCCAATGCCAGGTCGTGCAGATCTTCAAGATGATTGGCATGCAGGACGCTGAACATCCGTTCTCCGGGATTCACGGGGCGACGGGGATCGATGAGGCACCGATCATGGTCGTGCCATCCTACCGTGGCGCAGGGCGACGATCACCCGAAGCCTGTGGCAAGATATGACAATTGAATGACAGCCGTAGCGTCATTGCCCTCGAATACCCGCAGTGAAAAGGATTTGCGTTGACGACGCCCGTCTTCCTCGCCGTGCTGGCCGGTGCCCTGATGCACGCCAGCTGGAATGCGCTGGTCAAGGTGGGCCTGGACCGGTTGCTGAGCATCTCGCTGATTCAGGCCGCCTGCGCTGTGATCGCCCTCGCCGGGGTCGCCTTCGTGCCGCTGCCGCGGGCGGAAGCCTGGCCGTGGCTGGCGGTATCGGCGGTTCTGCATATCGGCTACAACGTGTTCCTGGCCCGGGCCTACCGGGTCGGCGACCTCGGCCAGATCTACCCCATCGCCCGGGGTTGCGCACCGCTGCTGGTGACGCTGATCGGCGTCTTCGCACTCAGCGAGCACCCCTCGTGGATCGGCTATGCGGGGATCGCGGTGCTGGTCCTCGGCATCCTGTGCATGGCCTTCCGGGGCGGCAAGGGGCCGCGCCTGGAACGCGCCTCGCTGGTCAATGCCCTGACGACCTCCGCCTTCATCGCCGGCTACACCCTGGCCGACGGCAGCGGCGCACGCGCCAACGGCGATGCGATCGGCTACGTGATCTGGCTGTTCCTGCTCGACGGCTTCGGCATGCTGCTGGCGCTGGTGGCCATGCGCGGCGCTCGGACGCTGCCCGAGTTGACCCGCCACTGGCGGGTCGGTCTGATCGGCGGCGCGCTCTCCCTCGGCGCCTACGGCATCACCATCTGGGCCATGACCCAGGCGCCGATCGCGCTGGTCGCGGCCTTGCGCGAGACCAGCGTGCTGTTCGCCATCGCCATCGGCGTGATCTGGTTGAAGGAGCCGTTGCGCCGCGAGCGGCTGCTCGCCGGCGGACTGATTCTCGGCGGCGTCATCCTGACCCACTGGGGCTGACTGTCATCCCCTGCCAGGACTGCTAGGCTTAGCGGAGCGAATCACCGCTCTGCCAACGCCGTTGCCGTGTCTTCCGGCGCCCATTCGACGCTCATCCAGGCGACAGCAATCGGCAAGGAGCCCATCGTGTCTCTCACCGCGCCAACGTACACCACCAACGCCGACGACCAGCCGCGCCGGGTCGGTGTCGAGATCGAGTTCGCCGGCATCGGCCCCATTCAGGCGGCACGCCTGGTCGAGATGACGTTCGGCGGTCGCGTCCAGCAGCATAGCGCGCATCGCCTTCAGGTGACCGGGACGCCATGGGGCGTCTTCCATGTCGAACTGGACAGCAAGTACGTCCATCCGGACGAGCGCTTGCTCGACCGTGCCCGCGCCATCGACGGCCAGCCGCCGGGCATCGGCGAGCATCTGCGTGCCAGCCTGCACAGCCGCACCCGGGAGTGGCTGGGCGACATGGTGGCGGGCCTGGTGCCGACGGAGATCGTCTGCCCGCCGATTCCCTGGCATGAACTGGAGCGCCTGGACGAGCTGTTCGCGGCGCTGCGCCGGCACGGGGCGGAGGGTACCGATGCCAGCCTGCTGTACGGCTTCGGTCTCCACCTCAACCCGGAAATCCCCTCTCCCGACGTCGAGAGCGTGGTGGCCTACCTGCGAGCCTATCTGATACTCGCCGACTGGCTGCGCGACGAGATCGTCGTCGACGTGACGCGGGACATGCTGCCCCATACACGCCCGTTCCACAGCGACTACACCCGCCGGATACTGGCGCCGGACTACGCTCCCACGCTGCAGGCGCTGATCGACGACTACCTGGTTGCCAACCCGACCCGCAACCGTGAGCTGGATCTGCTGCCGCTGTTCGCCTGGCTGATGCCGGACCACCCCAACGCGCTGCTCCGGGAGACGCTGGTCAAGCCCCGGCCGACCTATCATTACCGCCTCCCCAACGCCGCGCTCTCGGACCCGGAGTGGGGCGTGAGCGTCGAATGGAATCGCTGGGCCGAAGTCGAACGCCTGGCCGCCGATCCGGACCGCCTGGCGGAACGCAGCGCCGCCTACCGCGCGCACCTCACCCAGCCGACCCTGAGCCGCTGGCTCGACTCCCTGCGCCACTGGATGCGCCACTGATGGATTCGACGCAAGCCCAATCCGAACGTAAACGGCGATCCGGATCGACACGCAG
The DNA here is from genome assembly GCA_002695065.1 of Salinicola sp. GTDB lineage: Bacteria > Pseudomonadota > Gammaproteobacteria > Pseudomonadales > Halomonadaceae > Salinicola. Next base: position 26,813 of record NZNW01000013.1, on the reverse strand, counting down.
GACGAGCCGGCCGCTGATCGGTATCACCACCTCGGATCACAAGAGCTTCCTGGCCTGGTGGTGCGACTGGATCTCGGTCTGGCGCGCCGGAGGCAGGCCGCTGCGGATCTCGCCCGCGCGTCCGCTGCGACGGCCGGTGGACGGCCTGATCATCGGCGGGGGCGACGATATCGGTGCCCAGCGCTACGGCGGCGAGATGCAACTCGACGTTCGCATCGACCCCGCCCGCGACGAGCTCGAACTCGAACTGCTGGCCCGCTATCTACCGGAGCGGATACCGATCCTGGGCATCTGTCGCGGCGCCCAGATCATCAACATCCACTGCGGTGGCAGCCTGATCGAGGACATCCAGACGACCTATCGCCACATTAGGAACCGGCGCATGGTGCTGCCGCGCAAGCGCATCGAGATCGAGCCATTCAGCCAGCTGGCCGACATTCTCAACCGCCGCTACTGCCACGTGAACAGCCTTCACCACCAAGCGGTGGATCGGCCGGGGGACGGGCTGAAGGTGGTCGCCCATGACCGCGACGACCTGGTGCAGGCGATCGAGAGCGACCGCCACCCCTTTCTCATTGGCGTGCAGTGGCATCCGGAGTTCCTGCTCTTCAGCCGCTCGCAACAACGGTTGATCCGGGCGCTGGTGGATGCGGCCCGAACGGGGGCTGCCACCCCGATGCAAAGCCCCGGGGATGACGGCCGATCACTTGACCGCAGTGACGACCACCTCCAGTAGCGCACCCGGAGCCAGATCGCTCACGCCCAGGGTTGCCCGCGCCGGCAATGGCGCCGGATCCAGCCAGACCTTCCAGACATCGTTCATGGCATCCTTCTGCCCTAGGTCGGTCGCATAGAGCGTCGCCGCGACGATCTTGTGCTTGTCGGAACCCGCCTCGGCGAGGTAGGCATCGATCTTGTCCAGAATCTGGCGAGTCTGCCCTGCCATGTCCTGAGACCGGTCCTCGGCCACGATTCCTCCCAGGAACAGAAAACCGTTGGCCTCGACCACACGGTGCATGATGGGTGTCGGAATATGACGCTTGATATCGCTCATGAAGAACGCTCCTGTCGATCGCTGTCGAAAAGTCGACGGCCGATGCCGTCAGTGTGTATGACTCGCCCGCGCAGCCGCGGAGGACGAATCGAAACGTCGTATGTCGAACGGCGCGATCGGCAACGCGGGTTCCCGCTCCAGCGCGAGGTCCCGGACGATTTCGCCGGTAATGGCCGACAACTGGAAGCCGTGGGCCGAGTAGCCGAAGGAGTGGATCAGCCTCGGATGTCGCCAGCTCAGGCCCAGCACGGGAATGCCATCCCCGGTCACCCCCTCGATACCCGCCCAGGTGCGCACCACGCGAACGTCGCGCATGAACGGGAACAGCCCAAGCGCGGTCTGCACGTTCTGGGCCAGGCCCGCCAGGCGCACGTCTGCATGCTCGCCGCCGGTATCGATGCATCCCGCGATGCCGCCGCCGATCATCACGCTGCCGTTGTCCATCTGCTTGAATGACAGCGCGCGCGATGCGCTGCCGATCACCGGGCCGAGAAACGGCGTCACGCGCTCGGTGATCGTCAGCATCAACGCCTGGGGCTGCATCGCCACGCACTCGTCGAGTGCCCCACACAACCCACCCGCCCAGCCGCCGGCGCAGTTGATCAGCCAATCGGCATCCAGGCCGGGCAGATCGGGATGATCGGTGGAGAGTCGCCAGCCGCCACCGGGGACCCGGTCCACGCGGGTCACCTGCACGCCTTCCCGCCATATCGCACCTTCGCGCTGTGACTGTCGACGCCAAGCGGTCAGCGTGCGGTAGGGATTGGCCGCACCATCGCCATCGCAGGCCAGCGCGCCCACGCAGTGCGGTGCCACTGCCGGCACGCGTCGGCGCAGCTCTTCCCGGGAGAGGATGATTTCATGATCGAAGCCGAGCTCGCGGACCTCGGCCGCACGCGACACCAACCTGGCCATGTCCTCGTCGTTCTCGGCCACCTTGATCTGGCCGCAGGGATGGAATCCGCCATCGTCGCCGATCAGCGTTTCGAGTCGCTGCCAGCGCGCGAGGGCAGCGACCGCCAGCGGGATTTCGGCGGGATGCCGGCCCAGCCGCCTCACGCCCCCGGCATTGACGCCGGAGGCGTGCCGACCGGCGTAGTTCTTCTCGACCACGGTCACCCGGAAGCCGCTACGCGCCAGTTGCGTCGCCGCGCTCGCGCCATGTAGACCGCCCCCGATGACTAGCGCCGTGGGCTTCACGAAGCGGTCTCGGTCTCGTTCCGCGCCGGCGCTTCCGGGGCACCCCCCGCCGCGCTGGCCAGTTGCCCCAAAGTGATGGGCTTGAAAGGCGGACGCAGGCGGTAGTAGCCGGTCTGCTCCAGACTCTGGTCGTTTTCCGCAGCGAGGATCTCGCTCACCGTCAGACCACACAAGCGTCCCTGACAGGGCCCCATGCCGCAGCGGGTGAAAGACTTCATCTGATTGGGGCCCGCACAGCCGAGCTTGGCGACGCGGCGGATCTCGCCGGCGGAGATCTCCTCGCAACGGCAGACCACGACGTCGTCGTCCGGCCGTCGCCAGCTGTCGCCTGGCCGATAGAGGGCATCCAGGAAGGGACGAACGACGAGCTCTGCGTCGAGTTTCCTGCGTGCTGGCGCAGCCTCGCGTGCCAGCGTGGGGCCATCGATATGGCCCAGCGATTCGAGCGCCGCCAACGCCGCTAGCTCGCCCTGAAGTTGGGCCGCGCGTGCTCCTCCGATCCCGCCACCGTCACCAGCGATGAAGAAGTTCTCGATGTCGCTGCGGCCGAACGCATCCCGCCGCGGCCGCCAGCAGAGCTGCTGTTCGGACCAGTCGTGCGCGCCGCCAAGCGCTCTGGTCATCTGGACGTTGGGCACCACGCCGTGATGGAGCAGCAGCGTGGTCGCCTCGCAGTGCTGCCAGTCGTCGGGTCGGTCGGCCGTCCGCCAACCCACGCCGGTCAGCGTCTCATCACCCTCGGCGCGCAACGCGACGACGTGACGCTCGTGACGGACCCCGGCGCGCTTCAGTTCGCGCAGTAGCTCCGCCCCTTTCTTCAGGTAGCGCCAGCCTCTGATGGCCCCGCCGATATGCGCCAGGGCCAGTCGCCGGTTCTCCTTCGATGTCGTCTCGAGAATGGCGGCAACTTTCGCCCCGGCACGCAGGTACTGCACCGCCACCAGATAGAGCAGAGGCCCGCTACCGGCCAGGACCATGGGAGCCTGGGCGACGACACCGGAGGTCTTGAGCAGTACCTGAGCGGCGCCGGCGCCCATGACGCCGGGCAGCGTCCAGCCGGGGACGGGAAATGGCCGTTCCTGGGCACCGGTGGCGAGAACGATGCGCTCGGCCCGGATCAACGCTGCGGTGTCACCTGCGAGCACGCCGATCTCACCATCCCGGGTCAACTGCCACACCATATGGCCGGGGCGATAGTCGACCGACTCGCGTCGCAGTGCCTCGATCAACGATCGTCCGTGCCAGTAATCCTGGCCCAGCAGTTCGGGATCGCGCAGCGGCGTCGATTCCAGTGCCCGGTAGATCTGTCCGCCGGGTGCGGGCTGCTCATCGAAAACGACCGGCTTCAGCCCATGGCGTGCTGCGGTTAGCGCCGCCGCAATCCCAGCCGGGCCGGCACCGATAATCGCCAGTGGAATCGTCTTCATGGCGAGACCCTCCGTGCGCCTTGCTGGCTTCTCACCGTCATGCCCTCGACCACCGTAACCTGACATCCCTGGCGGTTGGGCACACCATCGATCTCCAGCAGGCAATCGAAACAGGCGCCCATCATGCACCACGGGCCTCGCGGCGACTGGCTGACCGGCGTGGACCGGAAGCGATCGATACCGGACGCGAGGAGTGCCGCCGCAACCGTGTCTCCGGCCCTGGCGATCAGCTTTCGACCCTCATACTCGATGGTGACGGTACGGCCCTCTTCAGGCCGTTTCAGATACGCGAACATGGAATCTCTCCGCGGTGAGTGGGACGATCTCCTCGGGGTATTCGCCGCCGCCGATCCAGGGGGCGAGACGTTTGGCATGTGCCGCCGCCAGCGTCACGCCGCTGTGGCAGCAAGCCAGGTAGGCTCCCGGATGAGTGACGGAGGCCTGGTAGATCGGACAGCCGTCCGGCGTCATCACCCGCAACGCTCCCCAGCTCCGGACGATGCGCACATCGCGCAGGCGAGGAAAGGCCCGTAACGCCCGCTGCGCGATATCCGCCAGGACTTCGGTGCGGGTGCCGTCGTTCATGCCGACATCCTCGTGGGAGTCGCCGATCTGCAGTGAACCCTCGCCAGTCTGGCGCAGGTAGGTCGTGGGGATGTCCAGCAGCGGTGCGACGCGCTCGGTGATCATCACCTCGCCGCGGTTGGGCAGCAGCGGTGCCTCGAGTCCAACCTGCTCCGCCAGCCCTCTGTTGCCCAGACCGGCGGCCAGCACCACCCGTTGGCAGTGGACACTCTCGCCATCCCGTTCGAGCCGGAACGCCCCACCGTCCCGCGCGATACGACGCACCGGGCCCCCACGGCGATATTCACCGTCCCGCTGGTGAATTCCGGCATGCAGCGCACGCAACAGGTAGAGTGGGTTGGCGTGGCCATCCATTGGCGTCCACGAGGCGCCGAAGACATCACCCCCGATCGCGGGCACCAGCGACGCCAGCGCCCGGTGATCGAGCATCTCGAAATGAAACCGCCCTTCGGTCTCGCGCGATAGCCGATCCATCGTCTCGCGGCGCTGCAGCCACTCCCGTTCGGTGTGGCAGATATGCACGCCACCGCTGCGCTGGTGCTGGACATCGATGCCGGTCAACTCCTTGAGCTCAGGCGCCAGTTCGAGCCACAGTCGTGACGAACTCTGGCTCCAGTCCGAATAGTTGGGCATGCCCAACCCCTTGCTCTGGATCCACACCAGGCCGAAGTTGCCCCGCGACGCGCGATAGGCGACGTCGCCCTCGTCCATCACGACGACCCGATGTCCCTCGCCGCACAATCCGTAGGCGATGGCGCTACCGACCAGACCGCCACCGACCACCGCAAAATCGTAATTCGCCATAACCCATCCCAAGCCCTGACGGCTGTCACCGATTCGATTGCACCGCCATGAACGGCGGTCGCCCCGGCTCGACGCGCGAACGCCGAACCCCTGCTCTAACCCTTGCCGCTCAGCACCCGATCCAGGCCATAGAAGCGATCCAGCACCAGCATGAACGCCACGGTCAGCACGATGATCACGGTCGATACCGAGGCCAGCAGCGGATCGATGGTCTGCTCGATGTAGTTGTACATCTTGACCGGCAGTGTGGTGTTGCTCGGCGAGGCGACGAACACGGTCATGGTGAGTTCGTCGAAGCTGGTGATGAAGGCCAGCATCCAGCCACCTGCGACGCCGGGCAGCATCTGCGGCAAGGTGATCCGACGAAAGCTGGTGAACGGGTTCGCCCCCAGCGAAACGGCGGCGCGCTCCGTCTCGCGATCGAGCCCCATCACCGCCGCCAGCACCAGGCGGAGCGTGTAGGGCATGACGATGATGACGTGGGCTAATACCAGCGAGGCGAAGGTGCCGCCGATACCGATCTCGGAAAAGAAGCGCAGGAATGCCACCCCGAGCACGATGTGCGGGATCATCAACGGGGAGAGGAACAGGCCATTGAGAAACTCGCGCCCCGCGAAACGGAAACGCGCCAGCGCCAACGCCGCCGGGATCGACAACAGTGTCGCCAGCGTTGCCGAGACTATGCCCAGGTTGAGGCTATGGTAGAAGGCGTCGATGAAGTCGGGCCGTTCCAGAATCTCGCGAAACCAGCGCAGCGAGAAGCCGGCGGTAGGATACGAAAGGTAGCCCTTGGGCGTGAAGGCCACCAGGATTATCACCACCAGTGGCGCCAGCAGGAAGATCACGAACAGGGTATGAAAAGCGAGCGCCAGGCGCCCGTTGCGACGGCTGTCGACACTCATGCTCAGCCCTCCCCCAGGGTGCGGCGAAAACGCCTCTCTACCCATCTGCTGTAACTCATGACGATGATCACGTTGAGCAGCAGCAGCACGATCGAGATCGATGCACCCAGCGGCCAGTTCATGGTGCTGAGGTACTCGTCGTAGACGCTGGTGGCGACGACCTTGAGGCGCCGGCCGCCGATGATCGAGGGCGTGGCGAAATAGCTCGCTGTCAGCGCGAACACGATCAGACTGCCCGACAGCACGCCCGGCAGGACCTGCGGAAAGATCACCCGGCGCATCACGGTGAACGGCTTGGCGCCGAGCGAAAGTGCGGCATCTCCGGTACTCAGATCGACCTTGCGCAACGACGCCCAGACCGAAATCACCATGAACGGCACCAGCACGTGAACCATGGCGATCACCACCCCGGTATGGGTGTACATGAGACTCACGCCGCGCGAACCGGCCAACCCCAGCCCCTGCAACAGCTGACTGAGCAGGCCATTGCCGCCGATCAGCAGCACCCAGCCCAGGGTTCGCACGACCACCGAAATCAACAGCGGCCCTAGCGTCACCAGCAGGAAGATCGATCGCCAGGGGCTACGCATGCGATAGAGGATGTAGGCCTCGGGCGCGCCCAGCAGCACACAGAGCACCGTGGTGACGAGGCTGATGGCGTAGGTTCGCAGGAAAATCTCGTGGAAATAGCCGTCGAAAAGCACTTCAGCGTAGTTGGCGAAGGTCAGTGTCTTATCGATCCCGGCGGTATAATCGAAGGTGTAGAACGATAGCGCCAGCGTCATCAGCAGCGGCATGCCCAGCAGCACCAGGAAGAACACGGCGGCGGGCCCGGTGAGCCACAGCGGCAACCAACGCTCCAGGTGCCTGGCGCGGTTCGGCGACCTCGGCCGCATTGTCTCCATTACCGTTTCGGTCATGACATGCCTCCAAGCGACAGCGTCGTTTTCGGCCGGTCCTTCAACAGGCGCATCGAGTCCGGTGTCCAGCGCACGCCGACCTCGTCGCCGACATCGAAGCTGGCCGGACCACAGTTGGGGCAGGTCGCCAGCAGTAGACCGACCGGCGTGTCGATCTGATAGAGCCAGTGGTCGCCGGCGAACTGGCGCGTCTGGACCCTGCCGTCGACCAGCCCCTGACGACAGGCCGTCATTTCTAGCCTCTCGGGCCGGATCGACACCCGCACGGGTCCGTCCCCCACCATGCCCGCACCGAACAGGTCCAGGCGCTGCCCCCCAAGGTCCACGCAGGGCTGCCCGTTGGTGCCAGCGGCCACCTGGCCTTCGAGCAGATTGGTCTTGCCGACGAACGTCGAAACGAAGATGTCGGCGGGCTCTTCGTAGGCACGGAATGGCTCAGCGATCTGCATCGCCCTGCCCTGATCCATCACCACCACCCGATCGCTCATCGACAGTGCCTCACCCTGATCGTGCGTCACCATCAGCGTGGTCGTTCCGACGTTGCGCTGGATGTTGCGCAGCTCCAGTTGCATTTCCTCGCGCAGCTTGGCATCGAGGTTGGAGAGCGGCTCGTCAAGCAGCAGCAGTGGCGGCTCGATCACCAGCGCTCGCGCCAGTGCCACGCGCTGGCGCTGGCCGCCGGAGAGTTCTCGCGGGTAGCGATCATCGAGATGATCCAGGCGAACCAGCCCCAATGCCTGACGGATGCGTCGACGTCGCTCTGGCGCCGTGATCTTGCGCATCTCAAGACCGAAACCGACGTTTTCGGTGACGGTCATGTGCGGAAACAGCGCATAACTTTGGAACACGATGCCGAAACCGCGGGCATTGGGCGCCAGATCTGTCATGTCCCTGCCATCCATGACGATGCGTCCCGCGCTTGGCAGCGCGAAACCGGCGATCATCTGGAGTGTCGTGGTCTTGCCGCAGCCCGACGGGCCCAGTAGCGAGACGAACTCGCCGCGCTCGATGGAGAGATCGAGCGTGTCTACCGCGGTCGTATCGCCATAGCGCTTGGTCAAGGAATCGAGAGTCAGGAAGCTCATGCTCAGTCACTCCCGGGCGGCGCCGTCCATGGCGGCAGCGCCACCCGCTGATGGGTTTACCGTTGACAATGATCTTGAGACGGCACCGAATCAGCGCTCGATGCGTCGATTCCAGAGATTGGTCCAGGCCTGACGGTTCTCGTTGACCGTATCCCAGTCGAGCGTCACGAGATTGGCGACGCGGTCGCCGTAGGGAACCTTGGCTGCCAGCGCCTCGGGCAGTTCGACCTGCTTGTTGGTGGGACCGTTACCGCGCTCGCGCGCCAACAAGATCTGCACGTCAGGCGTCAGTAGGTAGTCGATGAATGCCTGGGCCAGGTCGGCATGGCTAGACCCTTCGACCAGACAGGCGCCCTGGACCAGGGCGACTGCCCCCTCCTTGGGGTAGACGAACTCGATGGGGAAACCGGTATCGGCCAGCGACTGCACGCGACCGCTTCCCCAGACCGACATTACGATCTCGTGGTTCTGGTAGAGTTCGGACGTCTTGCCGGGGGACGGCGTGAAAGAGAGCACGTTGGGCGAGATGTCACGCTCGAAGACCTTGAAACCCGGCTCGATATCGCTCTCGCCGCCTCCATTCATGCGTGCCATCATCACCAGCGCATAAAGCCCATAACTGTTACTGATGGAGGGGACGTTGATGGCGCCGGCGAAGCGCTCGTCGCGAAGGTCGTCCCAGGAGTCGGGCGCCGCCCAGCCCTCCTCGTCGAAGATCGCCTTGTTATAGGCCAGACCGCCGGCAATGATGCCGATGCCCGCCGCCTTGTCGTCGGGGAAACGCGCGAAATCGTAGAGTGCGTCGAGGCTGGAATCCTGATCCTGGGACTGACACAGCCCGTAGTTGATCGCCTGATAGGTGGGGCCGTCGTCCATGATGGCGACGTCCATCTGCTGATCGTTGCGCTGGGCCTGCAACTTGGCCAGGGTGTCGGTGGAATTGCCCGGAACGTAGACGATGTCGACGTTGTGAGCCTTCTCGAACGCGGGAATGATGGAATCGCGGAAGATACCTTCGAAGGACCCGCCATAAGCCCCCAGATAGAGCGTCGGCTTGTCCTGCGCCTGCACGGTGGCAGCGGTGGAGAGTGCCATGACGGCACAGACCATTAGCTTGCGTTTCATACTCTAACTCCGTTGTTTTTATGCGTCGTTATGAGTCGTGAACGGATCAGCTCGCTAGTTGAAGCGGCTGTCCTGCAAGCTATCGTCGTTTTTCCATCAGGCCCAATGCCGTTTTAAATGCCGGCTATTCATTAATGTTATGGCTGTTGGCGATTCAAGGCTTTGCCCCCTCCAACTGGCGCACTAGGGCCCTTCTACCGCCTTGATGAACTCGGTGGCCAGCCGGGAAGGCGGGCGAAAAGCGGGTAGTAATGCGCTGTATCGAAACAGGATGGACGGCTCGAAATCCCGGACCGCCAGCCCACGGCTCACGTAGCTGTAAGCCGTGGCCGGTTCGATCAGGGAAATACCCGCCCCCGCCAGTACCATTTCGCAGGCCACCGATGAGAGCTGCGTCTCCAGGCGCAGGTCGCGCTTGATACCCGCCTCGGCGAAGACGCGATCGATGTCGGGCCGAACGTCCAGGAACTGCCCCACGGAGATGAAAGGCTCCCCGGCGAGATCGCTGGCCCGAACCCATTGCCTCGCTGCCAGCGGATGATTCGGCAACATCACCAGCTTGAGCGGCGCCTCGATCATGGTCCGTTCCTCGACCCCCGGGTCCTCGAAGCTCAGTCCGATGAAACCGACATCGCACTGCTGGGTCGAGACCCATTCGACGACTCGCTTGGAGCTGTGGGCCTGCAATGAGATCGACACCGCCGGATAGCGCTGGGAGAAACGGTGGACGATGTCCGGCAGCAACGAGATGGAGAGCGCCGGCATGGCGCAGATGAACAGCCGTCCGGAACGGAATTCGCGAATGTCGCGGGCGGTTTCGGTGATGCGCTCCAACCCAACGAACGAGCGTTCCACCTCCTCGTAGAAGGCCAGCGCTTCCGGTGTGGGTACCAGGCGCCCCTTGTGGCGAAGAAATAGCTCGAAACCGATGTAGTACTCGAGATCGGCAACCAGCCGACTGACCGCCGGCTGGGAGACGTAGAGCGTCTGAGCGGCGCGGGTCACCGTCTTGTGGATCATCACCGCGCGAAAGGCTTCTATCTGTCTGAGATTGATCATGATGTCAGGCGTCGTCCGATCAGCGAAATCCCGGCCCAACAATGTAAGCGCTTCCAAGGCCGGCGCCCAGCCGCGCCGCCGCTTCCGCGCCAGACCCAGCCTAACGCAAGACACCCCGAGCGCACGGAGCGCACGGAGCGCGACGGGGTGTCATCGAAGCGCCAGGACCCTACGACTACGACGGCATGACCGCCAGCCGGCGCCCGGCAGGCGTGCGCAGCAGAAACAGGCCGATGAGGACACCCATGACCGATAGCGCGGCGACGTAGATCGCCGGCGACATCGGGTACCAGCGCATCAGCGTGGTAACGATGATCGGCGTGAAGCCACCGAATATCGCGTAGGCGACGTTGTAGGAGAACGACAATCCGCTGAACCGGACCGCCGCCGGGAACGCCTTGACCGCCACCGCCGGGATGGCACCGGTAATCCCCACTGAGAAACCGGCCAGGGCGTAGAGCGGCATCAACTGGTCGGGACGCTGGCCGACGACGCTCATCATCAGCCAGTAGCTCGTCCCCAGCAGCACGCTCCAGCCGATCAGGGTCGCGCCGCTGCCGAAACGGTCGGCGCACCAGCCGGCGACCACGCAGCCCACGATCAGGCACAGGATCGCCACCACGTTGGCCAGCGAGGCGTCCAGCCCGGCGTACTGCGCCGCCAGCAGCGGCGGCGTCATCAACATCACCACGACGATGGCCGCGGTCAGAATCCAGCTGACGGCCATGGCCAGCAGCACACCGCCCAGGTGATCGCGAAGCACCGCCTTGACCGGCAGCTCGGCGGCCAGCGCCCGGCGTTCGCGCAGCTCGGCGAAGACCGGGGTCTCGCGCAGCCAGCGACGCAGGTAGACCGCGATCAATCCGAATCCCCCGCCGATCACGAACGGAATTCGCCACGCCCCTTCGGCCAGTTCGCCAGCCGAGTAGTGCGATTTCATCGCCGCCGATACCAACGAACCGATCAGAATTCCCGCCGCCAGCCCCGCCGACAGCGTGCCGCAGGCAAGCCCGACATGACGACGCTGGACATGCTCGGTGACGAACACCCAGGCTCCGGGCACCTCGCCGCCCACGGCCGCCCCCTGGAGCATGCGCAACAGCACCAGCAGCAACGGCGCCAGATAGCCGATGGCTTGGTAGGTCGGCAGGCAGCCGATCGCCAGCGTCGGCAGTGCCATCATGAAGATCGACAACGTGAACATCCGCTTGCGTCCCAGCAGGTCGCCGAAGTGCGCCATCACGATGCCGCCCAGCGGACGCACCAGGTAGCCGGCGGCAAAGATGCCGAAGGTCTGGGTCTGGCGCAGCCACTCCGGCATGTCCGGCGGGAAGAACAGTTGCCCGATGGTCGTCGCGAAGTAAACGAAGATGATGAAGTCGTAGAACTCCAGCGCACCGCCCAGTGCCGACAGCGAGAGCACCTTGACGTCGCTGCGGGAGAGCGGACGCGTCGAAATGGAATCATGGGACATATCGGTGTTCCAGGCGAACGACGGCCGTGGGCGTCGTCGCGATCACTCGGGGATCGAGTCGCCAGGCCCCGGGCCGATGCGGCCAGGAACCTGGCACGGAGAGGTCAGTTCTGCATCAACGCCAGTCGCTGCCCGCTTGGCGCGCGTAGCAGGAACAGGCCGATCACCACGCCGAGCGCCGCCAGCGCGGCGATGTAGTAGGCCGGCGCGGCGGGATGACTGGCCATCAACGTCGACACCACCACCGGGGTGAAACCACCGAAGATCGCGTAGGCGACGTTGTAGGAGAACGAGAGTCCCGAGAACCGCACCGCTGCCGGAAACGACTTGACCGCAATGGTGGGTACCACGCCGACGATGCCGACGCCGAAACCGGCCAGGCAGTAGAGCGGCGTCAGTTGATCGGGACTGGTCGGCACCGTGTGCATCATCACCCAGTAGCCGACGCCCAGCAGCAGGCTCCAGGCGATGATCGTGATCCCGCTGCCGAGGCGATCGCAGCACCAGCCCGAGACCACGCAGCCGATGATCACGCAGACGATGGCCCAGACGTTGGCCAGCGAGGCGTCGATGCCGTAGAGCGTCTGCAACAGGCTCGGCGTCATCAGCACCACCACCACCACCGCGCCGGTGAGAATCCAGGTCACCGCCATCGACAGCACCACGCTGTCCATGTGGCGACTGAGCACGCGCTTGACCGGCAGCCCGTCGGAGAGCGCTTTCTTGGCACGCATCTCGGCGAACACCGGCGTCTCTTCCAGGTAACGGCGCAGATAGACCGCCAGGAAGCCGAAGACGCCGCCGATCAGGAACGGCACCCGCCAGCCGTAGGCGCTCATCTCCTCCGGCGTGCAGTACGACTTCAGGAACGCCGAGATCACCGATCCGATCAGGATGCCGGCCACCAGCCCGGAAGCCAGCGTGCCGCAGGCCAGCCCCACGTCCTTGCGCGAGACGTGTTCGGTCACGAACACCCAGGCACCGGGAACCTCGCCGCCGACCGCCGCGCCCTGCAGGATCCGCATCAGCACCAGCAGCAGTGGCGCCAGATAACCGATGGTATCGTAGGTCGGCAGGCAGCCGATCAGCAGCGTCGGTACGGACATCAGGAAGATCGACAGCGTGAACATGCGCTTGCGGCCCAGCAGGTCGCCGAAGTGCGCCATGATGATGCCGCCCAGCGGACGCGCCAGATAGCCGGCGGCGAAGATACCGTAGGTCTGGACCATCCGCAGCCACTCCGGCATGTCGGGCGGGAAGAACAGATGCCCGATCACGGTGGCGAAGTAGACGAAGATGATGAAGTCGTAGAATTCCAGCGCGCCACCCAGGGCGGAGAGCGACAGGATCTTGATGTCACCGCGTGACAGCGGACGCGACGGAGCCGCATCGTATTGAGGTGCGTTAGCCATAGCCGTGTTCTTTTTCTGAGGCGTTGAAACGTGCAGGTGTCCAGTAGCCAACGTGCGTCACGGATGTACGACGGAGGATGCCGCCCGGCGCATGAAGGGGGCCACGACATTACCAGACTTTGCAAGTTCCGTCAGTGCGGTTCACGCAGCCGCGGGGCCAGGACGCGGCCCAGCCCGACGCAAAAAAACCGGCCTCGAGGGCCGGTTCTTCCCGTCGCCGGAGGTTCAGCTTTCCAGCTTGGCGTCCAGCGAGATCCTGGCGTTCAGCAACTTGGAGATCGGGCACCCTTCCTTGGCCTTCTGGGCGGCGCTGTCGAAGGTCGCCTGGTCGGCTCCCGGAATCTTGGCCACGGTCTTGAGTTGCACTTCGGTGATGGTGAAGCCGCTGTCGTCCTGCTCCATGATGACGGTGGCGTCGGTCTTGATGCTGTCGGGCTCGATGCCCTCCTCGCCCAGCATCATCGACAGCGCCATCGAAAAGCAGCTGGCATGAGCGGAGGCAATCAGCTCTTCGGGATTGGTGCCCGGCTGACCCTCGAAACGGGTATTGAAACCGTAGGGGTTCTGCTCGAGGGCGCCACTCTCGGTGGAAACGACGCCCTTGCCCTTCTTGAGGCTACCCTTCCATTCGGCGGATCCGGATTTCTTGATCGTCATCGTCAGCTCCTTCTGGTTTGATGTGACGTTTCGATGCAATCGACCATCGCGGTGGATGGGCGAGAATCAGTGTAGACCACATGGCTCGGAGGTCATCCCTCCCGCCATCTCTGTCCCCCTGCCATCTCCATCCTCACGCCTCGAGGGCCGCCAGCGCTGCATCGTAGTCGGGCTCATTCTTGATCTCGCTGACCAGCTCGGCGTGTACCACCGTGTCCTGCTCGTCCAGCACGATCACCGCGCGGGCGCACAGTCCGGCCATGGCGCCGCTCTGCAGCGCGACACCGTAGCTCTCGCGGAACTCGGGGTGGCGGAAACTGGAGAGCGTGACGACGCGATCCAACCCTTCGGCACCGCAGAACCGGCTCTGCGCGAAGGGCAGGTCCGCCGACACCACCAGCACGACGGTATTGTCGAGCCCGCTGGCGTACTCGTTGAACTTGCGCGTGGACATCGCACAGGTCCTGGTGTCGACGCTGGGGATGATGTTGAGCACCTTGCATCGGCCGGAGAAGTCCGCCAGCGACACCTCCTCCAGCTCGGCATTGGTCAGGGTAAAGGCGGGGGCTCTGTCGCCAACGGCGGGGAAATCACCGCCGACCTCGACGGCCACGCCGCCTCGCGTCACGCTCTGCATGATGGTCTCTCCGGAAGGAACGATTCAAAGACGAAACGATGGCAAACCGTTGCACGCGATGTCGGACGACATCGGCGCCAGCTATCAGCATAGCCTATTCACCGGGCCCGTCGGACGTTCGATCCAGCAACTGTCGGGATCTGGCCAGGGCCCGCGATCCCGGGGCTCGCAACAGCGCCATGTTGCGCTCGGGAATGCCTTCGGGGTCGGCATGGTGCGCGATCGCCCGCTCGAGCTCGGCTTCCCGCAGGATGTGCAGCATCGGGCAGGGCGAACGGTTGGTGGCGTTGGCGGGGTCGTCCGCCGCCACGCCCTCGAACACATAGTCCGGGTGGAAACTGGCCAGCTGATAGATGCCGGCATATCCCAGCTCCTCCATCAGCCGCTCGGCCAGCTCGAGCCAGTCCAGGTAGTCGTCGAAGTCGTCCATGCCCACCGGCGCGATCAGCAGCGTGGTGGCAAGGCCAGCGTCCGCATCGAGACGCCGGCACTCGGCCACCAGCTCGTGGAGCAGCCCTTCCAGGTCGCTGGCTTCGGCCACGGCGTAGCGAATGGCGTCCCGACGCACTTCGCGCCCGGCAAAGGGACAGATGTCGTGGGCGACGACGAAGGATTCGACCCAGGCCCGGGTCCGACTGAGCGAAGAGGGTTCGATGGGGGTTCTCCTGAAACCGGTGGACGATGACCGCGAGACGTTCACCCGCACCGCGAGGCGGTTCACGGGAAACCAACGGACGGGGCACACAGTCGGGCAACGTTACACGGTGGCCGACGAACACGATCTGCCAACGCCGTGGTTTGCGAAACTCGCGAGTGGCGACCAGCATAACAGTAACGTTTTCACGAACCGGAGTTTTCGATGCCACGTTCGCTGCCGCAGATTGTGATGCCAGGAAGCCAGGAAGAGTCGCCTCTATCCCTGCCGGCCATCGGCCAGGGCACCTGGTACATGGGAGAGAATCGGGTGCCGCGCCGGCAGGAGGTGGCGGCGTTGCGGCACGGCCTGGACCTGGGCCTGACGTTGATCGATACGGCCGAGATGTACGGCGACGGCGGTGCCGAGGAGGTCGTCGGCGAAGCGATACGCGATCGTCGCGACGACGCCTTCGTGGTCTCCAAGGTCTACCCCTGGAACGCCGGCCGGGACAGCGCCATCGCCGCCTGCGAAGGCAGCCTCGAACGGCTGGGGATCGAGACGCTCGATCTCTACCTGCTGCACTGGCCCGGCAGCATTCCCCTGGAAGAGACGTTCGAGGCGTTCGAGCGACTGCGCGATCAGGGCAAGATACGCCGATTTGGCGTCTCCAACTTCGATGCCGGCAACCTCAGAGCCATGGATGCGCTGCCGGCCGCCGCCGATTGCGCGACCAACCAGGTGCTCTATCATCTCGGTTCCCGCGGCATCGAGGTCGACGTCATCCCCTGGATGCAGGATCACCATATCCCGGTGATGGCCTACTGCCCCCTGGCCCAGGGAGGTCGACTGCGCGCCAAGCTGCTCTCCTCCACGGTGGTCAACGAGATCGCCGACAAGCATGACGCCAGCGCCGCACAGATCCTGCTGGCCTGGACCATTCGCCCTGTCAGCGGCCACCGCGAGGGGCCGAGATCGGTCGTCTCCATTCCCAAGGCGTCGACCCTGGCCCACGTCGAGGCCAATGCCGAAGCCTTGAACATCGAACTCGACGATGACGACCTCACCCGGCTCGACGACGCCTTCCCGGCGCCCCGGGAGCCGGTGTCGCTGGATATCGTTTGAACTATCGGCGACGCCGTCGTCTAAAACCGTATCAACGCACTTTCCCTCCCAGCACTTTCCCACTCAGCCCCATCAGGAGCGATGCATGCAAGCGATGTCAGCGACCCCGGCCTCTCCCTACCGCCATTGGCTACCGGCCTTGAGCCTCGCCCTTGGCACCACGCTGGCTGGCGTATCGGTGAGCGCCGAGGCCCAGGAAGCCGACGCCGCCGAGCCAGATCGCAAGACAACGCCACGCTACGGCGCCGAACTGGAAGGCTTCGACTATCCATACCCGGTGGAGCGCTTTCGCTTCACCTCTCAGCGTCAAGAGATGCAGATGGCATACCTGGACGTCCCTGCCGACGAGCCCAATGGCCACACCATCGTGCTGCTCCACGGCAAGAACTTCTGCGCCGCGACCTGGGAAGACTCCATCGAGCGTCTCAACGCAGCGGGCTACCGAGTGATCGCGCCGGATCAGATCGGTTTCTGCAAGTCGAGCAAGCCCAAGGCGTACCAGTTCAGCTTCCACCAGCTCGCCGCCAACACTCACGCCCTGCTCGAAAGCCTCGATCTCGACGATGTCACGATCATGGGCCACTCCATGGGCGGCATGCTGGCGAGCCGCTACACGCTGATGTACCCCGAGCAGACCGAGAAACTGGTGCTGGTCAACCCGATCGGCCTCGAGGACTGGAAGGCCATGGGCGTGCCCTATCAGCCGATCGACGAAGCCTACGCCAGCGAGCGGAAGAAAGACGCCGAGGGGATCCGCCGCTATCAGCAGTCGACCTACTACGTCGGCGAATGGGAGCCGCGCTACGACCGCTGGGTCGACATGCTGGCCGGTATGTACGCGGGGCCGGAGGGGGATCTCGTCGCCTGGGATCAGGCCCTCACCTCGGACATGGTCTTCACCCAGCCGGTCATCCACGAGTTCGACGAGATCCAGGTGCCGACGCTGCTGCTGATCGGGGAGAAGGACAACACGGCGATCGGCAAGGGGCTCGCCTCCGACGAGGTCAAGAAAACCCTGGGGCACTACGACGTGCTGGGCGAACGCGCCGCCGAACGCATCCCCGACGCCGAGCTGGTCGAATTCCCCGACCTGGGCCACTCACCGCATATCCAGCAGCCCGAGCGGTTTCACGAGGCACTGCTTGAGGGCCTGAAGCGCCTCGACGCATCCTGAGCCTGGGGCGCCTCTTGCAATCGGAGGCTACAGCGACAGCTGCCCGCTGACCGCCACTTCGCCCTTCCTCGACGCCAGCCGATCCGCCAGCCGGGTCGGCTCCGGCAGCTTGGTCCTGCCCAGGCAGCGCACCACCCAGTCGACGGCGCCATCGAGGGACATGCGATGCCCGGGCGATACGAACAGCGGCTTCACCCCCTCCCGCGAGCGCAACACCGCGCCGATGGTGACGCGTCCGCGCTCGTCGAGGGCGACGTCGTTCGGATCCTCCTCTCGTCGCCGGTCGGTCAACGGCGTCCACCCACCCTTGACCGACGGTACCTCCCCGAACTGGCCGCACAGCCGGCTCTTGCCCACGCCGATGGTCGGCAGGTCGAGCCACAGCCCCAGGTGCGAGGCGATTCCCAGACGACGCGGATGGGCGATGCCCTGGCCATCGACCATGACCAGGTCCGGGCGCTGGGAGAGCTGCTCGAACGCCCCCAGCGCCGCCGGAATCTCGCGAAACGACAACAGCCCCGGCACGTAGGGCATGCGCGTCGGCTCGCGATGCACCACCTGCTCCACCAGCGCGAGCGACGGCCACTCGAGCAGCACCAGCGCCGCGCGGGTGGTCTCCCCGCCATCCTCGAAGCCGATATCCATTCCCGCGATCAGGCCGACCTCTCCCAGCGCGTCCTCGCGCACGATTCTCGGCGCCAGCTGCTTCTGCAGTGCGATCGCCGCCTCGGGCGTCAGATTCCATTCGTGTAGCGCCATCCCGCGCCTCCCGTCATCCAGGTTGAGGACACCAGCCTAGCCGCGGAAAGTGTCGACCTCCACTCGCGATTCTCCTTCAATCGACGCGACGTCGCGTTACACTTGGCGACGCTTTTACCGCTTCGTCTCCTCCGATGTCACAGGGCGCCACGCCATGAAACTCCTCCACACCGCCGACTGGCATCTGGGCCAGTCCTTCCACGGCCAGGAACGTCATGTCGAGCATCGCGCCTTTCTCGACTGGCTGCTGGCGACGCTCGTCGAGCGTCAGCCCGATGCGCTGCTGATCGCCGGTGACATCTTCGATGTGGTCAATCCCTCGCTGCGCGCCCAGGAGCTGCTCTACGACTTCATCGTCGCCGCCCACGCCGCCCTGCCGGCGCTGGAGATCGTGATGATCGCCGGCAACCACGACAGCGGTTCGCGCATCGAGCTGCCCGCGCCGCTGATGCAGAGCCTCAAGACCCACGCCCTGGGGCGGGTGCACTGGCTCGACGACGGCCGTCTCGACAGCGACCGCCTGCTGGTCCCGCTGCACGACGCCGACGGCGTGCTCGGGGCCTGGTGTCTGGCGCTCCCCTTCCTGCGCCCGGCCGAGGTCACCGGTGGCGATGTCGACGACTATCGCGAGGGGATCGCCCGGGTTCACGGCGAACTGGTCGAAGCCGCCGAGGCCCGCCGCGGGCCGGGCCAGGCACTGGTGGCGATGAGCCACGCCCATCTGCAGGGCGCCGCCGTCTCCGAGGCGAGCGAGCGCCCCATCGTCATCGGTGGCGAGGAGTCGGTGCCGGCGACGCTGTTCCCGAGTTCCATCGCCTACGTCGCGCTCGGCCACCTGCATCGCCCCCAGCAGGTCGGCGAAACCCGCATTCGCTACAGCGGTTCGCCACTGCCGCTGGACTTCAGCGAGAGCCACTATCCGCACCAGGTGCTCGAAGTGAGCCTGAACGGCGCCGAGCTCGAGGCCATCGAGAGCCTGCCGATACCGCGCCACGTGGCGCTGCGCCGCGTGGGGCCGGGCAGCCTCGAGGAGGTCGAACGGGAGCTCGAGACGCTGGAGATCGACGCCGAACTGCCCCGGGAGCGCTGGCCATGGCTGGAGATCCGGGTCGATCTCGACGCACCGCGCCCCGACCTGCGAGCGCGCGTCGAAGCGGCGATGGCGGACAAGCCGCTGCGCCTGCTGCGCATTCACAGCCGCTACCCCGACGCCGGCGGGCGTGACGACAATGCCGCCAACGTCGATCTCGACAGCCTGACCCCGCAGGAGATCTTTACGCGGACCTGGCAGAGTCGTTACGGCAACCCGCCACCGGAGGACGTGCTGGCCGATTTCGCCACCCTGCTGCAACAGGTTCAGGACAGCGAGGTCGAGGCATGAAGATCCTTGCCATCCGGCTGGAAAACCTGGCCTCGCTGGCCGGTCGCCACGAGATCGACTTCACCGCCTCACCGCTGGTCGACCAGGGCCTGTTCGCCATCACCGGCCCCACCGGTGCCGGCAAGAGCACCCTGCTCGACGCACTCTGCCTGGCGCTCTACGGCAGCACGCCGCGCCTGCGCCAGGCGCCACGGCGGGATTCCCAGATCGCCGACGTCAACGCCGACACGCTGACCACCGCCGACGCCCGTACCCTGCTGCGCCGCGGCTGTGTCGGCGGCTTTGCCGAGGTCGATTTCGTCGGTCGCGACGGCCGTCGCTACCGCGCTCGCTGGTCGGTGCGCCGCGCCCGCGACAAGGTCGACGGCAGCCTGCAGAAAGCCGAGCAGTCGTTGACCGACCTGGACGCCAACCAGCTGCTCACCGCCCAGACCCGGGAGTTCGAGAAGCTGCTGCCCGAGCGGCTGGGACTCAAGTTCGACCAGTTCACCCGCGCCGTGCTTCTGGCCCAGAGCGAGTTCGCCGCCTTCCTCAAGGCCGACGACAACGAGCGCAGCGAGCTGCTCGAACGACTGACCGACACCCAGCACTACTCCGAGATATCCAAGGCCGCCTATCAACGCGTGCGTGATGCCAAAACCGCGCTCGAGGCGATCGACGCGCGGCTGGCCGATTCCCTCCCGGTGGATGCCGAGACCCGCGCTGAACTCGAACGCCAAGCCCAGATCGAGGAGCAGGCGCTGGCCGAGCTCCAGGCGGAGCTGAACCGCCACCAGACCCAGGCCGTCGAACTCGAACGCGATGCCCAGCTTCATCAGGCGTGGCAGCAGGCCGATGCGCAATGGCAGCGGATCGAACAGACTTGGCAGCAGAGCCAGCCGCAGCGTGAACGACTGGCGCAGCTCGACGACCTGGCACCCTGGCGCGAGCGTGCCGAACGTCGTCAGGCGCTGGCACGGTCGCTGACCGCCCGCCGGCAGACACTGGAAGACGAACGACGCCAGCTGGAAGCGTGCGACACCG
The DNA here is from genome assembly GCA_002695065.1 of Salinicola sp. Lineage (GTDB taxonomy): Bacteria > Pseudomonadota > Gammaproteobacteria > Pseudomonadales > Halomonadaceae > Salinicola. The sequence goes on along the minus strand of NZNW01000013.1, from coordinate 6,376 downwards.
AACGACGCACGCTCGAGCCGCAATTGAGCGCGGCACGAGAAGCCCGTGAGCAGGCGAGAAACGCCTATCAGGCCGCGCAGCCCGAACTGGAACGGGCCCGCCGGCTGGCGGCCGATCTCGAACACCAGCAACAGCGGCTGGAGCAGCAGCAACAGGAACACCGCCAGCTTGCCGAGACGAGCAAGGCCGACGACGAACGCCACCGGCAACTGGTGGCCTCCCGTCAGTCGCTCGAACAGCGGCTGCAGCGACAGCGTGCGACGCTCGTTGGCCTTCTCGGCGAGCGCGAAGGCGTGGATTCACGCCAGCTCGCTCATGACACCCGCAGCGCCCTGAACGATCGGCGCGATCGAGCCCAGCGCGACCTCCAGGCCCTCCAGACCCTTCAGCAGGACTGGCGCGAGGGTGAGCGCCTGCGCCAGGAGCGCAGCACCACGCAGCACCAACTCCAGAGCGAACGCCAGCGACTGGCGGATCTGGAAGCCCAGGGCAGGCGCGCGAAGGTGCAGCTCACCGCTGCCGAGGCCGAGGAGACCGCGGTCCGCCAGCAGATAGAGGGTGCCAGCGCCGCGCGCAGCGACGCGGTCGATCGACTGCGCCAGCAGTTGAGCGACGACCAGCCCTGCCCGGTTTGCGGCGGCATCGATCACCCTTACCGCCATTCGCCGCCATCTCGACCCGACGCCACGCTGATCGAGGCGATCGAGCGGCAGGAGCAGGCGCAGCTCGCCGATCAACGCCGCAAAGTCGAGAACGCTCATCAGGTCTATCACCAGTGCAGCGCAGACTACCGCGCCTGCCGCCAGGGCCTGCAGGAACGAGAGACCCATCTCGAGACCGTGACGCGCCAGCTCGAGCATGCCGAGCAGGTCATCGATGCCCACAGCGCCGCATCTGCCCTGCGCCAGAGCGAGAACGCCGATCACTGGCTCGAGTCACGCCAGCAGCAGCTCACCCGGCAATGGCGCGAGGCCAGCGATCAGCTCGGTGCGCTCGACGAGGCCGAACGCGCCCTCCAGCCGCTGGAGGCCGAATGGCAGCAGCTCTCGCTGGAACTCGGCCGGCTCGAGGAGCGTCGATCGTTGAGCCACGAACGCCGGCAAGCGCTGGAAACCTCACTGCCCGCGCTTCGGCAGGCCCGCGACGATATCTCGCGGCAACTGTCGGCTCGATTGGGTCACCATGCTTCGGTCAACGACTGGCAAACCACCCTGGAGCAGCGCCGAGAGCATGCGGAAGCGGCGCTGGAAACGTGCCAGACGCGTTGGCAGAACCTGACCCAGGCACACACGCAGTCGACTCAACGCGTGGCGGACCTTGAGCAGCGCCAGACCGAAGCACAGACAGAATTTGAAGCTCTCGATGGCGCCTGGCAGGCCTGGCGCGCGGCGCGGCCGATGCTCGATGACGAACGCATCGATAGCTTGCTGGGTGTCAGCGCAGACGACCACCGCCAGCTTCGCGATGCCCTGGCGCAGCAGGAGCGCGAGCGAAACGCCGCGAGCATCAAGCGCGAGGAGCGTCGGGAGGCGCTACGAGATCAGCGCCGTCGCTTGCTGCCAGCAGCGGACACGGCGCAGTTGCTCGACGAGACGAACACCCATGCGCTATCGCTGCGCCTGACCACCCAACGCGAGACCGCGCAGGCGTTGATCCGCCAGCGCGACGAACGCCAGGAAACCCGGGATGCCTCTCAGCACCGCCTGCGCGAGGACGACCGCCGTCGCCAGGCCCAGCGCGAGGGTGCCCGCGCGCGCGAGTCGGCCCAGCGCGAGGTCGATCGCTGGGAGCGCCTCAACGGACTCATCGGCAGCGCCGATGGCAAGCGTTTCCGGCGCATCGCCCAGGCCTACAACCTCGACCATCTGCTGACCCACGCCAACCAGCACCTGCGCGCCCTGACGCCGCGCTACCGCCTCGCTCGCGGCGGAAGCGAGCTGGGCATTCTGGTGATCGATGGCGACATGGCCGACGAGCGGCGCTCGGTGCACTCGCTCTCCGGCGGCGAGACCTTCCTGGTGTCGTTGGCGCTGGCGCTGGGGCTGGCCTCGATGGCGTCGCATCAATTGGCGATCGAATCGCTGTTCATCGATGAGGGCTTCGGCAGCCTGGACCCGGAGTCGCTGGCACTGGCGATGGATGCCCTCGATGGCCTGCAGGCCCAGGGCCGACGCGTCGGCGTGATCTCCCACGTGCAGGAGATGCACGAGCGAATCCCGCTACAGATACGGGTCGAACCCAGGGGCAACGGCGCCAGCCAGCTCGTGATTCGACGCCTTTGAATGCCCTTCATCGCGCAGCACCCACGGACCGACCAGAGCTTAGACTTTGGTCTACAAATCGACACCGAATAGACGACATCGACCTTTCCGATTGGAAAGGTTGGTGTCGTATCGTACGCCTCGCGCCCCGATAAATTCCTCAAGAATTACAACGACGAGTGCCGATAATTCCCTCCGCCACATCACCCGATAGATACCATAAAACCCTTACAAATCAGTAATGTTTACGTTTATGTAAGAGTTGCCTCGAAGAATGGGCTCTGCCTACCATCCCGCCGCATCGTCATTTCATGCCGAACCATTTCCGGTGACGCATGCCATCTAGCGGAGGTGATTCTTGCTCACGATCATTGGCCTTGGCATCATCATTGCCATCGTGGCGTTACTGCTTACCGAGCGCGTCACACCGATCATCGCGCTGTCGATGGTGCCGTTGATCGGCGCCCTTCTGGCCGGCTTCGGGCCGACGGACATTGCCGGATTCTTCGAGTCGGGACTGCAGGATGTCGCCAACGTGGCGGTGATGTTCATCTTCGCCATCCTCTTCTTCGGCGTGCTCCAGGACGTCGGCCTGTTCGATCCCCTGATCAACCGCGTGGTAGCACTCACTCGCGGCAATGTGATCGCCGTCGCCATGGGTACCGGCGTGATCGGCACCATCGCTCATCTCGATGGTTCCGGCGCCTCCACGTTCCTGATCTCCATACCCGCGCTGCTGCCGCTCTACCAGCGCCTGCGAATGAGTCCTTACCTGCTGCTGCTGATCGTCTCGGCGAGCATCGGCATCATGAACCTCGTCCCCTGGGCGGGCCCGATCGGACGCGCCGCCGCCGTCACCGGCATCAGTCCCACCGAGTTGTGGCGCGCCATGCTGCCGGTGCAGATCGCGGGCTTCGTCATCCTGATGATCTTTGCCGCGCTGCTCGGCCTGCGCGAACAGGGCCGGATCAAGCGCCTGCCCGCTCAGGCCGACCAAGCCTCGCCGGACAACGTGGTGGCCGACGCCGAGAACGGCAAGGCGCTGCCGCCCCGGTTCTGGCTCAACCTGGCCATCGCCGTCGCCACCATCGGCGTGCTGGCATCCGGCGTCATGCCGCCAGCCTACATGTTCATGCTGGCGCTCGGTGTCGTGCTGCTGGCCAACTACCCCAAGCCCAGCCAGCAGATGGAACGCATCAAGGCGCACGCGCCCGGCGCCCTGCTGATGGCGTCGATCATCAGCGCCGCCGGCGCTTTCCTGGGGATCCTCTCCGGTACCGGCATGCTCGAGTCGATCGCCACCGACCTGGCCCAGGTGCTGCCCCAATCCATGGTGCCCTACCTGCATCTGGTAATCGGCGTCTTCGGCGTGCCGCTGGACATGCTGACCAGCACCGATGCCTATTACTTCGCCCTGCTGCCAGTGGTCGAGCAGGTCGCTTCGACCCAGGGCGTCGCCGCCGACAGCGTGGTCTACGCCATGGCGATCGGCAACAACGTCGGCAAGATGATCAGCCCGTTCTCTCCCGCCATGTGGCTGGCCCTCGGCCTGGCCGGCGCGGAGATGGGCCGCCATATCCGCTACTCCTTCTTCCTGCTGTGGCTCTTCAGCCTGGTGATGCTGGCGTTCGCCTACCTGATCGGGCTGCTCTGACCCGGCTCAGATCTCGATCGCCGCCCGGGCCATGACCTGGGCGGCGGCGCCTCTGGCGGCCACGTAGGTGCTGTCCCCGATCACCTTGACGGGTATCGTCTGCGACTGCCGGAGCAGGTCGTTCTGGTGGGTGGCGAAGTAGGCCAGGGCCGGCCCGGTCAGGCTCTCGCCCAGCTTCATCAACGATCCCCCCAGAATCAGCATCGACGGGTTGAGCGTGTGATGCAGGTTGAGCATCAGCAGGCCGAGCGCTTCGCCGGCTCGCTTCATCACGGCCTGGACCTCGCCATCCTCGGCCCGGGCCAGAACCGCGTTGCTGAGACTGGCATCGATGTCGACGTGCAGCGCCTCGCGCAGCGCCCACCCACTGACCAGCGTCTCCGCGCAGCCGTGATTGCCGCAGTGGCAGAGCGCGCCCCCCGGCTGTATCACGGTATGCCCGATCTCCCCCACCAGCCCCTGGTGGCCCCGCGGCACCAGCGGAAAGTGCTCGCCGCTGACCACGCCACAGCCGATGCCGCTGCCGGCGCTGATGTAGGCGATCGACTCAGGGGGCACGCCCTCGAAGAAATAGAACTCGCCGAAGGCGGCGGCGTTCGCCTCGTTGTCCAGCAGCCACACGCCGTCCGGCAGATCCGGTTGCTCGCGCAGCAGCGCCAGGAAGTCGATGTCCACCCAACCCAGGTTGGGCGCCAGGCTCAGGATCGGCGCCCTGGGCGAGACGGGGCCCGGCACCGCGACCCCTAGTCCAAGGCAGCGGCGTTCCGCGATGTCGGGCGCCTGACGCAGCTGTACCAGCAGCGCCGCCAGCCGCTTCGCGGTCGTGGCAGGATCGGTGGGAGGCTCCTCCTGGTGAATGCTTGCCAGGACGACGCCAAGAAGATTGCAAGCAACCAGCCGCAGCCCCTTGACCCCGACCTCGGCACCCAGCATGTAGTGGCGCTCGCCATCCAGGTAGAGCGCCCGCCCCGGCCGCCCCCCGCCGCGCGCGTGGAGCTCCCCTTCGCGCAGCCATCCCCGCTCGACCAGCGCCTGCACCACGCTGCCCACCGTGGCCTTGGTCAGGCCGGTTCGCAGCGCGATGTCGGCCCGCGACAACCCGGGGCTCCGGCGCACGGTGCTCAGGATCGTGCTGCGGTTGAGGCTCTTGAGGTAGTTGAGATCGCCGGAGGTCTGCGGCGTGAACGCATTATGCATTGGATGATGGCAACGTCGGGTGGCGGTGGATGCCGCGACTATACCAAAGCCGGCCGATTCCCACCGAAGGCGCTCCTCTCGTCGCGACCTAAGTCTTAACACCAATGACCAATGGCGGCCGGTTCGCCAAGCGCGCATGCTGCGGCAACACTTAGTTAACAGTATTTACTAACCATCGAGAGACCTCATGCAGTCAGCCATCTATCCCAGTCTCGAAAGCAAGCGCGTCGTCGTCACCGGCGGCGGTTCCGGCATCGGGGCGGGCCTGGTACGCGCCTTCGCTGCGCAGCGCGCCCAGGTTCATTTCATCGATATCCTCGATGACGCCGAGGCGCTGGCGGACGAGCTGGGCGAACGAGTCCATTTTCATCGCTGCGACCTCACCGATGCCGAGGCGTTGATCGCGACGCTTGCCGGCATCGGCGAGGTCGACGTGCTGGTCAACAATGCCGCCAATGACGACCGTCACCGGCTCGAGGACGTCACGCCCGAATACTGGGACGACCGCATGGCGGTCAACCTGCGCCACCTGGCGCTGGCCGCCCGCGAGGTCGCTCCTGCCATGCGCCGCAGGGGAGAGGGCGTGATCATCAACCTGGGCTCGATCAGCTGGCACCTGGGCCAGCCCGGCATGGTGCTCTACGAAACCGCCAAGGCCGGCATCGAGGGGCTGACCCGGGCCTTGGCGAGCGAGCTGGGCAGCGACGGCATCCGGGTCAACTGCGTGATCCCCGGCAATGTCAAGACGCCGCGTCAATCCCGCTGGTACGGCCCCGAGGACGAAGCCCAGATCGTCGCCGAGCAGAAGCTCAAGGTGCGTATCCATCCCCATCACGTGGCCGCCATGGTGCTGTTCCTCTCCTCGGATGACGCGGCCGCCTGCACCGCACACAACTACTGGGTCGACGCCGGCTGGCTCTGATCGCGAGTCGCCGACACCGTCCTCGATACACCAACGGAGCTTCACAATGCCAACTCAAGTTGCTTCACAACGCCCTGTCGTGGTTCTGCTCACCTGTTGCGTCGCCGCCATCGGCGGCTTCCTGTTCGGCTTCGACAGTGGCGTCATCAACGGTACCGTCGATGGCCTGCAGCAGGCCTTCCAGTCGCAGAGCGTCGGCACCGGATTCAATGTCGCCTCGATGCTGCTCGGCTGCGCCGTCGGCGCCTTCTTCGCCGGCCGCCTGGCGGACAAGTTCGGCCGCCGTACGCTGCTGCTGGTGGCCGCCGTCTTCTTCATCATCAGTGCCTGGGGCTCCGGTAT